>CAYXQR010000109.1:0-36481 GCA_964466955.1 uncultured Nitrosospira sp.
TGGTCGGAGCCGACCACGATCACCATCTGGCGGTCGCCGCCCGCGACCTCGGGCGCGATGGATTCCGGGCGGTTGCGCAGGGCTATCTGCAGGCCGGCCTCGATGGTACGGTTGTACTCGGCCAGCGACTCGACCGCGGCCTCGTATTGGCGCACGCTGGAGGCGGCCAGAGCCTTCATCACCCGGACCACGCCGTACAGGTCCTCGGCGGTGCTGATCCGGCGGCGCATCGACTCCAGGGTCTGGGTCATGGCGCAGGTTCCGCGATGGCTGCGAGCACGGAGCGGATCACGCGCAGCAGTTCCGCGCGGTCCTCGTCGCCAAGCGGCTCGCCGGACTCCATGCGCCGGCAGACCTCCGGAAGCTGGTCGGTGACGCTGGCGCGGATCGCCCGCTCCACTTCGGCAATCTGTTCCACCGGTACCGGGTTCAGCAGACCCTCGCTGGCGGCCAGCAGCACCGCGACCTGCTCGGCGACCGGCATGGGCTGGTACTGGAGCTGCTGGAATACCTCGCGCACGCGGCGGCCGCGTTCGAGCGTGGTGACCGAGGCCTCGTCCAGTCGCGTTCCGAAGCGGGCGAAGACCTCCAGCTCCTCGAACTGCGCGTAGGATAGCCGCAGTTCCCCGGCCACCGCGCGGTAGCACGGCAGCTGCGCCTTGTCGCCCACCCGCGACACCGAGCGGCCCGCGTTCACGGCCGGCAGGATGCCCTTGCGGAACTGCTGCGGCGACAGGACGATCTGGCCGTCGGTGATCGAAATCAGGTTGGTGGGAATGTAGGCAGAGATGTTCTGGGACTGGGTCTCGGCGATTGGCAGCGCGGTCAGGGATCCACCGCCGCGCTCGGCGCGCAGCTGCGTTGCGCGTTCCAGCAGCCGCGAATGCACGTAGAAAATGTCGCCGGGGTAGGCCTCCCGGCCCGGCGGTCGGCGCATAAGCAGGGACAGTTCGCGATATGCACGCGCGTGGCGGGTGAGGTCGTCGTAGACAATCAGCACGTCGCGGCCCTGCTCCATGAAGTACTCGGCCATGGTGGTCGCCGCATATGGGGCAATGTACTGGACCCCCGGCGGCTCGTCGCCCGAGGCGACCACGACGACGCTGTAGGACAGGGCGTCATGGCGGCGCAGGTGCGAGATGAACTCGGCCACCGCCGAGCTGCGCTGGCCGATGCTGCAATACACGCACACCACGTCCCTGGCGCGCTGGTTGAGGATGGTGTCCAGAGCGATCGCGGTCTTGCCGGTCTGGCGGTCGCCAAGGATCAGCTCGCGCTGGCCGCGGCCGATCGGCAGCAGCGAATCGATCACTTTCAGCCCGGTCTGCAGCGGCCGGGTGACCGGCGCACGGTGCAGGATCGGCGGCGACGGCCGCTCCACCGGGCGGCGCTTGCGGTTGCGCACCGGCCCGAGTTCGTCGAGCGGATTGCCCAGCGCGTCGACCACACGGCCAACCAGTTCGGCGCCGACCGGCACGTCGAGGATGCGGCCGGTACGGTGGACGAAGCTGCCCGCAGCGAGTTCCGTGCCTGCGCCCAGCAGCACCACGCCGACCTCGTCCGGGTCGAGGTTGTAGGCCAGGCCAAGCAGGCCGCCGTGCAGGCTCACCAACTCCTCTGCCTGAACCCCGGGCAGGCCGCGCACCCGCGCCACCCCCGGGCCGACCGAGACCACCCGCCCGAGCTCGCGGCTCGCCAGTTCCGCGCGCGTGGTTGCCAGCACCTGTTCGATGACGTCCAGCGCCTGTCCGGCGGACTCGCGCAGCGGCTCGCGCGGAGCACCGGATACTGCTGGCTTACCGGCCGGCGGCATGGTTCCAGGCGCTCTCGTCCAGGGCCTCGAAGACCCGCGCCTCCAGTCCTTCCAGGTACGAATCGAGGCTCCAGGCCAGGCGGTGCGAGCGGGCGCGCAGCTCGATCCCGCAGATCAGCTGCGGATCGGTGCCGAAGCGCGCCTTGACATCACCGCCCAGGTGCTCGCCCAGCGTGGCGACCAGCTCCTCCCGCGCCTGTGTTCCAAGCGCAAAGGCGGTGCGGACCTCAACCTCGTTATCGGAGTCACGGATCGTCGCGATGATGGCCTCGCGCTGCTCCGGGTCGAGGTTCCGGATCCGCTGCGTGAACACCTTCAGCACCTGTGCTTCCAGATCCGCGTCGGCAAGCTCCTTTAGTCCCTGGCCGGCCAGGGTGAATACGCCCTGCCCCAGGCGTTCGCGGAAATCCTGCAGCAGGCCCTGGCGCTCGCGCTCCAGCGTCCTGAGCCACTGCTCCTGGGCGTTGCCGATCTGCAGGCGCGCGTCCTCCAGCAGCTCCTGGCGTCGAGTCTCGGCCTCCTCGCCGGCGCGCTCGAGCATCTGTTCGCGCTGCTGTTCGAACTCACGGTTCCTGGCCCGGTACTGTCCGGCTTCGGTTTCGGCGGCCGCGCGCGAGCGCGAGGCCGCCTCCAGGCGGCTGGCGATGTCCGCCTCGCGCGCATCCATGGCGCCGATGATCCGATCGTAGAACAGGCGCTTGAGCAACCAGACCAGAACCAGGAAGTTGATGATCTGGGCAATCAGCGTGAACCAGTCCACCGCCATGGTCAGCCTCCTGCGAGCCCCAGGAAGTGGTTCCAGAACGGGTTGGCGAAGATCAGGATCATCGACACGACGAAGCAGTAGATCGCCGAGGATTCGGTCATCGCCAACCCGATGAACAACGTGCGTGAGATCACCGGCGCGGCGTCGGGCTGCTGGGCCAGCGCGCTCATCGCGCGCGAGATCGCCCAACCTTCGGCGATGCCGGTGATCGGAGCGCCGATGCCGACGGTGGCCCCCGCCATGATGATTGAGATCATGCCGATCAGTTCAAGGCTTTCCACGGATAGTGTCTCCTTTTTCGTTGGGTGCTCCCCCGAGCTGCTCCTCGTGGGCGCGGGTGGCCGAAACGATGTAGACCAGGGCCAGAATCGAGAAGATGTACGCCTGGATCACGCCGATCAGCAGGCCCAGGACATTCATGATGACCGGAAAGAACACCGGCGCGATCACCATCGCCACCGCCGCAATCATCGTACCGCTCATCATGTTGCCGAACAAGCGGATCGCCAGCGAGATCGTCCGCGTGATTTCCGAGATGATGTTGAAAGGCAGCAGGAACGGGGTCGGCTGCAGGTAGGACTTGAGATGGCCGCGCAGGCCGTTGGCCGCGATCCCGAACGCCGGGACTGCGAAGAACACGCAGAGGGCTAGGGCGGTGGTGGTCGACAGCGAGCCGGTGGGTGCCCGGAAGCCCGGCACCACCTCCAGCACGTTCGAGACCAAGATGAACAGAAACAGCGTGCCGATGAAAGGCAGGTAGCGGTCCGGGTCGGCGTCGACCACGTCCCGGATTTGCTCGCGGATACCGCTCAGCACGATTTCCAGCAAGATCTGTCCACGCGACACCGACGTCGCGCTCGACAGCTTGCGCGTCACCAGCCAGGAGCCAAGCGACAGGAACGCCATCACCATCCAGGTGTACACCAGAGTGGCGCTGATTGCGAACGAGCCAAGCTGCCAGTAGATGATCGTGTCAGGGGTGATGCTCACGGTTCCACGCCCCCTTCCCGGCGTGCTTCCGGCGGTCGGTCGAGGCACAGCCGCGACATCATGATCTGGCGGACGGTGATGAAGCCGGCCAGGCACGCCAGCACGCGCTGCCAGCTTCCGCCCATCACCACGTACATTCCCGCCACCACCAGCGCCGTGCGCACCGCGAAGCTCACCGCGAACAACAGCGTCGGGCTGCGCGCGCGGCCGAGTCGCCTGACGGTCAGCCACAAGCCGCCGAAATAGAACAGGCCCAACCCGAGGCCCGCCACCAGCGCCAGCAGCAGAGGCAGCACCGCGCTCACCGGTCGGCCTCCTGTTCCGTTTCTTCCTTCTCGATCATCCTGGACTCCTGATTTACCCAGTGCCACGCGTTGAAGCAACCCAGCGCGACCCCGCCGAGCAATAGCGCCAGTGACCAGGAGATATCCCCGGGCCAGTTGCGATCGATCCACAGCCCCAGAAGCACCCCGGCCACGGTCGGCACAGCCACCGACCAGCCGACGATTCCGGCCGCCCCCAGGCCGTGCCAGAGGGTGCGGTCCCGCGTGCTGCGTACCTGGACCTTGCGCGATTCCCGGGCCCCGATCTTCTCGCCCAGCCCGCGATTGCTGGTCGAAGACTTCCGCTCGCGCTCAGCCATATCGGCGCCCCTCCCAGTCCAGGACTTGCTGCACCAGGCTGGCCTCCAGCCGGTCCAAGGCGTGGCGGGCCTCCTGCTCCTGCTCGCCCTGTTCGTGGAACTGCGCGAGCACCGCCTGCTGCAGCTCGCCCAATTTACCCTGCAGGGCGTTCCAGGTGGACACCCGTACGTCCGCTCCGTGCTTGACCAGCAGGCCCTCGTCAATCGCGAAGAAGGTCTCTTCACCCTCGGCTGAGGTGAGGGTGACGATGCCGGGAACCAGCGCCGCCACGAAGTCGACGTGACGCGGCAGCAGGCAGAACGATCCGTCACGCGCCTCGGCCACCAGCTTCGCGGCCTGCTGCTCCGCCAGCGCACCCGAGGGCACGATAACCCTGACCCGCATGTTCATGGCTTCTTCGCCTCATCCACCGCGCCGATCATGTACAGCGCCTGCTCGGGATAATCGGCAAACTCATCGTTGAGGATGCGCTCGCAGCCGTCCAGCGTGTCCTCCAGATCCACCATGCTGCCTCCCTTGCCGGTGAACTGCCCGGTGGTGAAGAACGGCTGGGTCAGAAACCGTTCCAGCCGCCGTGCCCGGTGGACCCGGTGCTGATCGGCCCGCGACAGCTCTTCCAGCCCGAGCATGGCGATCACGTCCTTGAGTTCGTCGTAGCTGGCCAGGGTCTCGCGCACCTTGCGTGCCACGGCGTAGTGGCGCTCGCCCACCATCGGCGGGGTCAGCATCTTCGATTCCGAGCGCAGCGGATCCACGGCCGGATAGAAGCCCTGGCTGGCGCGATCGCGCGAGAGCACGATCAGCGCCGACAGGTGGCCGAAGGTGTGGGTAATGGCCGGGTCGGTGAAATCATCCGCTGGCACGTACACCGCCTGCACCGAGGTGATCGCCGCGTGTTTCGTGGTGCAGATGCGCTCTTCGAGCTCGGCCAGTTCCGTGCCCAGGGTGGGCTGGTAGCCCATGCGCGAAGGCAGCCGCCCGAGCAGGCCCGAAACCTCGGAGCCGGCCTGGATGAAGCGGAACACGTTGTCAATCAGCAGCAACACGTCCTGACGGGCATCGTCGCGAAAGTATTCAGCCACGGTCAGCGCCGCATGCCCGACCCGGAAGCGCGCGCCGGGCGGCTCGTTCATCTGCCCGAACATCAGCACGGTGTTGTCGCGCACGCCAGCCTGATACACGTCGCGCACCATCTCCTCGGCCTCGCGCGAGCGCTCGCCGATGCCGCAGAACACCGTAACCCCGCGGTGGCGGCCGGCGACGTTGTGGATCAGCTCGGTGATCAGCACCGTCTTGCCCACGCCGGCGCCGCCAAACAGGCCGGCCTTGCCGCCACGCTCGAGCGGTGTCAGCAGGTCGATGGCCTTGATGCCGGTGACGAAGATTTCCGAGGTGGCGCCTTGACCGGCCAGCGGCACCGGCTGCCCGTACAGGGGGCGCCACTCGCCGCCACGCAGGTCTTCGCCGGCATCGATCGAATCGCCGAACACGTTGACCACGCGGCCCAGCATCCGTTCGCCCACCGGCACCCGCAGCGGATGGCCCGAGTCGTAGATCGGAGTGCCGCGGGCCAGCCCCGCGGTGGGGTTCATGGCAACGCCGCGGACGGTCTCCGGGTCGACATGGCTGACCACTTCGACCACGACCTTGCGGTCAGCCCCGGCGCGCAACTCATTGTGGAACCCCGGAAGACCGCCGGGGAAGCGGGCATCCACCACGCTGCCGCGTACCGACAGCACGGTGCCCCGGGGATGGTCGTGATCGTCATCCATTGCCCGCTCTCCTCCCGGTGACAGTAGCCGCAGCCGCGGTTCCTCTGCAAGGGCCGCGGCACCGTGCGCGCGCGAAACGGGCCACGCTACCCCGCCCGCAACGCCTTTGAAGTATAGATACTTACCCCAGGAAGGGGTACCAATCTAGAAAAGCCCTCGCCCACCGAACAATTTGACGGGCTTGGCGTCAGGCTTTGCATTGCGTATTGCAGTATCAGTCAGGTGCATAGGGGTAACTCAATTTCAGAAATTGGGGTTACCCCGAAGAGTTACCCCTGCTTAGAGCTGGATGCTGTTGGACAATCTTACCCCTTGCTGGACAAATAAGGCAATAAAAAACCCGCACTTAGGCGGGTTTTTGGACGGCGCTGGATTTTATTGGATTATTAAATGGTGGAGGCGGCGGGAATTGAACCCGCGTCCGCAAGTCCTCTACAGGCAGTTCTACATACTTAGCCATGTTATTTGATTTGACCTGGCATCCGCCAACCGGCGGGCTGATGACAGGCGAGTCACCTATTGTTTAGCGTTCGATAAAGTGACCCTACCGGACGCGATCCTCGTTAATGGCTTCGCTGTCTGTTGCCAGACCCGGCGTTGAGGCCCACCGGTGCGAAGTCCAGCCGGATTTAAGCGGCTAGAGCGTAGTTTTCGTCGTTTGCGACTATTGGTTTCCAGATGTATTTACGAGGTAACTGGTCCTCGGTATGCCCTGCTCTGCTTTGCAACCCACGTCGAAGCCAGGTCGCCCCCGGCATTCTGTGTTGTATCTTGTCATTTAGAGGGCGGTAAGCCGGAAGAGTTCAATCGGCCAACCCGCAAATGCAGAAACGGATTTTATCGTGAAACGAAAGGATAGCGGGGATGTATCGGGATATTTTTCCTGCAACACCTCCGATTTCCTGAATGCCCGCAATTTCCTGGCTTTGACAGCCTGCCCTGGACACCGTTCTTTCAACAAGCCCACCTTAACGATTGGAGGACGGGCGATAACTGCTGATGATGAACTATCTCCATTCATCTGTATGGGAGATCCAGCTCTCTTACAAATAACCGAGTAGTTCCTCCGGGTGATCGATAAGGTATCTCGCGCCCCATGACTCAGGCGGGCTGTCGCCGCCAAGGTAACCGTATCGGGCGATGACGGGTTCCATGCCGGCAGCCAGGCTTGCCTGCACGTCGCGCAGGTCGTCGCCGAGATAGATGCATTCACCCGGTGAAACGGCGAGGGCATTGCTTGCAGCCAGCAGCGGTTCGGGATGGGGTTTCGAATTTACGGTATCCCCGCCACTGATGACGCAGGCTACACGAGTGTTCAAGCCGAGCTTTTGCAGCAACGGCAAGGTGAAACGGCCCGGCTTGTTGGTGACGATCCCCCACCGCAGGCCACGGGATTCGAGTTCATCAAGCAGTTCTTCTATGCCGGGGAACAGGCGGGTTTCGCGGCACAGATCCTCGGCGTAGAAATCCAGAAATTCTGTTCTCATGCCGTCATAGCCTGGATCGCCCGGCCTGATGTTGAATCCGAGGCCAAGCAATCCGCGCGCGCCGGCGGATGCTTCGGTCCGGATCAGTTCCATTGGCACAGGAACAAGTCCTCGCGCGAGGCGCTGGCGGTTGAGCGCGCGCCCAAGATCTGGCGCGGTGTTCGCAAGCGTTCCATCAAAATCGAAGAGAACCGTGCTGACCATGCGTATTTGCCGGATTAGTGGAAATGAGACCGCTCAGCCCCAGGCGACCGGCAGGACTGCGTGACGAGCAGGCGCGGCGGAAAGAGAGGGCAAGCGGAGAGGTTCAAGCGAAGCCTTGCTTTCAAGATTTCAAGATTGTGAGACTTCAGGCGCGGAATGCCATGATGTAGTTGACATCGGTATCCGCCTCCAGGGCGTAGACCCTGGTGACGGGATTGTAGGTCATGCCGATGATCTCCCCCACATCCAGGCCTGCATGGCGGCCCATGCGCGCAAGTTCGGACGGTTTTATGAATTTAGCGTAATCATGCGTGCCGCGCGGAAGCAGGTTCAGCACATACTCCGCCCCGATGATGGCGAACAGGTAAGATTTCGGATTGCGGTTGATGGTCGAGAAAAATACCCAGCCACCCGGCTTCACCAGTTCTGCGCAAGCTCTCACCGTGCTGGCCGGGTCGGGCACATGCTCCAGCATCTCCATGCAGGTCACGACGTCGTAATGATGGGGCTGTTCCCGGGCAAGTTCTTCCACAGCGATCTTGCGATAATCCAGACGGGTACCGCTTTCCAGCAAGTGCAGCTTAGCCACCTTCAAGGCTTTTTCTCCCAGGTCGATCCCTGTAACCTGCGCACCCCGAACGGCCATGCTTTCCGAAAGGATGCCCCCGCCGCAGCCGACATCCAGCACCATCTTCCCCGCAAGCCCGGTAAGGCGGTCGATGTAATTCAACCGCAAGGGGTTGATCTCATGCAGCGGCTTGAATTCACTGTTGGGATCCCACCAGTGGTGCGCCAGCTGGTTGAATTTCTCCAGTTCCAGCGGGTCGACGTTCACGTTGCTGTCTTCTATCTGGCTAGTCATCTGTTCTGGCCTCGTCCGGTTGGTGTCCCTTATGCTCCCCTTTCCTTGCGGCCCCTGATTCCATCCGCTGGTGCCAGAATTTCGCCTTCCGCAGCAACTCCTGTTCATCCAGCGTGGTCAGTATCCGGTTGTTCAACAGCATTTTACCATTTACCCATACGTGGCTCACGTGTTCGCGTCCGGCAGCATAGACAAGGTGGGAAACGGGGTCATAGCAGGGTACGAGTTCAATGCTGGAGAAATCCACCGCCGTGATGTCTGCAGCCTTGCCCGCCACGAGGGAGCCAATATGCTCACCCATACCCAGCGCACGCGCCGAATTAAGGGTTGCCATTTGCAACACCTGCCACGCCTGCATTATATCCGCCCTTCCGCTCTGGCCTTTGGCAAGCAGCGCGGAAAAACGCATTTCCTCGAAGATGGAGAGACGGTTATTGCTCGCCGCGCCATCGGTCCCCAAACCCACGGTGATCCCCGCATCCAGCAACGATGCCACGGGCGCCATCCCGCTGGCCAGTTTCATATTGGCGGTCGGACAATGCGCCACGCTGCAACCCTGCTGCGCCAGCAGTCCGATTTCATCCGGCGTTACATGAGCCATGTGCACGGCAATCAGGTTGGGACCCAGCATGCCGAGTTTGTGCAGGCGCTCGAGCGGACGCATCCCGTACCTGTTCAGACTGTTTTCGATCTCTTCCGCCGTTTCATGCAGATGAATATGGATCGGCAGATCAAGCTGTTCGGCATAGGTAAGAATAGTGATGAGGTTGCGGTCGCTGATGGTATAAGGGGCGTGCGGCGCAAAGCAGAACGACAGCAGCGGGTGGTGCTTGCAGGCGTCGCGTAATGCCAGCCCTTTTGCCAGGTAATCACCGGCGTCACTCGCGTACAGGCTGGGCAAATCGATAGCGATCATCCCGATCGCGGCGCGCATGCCTGCCGCCAGCGCCGCTTCGACTGCTGCTTCCGGAAAAAAATACATGTCGTTGAAGCAGGTGATCCCTCCTCTGAGCATCTCCGCGCAGGCCAGCCGGGTACCGTCAAAAACAAATCCGGCATCCACATGCCGGGCTTCGACGGGCCATATGTGATGGCTGAGCCATTCCATCAGGGAAATATCATCCGCTATTCCCCGCATCAGCGACATGGCGGCGTGCGTGTGCAGATTGATCAGGCCGGGGATCAGGACATGGTCAGGCAGAACGATCCGCTCATCCGGCTCGAATTCCAGTGATGCGGTGACGCTGGGCACGATGGCGCGAATCACGCCTTGATCGATCGCGATTGCGCAGTCATGCAAAACCGTTCCCGCAGGCTCGACCGGAATGACCCAGCGCGCTTCCAGAAGGGTATCGACCTTTACAGGGGGACTAGCCATCGGCCAAGCTTAACAAAAAAAAACCCTGCAAGAATGCAGGGTTTTGATGTTTTTGTGTTTGATCTGAACTTATTGCACGACCGCTTTCGTGCCGGCCACTTCAACTTCAACGCGACGATCAGGCTGCAGGCACTCGATCAACGCCCTGGTCTTCTTGTTGCCCTTGCAGGTATCGCCCGTCACCGGGTTGGCCTCACCCTTGCCATCCGTGAAGATGCTCTCAGCCGGAATGCCTTTTTCCTTCACCAGGTACGATTTGACAGAGGCCGCGCGGCGTTCGGACAGTTTCTTGTTGTAAGCGTCAGTGCCAAGGCGGTCCGCATAGCCGATAACGACGATCGTGTCGTAGTTGACGCCCTCAAGCTTGGATACGAGTTCATCCAGCGTTTCCTTGCCCTTGGGTCTCAGGACAGCCTTGTCGAAATCGAAAAGCTGATCGGCCGAAAGTGCTATTTTCTCAGGTTCGATGTAAGGAACAGGTACAGGAGCGGGAGCGGGAGCAGGAGCGGGAGCTTCGACTTTCTTTTCAGGTTTGGGCATCAGATCCGGGTCGCATTCATATATGGCCATGGCCGGCGTCCAGTAACCTGTGCGCCAACAGTCACCGGAAGAATCCCTGGCCACCTCTCCGCGACCATCGCTCGCATACGCTTCGGGCTGCTCTCCCGCCATGGCGGCGCCTGAAAACAGCATTGGCAAAACAACTGCTCCCAGCAAGAGTTTTTTCGTAACCGTATTTTTCATGCTATTGCCCCTTTAAAAAACATCAATTCAAGATCAAACCATCCCTGTGGTCACGCAAATCCAAAATCGTTTTGCAAAATCATGTTATGTGGCATGACTCATTATTGCATATCCGCGTTTCGATTATCTATTCATATATCTATTCTGTCAAATCATGTTGTTGCATACGGCATGAAATGTAGAATCTACGGATGACGTCGTGATGCCCGGCATGATAAAATGATCAGCTTGACATATCCCCATCCCGAACGGGCGCGGCGGCTGCAAGTGCCGCTGTAACCTGTTGTCGCCGATAAAAAAAGCAATGGATCAATTCGCGAAGGAAACCCTGCCCATCAGCCTGGAAGAGGAGATGCGCCGCTCCTACCTGGATTACGCCATGAGCGTGATCGTGGGACGGGCATTGCCGGATGTGCGGGATGGGCTCAAGCCGGTGCACCGGCGAGTCCTTTTCGCCATGCATGAACTCTCCAACGACTGGAACCGGCCATACAAGAAATCCGCCCGCATCGTCGGCGATGTGATCGGCAAGTATCATCCGCATGGCGATACCGCAGTATATGACACTATTGTACGCATGGCGCAGCATTTTTCGCTGCGCTACATGCTGGTGGATGGACAGGGGAATTTCGGCTCCGTAGACGGCGACAACCCGGCCGCCATGCGGTACACCGAGATCAGGATGTCGCGCATCGCCCATGAGATGCTGGAGGATCTCGACAGGGAGACCGTGGATTTCGGCCCGAACTACGACGGATCGGAAAGGGAGCCGCTGATCCTGCCCGCAAAAATTCCCAACCTGCTCATCAACGGGTCTTCCGGCATCGCGGTTGGCATGGCCACCAATATTCCCCCGCACAACCTGAATGAAGTGGCGGATGCCTGCCTGGCGCTGTTGAGGAATCCGGAAACCAGTATCGAGGCGCTGATCGAAATCGTGTCTGCGCCCGATTTCCCGACCGCCGGCATCATTTATGGCCTGGCTGGCATAAGAGAAGGTTATCTGACCGGCCGCGGCCGCGTCATTATGCGCGCGCGCACGCACTTTGAAGATCTGGAGAAAGGCGGAGCGCGCCAGAGCATCATCATCGATGAGCTGCCCTATCAGGTGAACAAGGCCAATCTGCTGATTCGCATCGGCGAACTGGTTCGGGACAAAAGAATCGAAGGCATCTCGGAGCTGCGCGACGAATCGGACAAGTCGG
This sequence comes from uncultured Nitrosospira sp., assembly GCA_964466955.1. Classification (GTDB taxonomy): domain Bacteria; phylum Pseudomonadota; class Gammaproteobacteria; order Burkholderiales; family Nitrosomonadaceae; genus Nitrosospira. The sequence goes on from CAYXQR010000109.1 coordinate 11,866, forward strand.
GCATGCGCGTGGTGATCGAACTCCGCCGCGGGGAAGTGGCCGAGGTCGTGCTGAACAACCTGTATAAGGAAACACAAATGCAGGATACCTTCGGCATGAACATGGTCGCCCTGCTTGACGGGCAGCCGCGGCTGCTGAATCTCAAGCAGATGCTGACGGCATTCCTGCGCCACCGCCGCGAGGTGGTTACGCGGCGCAGCGTGTTCGAACTGAAGAAAGCGCGAGAACGCGGGCACTTGCTGGAAGGCCTGGCGGTGGCGCTATCCAATGTGGATGAGGTGATCGCGCTCATCAAGGGGGCACCCAACCCGCCGACCGCGAAAGAAGAGCTGATGTCGCGGGTATGGCGCTCGCCGGTGGTGGAGGAAATGCTTGTCCGTGCCACCATGGACGCTAAGGCTTTCCGTCCCGATGGCCTGCCACCCCAGTTCGGCCTGTTCCGGGACGGCTATCATTTATCCGATGCCCAGGCTCAGGCGATACTGGAATTGCGTCTGCAGCGGCTGACGGGGCTTGAGCAGGACAAGATTGTCGGAGAGTACAAGGAGGTCATGGAAAAAATCGCCGATCTCCTTGACATCCTTGCGAAGCCGGAACGCATCACCGCCATTATCACCCAGGAGCTTGCTGCCATGAAGCAGCAGTTCGGTGATAAACGCCGCAGCGAAATCGTGATCGATACGCAGGACCTGAGCATGGAAGACCTGATCGTATCCGAAGATATGGTTGTGACCTTATCGCACAACGGTTACATCAAATCGCAGCCGCTGGACGACTATCGGGCACAGAAACGGGGCGGCCGCGGGAAGCAGGCCACGGGCACCAAGGATGATGATTTCATCGATAACCTGTTTATCGCCAATACCCATGATTACATCCTGTGCTTTTCCAGCAGGGGCAGGGTTTACTGGATCAAGGTATACTCGGTGCCGCAGGGAAGCCGCACCTCGCGCGGCAAGCCCATCGTCAATCTGGTGCAACTGGCGCCGGGCGAGAAGATCAACGCCATTCTCCCGGTGAAGGAGTTCAACGACAATCGTTATGTATTTATGGCGACGTCGCTCGGGACGGTGAAAAAAACACCTCTGTCGGAGTTTTCTCGGCCGCGCGCCAGTGGCATCATAGCGGTTGGCCTGGATGAAGACGATTATCTGATCGGTGTCGGACTGACCGAAGGCAAGCACGACGTGATGCTTTTCTCCGATGGGGGGAAAGCGGTCCGTTTCGATGAGAATGACGTACGCCCCATGGGCCGGGGAGCGCGGGGCGTTCGCGGGATGACCCTGGGCAAGAATCAGAAGGTGATTTCCCTGCTGGTCGCGGAAAGCGAGGACCAGACCGTCCTGACCGCAACGGAAAACGGCTATGGCAAGCGCACTCCCATCGGCGAATATACGCGGCACGGCCGCGGCAGCCAGGGAATGATCGCGATCAAGACCAGCCAGCGCAACGGCAAGGTGGTGGCGGCAAAACTGGTGAGGGCGGATGATGAAATCATGCTGATCACCACGGGCGGAGTGCTGATCCGGACCCGCGTCAACGAAGTTCGCGAAATGAGCCGGGCCACCCAGGGCGTGACGCTGATCAATCTGGACGAAGGCGAAAAGCTTGCCGGACTGGAAAGGGTCGTGGAAGCTGATGATGAAAACGACATAGCGGTCTAACAACCGAAGGACGGATACCGGGGAATCCAATGGAACATATATACAACTTCAGCGCAGGCCCGGCGGTGCTGCCCAGGGAAGTGCTGGAGCAGGCGCGTGATGAACTGCTCGACTGGCACGGCAGCGGAATGTCGGTCATGGAGATGAGCCACCGCGGCAAGGAGTTCATGTCCATTGCGGAAAAGCTCGAAGCGGATTTCCGCGAACTGGCAGGTATTCCCGCCAACTATAAAGTGCTTTTTCTGTCCGGTGGCGCATCCAGCCAGTTCGCCATGGTGCCGATGAATATCCTGCGCGGAAAAAAAACCGCCGATTACGTCAATACGGGTTCCTGGTCGACCAAAGCCATACAGGAAGCGAAAAAGTACTGCACTGTGAATGTCGCGGCGTCTTCCGAGGAGGCGAATTTCACCTATGCGCCTGCGCTGGAAACGTGGGATGTCCAGCCCGATACCGCCTATGTCCATTACACGCCGAATGAAACCATAGGCGGCGTGGAATTCAATTGGATCCCCGACCTGTCGCGCCTGGGCATCGAGGCGCCCCTCGTGGCGGACATGTCTTCCAGCTTCATGTCCCGTCCGCTCGATGTGTCGCGGTTCGGGCTCATTTATGCCGGCGCGCAGAAAAACGTGGGGCCGGCCGGTTTGTGCATCGTCATCGTCCGCGAGGATCTGGTCGGGGCGGCCATGCCGGGCACGCCGGCCATGTTCGACTACAAGATCCACGTCGATAACGATTCCATGTACAACACCCCTCCCACCTACGCGATGTATATTACCGGCCTGGTGCTGGAGTGGCTGAAGAAAAAAGGCGGGCTGGCGGAAATGGAAAAAATCAACGTCGCCAAAGCCAGCCTGCTGTACGACTACCTGGATACCACCGACTTCTATCACTGCCCGGTCGCGACGGCCGATCGCTCGCACATGAACATCCCCTTCACGTTAAAGGACAAGGCATTGGACGATGCGTTTCTGAAGCAGGCCCGCGCGCGTGGTCTGATCCAGTTGAAAGGACACCGTTCAGTTGGCGGAATGAGAGCGTCGATCTACAATGCCATGCCGCTCGAAGGAGTAAAGGTTCTGGTGGATTTCATGAAAGAATTTGCCAAAAGCCATGCCTGAACGCGCCCATAAGATTTTCCGCATCCTTACGCTCAACCAGATTTCACCGCTGGGCCTGAAGCTTTTCGATGCCAGCCATTATGTGGTGGGCAGCGATATTGCCGAACCGGATGCGATCCTGGTGCGTTCACACAATATGCTGCAAATGGACATCCCGGCCGGCGTCAAGGCGATAGGCCGAGCGGGAGCGGGCACCAACAACGTTCCGGTCATGGATATGAATCTCCGCGGCGTGCCCGTGTTCAACGCCCCCGGAGCAAATGCCAACGCCGTCAAGGAGCTGGTACTGGCCGGCCTGCTGATGGCTTCGCGCAACCTGATTCCGGCTATCCATTTCACGGAGGGCCTGGAAGGCGACAATGCCACGCTGCACAAACTGGCGGAAGATGGCAAAAAGCAGTTCGCCGGCATTGAACTGCCGGGGCGCACCCTGGGGATCATAGGCCTGGGCGCGATAGGACGGCTGGTAGCGGATGCGACCCTGCGGCTTGGCATGAAAGTAATGGGTTACGATCCGGACATAACGGTCGACGCGGCCTGGAACCTGTCCTCCGACGTCAGGCGGGCGGAAAGCATCGAAGGCCTTTTGCGTAACTGCGAATTCATCACTTTGCACATTCCCTTGCTCGATTCCACCCGCCATCTCATCAATCGCGATGTCATTCAGAACATGAGAGAGGGCACCATCCTGCTCAATTTTTCGCGCGATGGCATCGTCGACGAGAATGCAGTGCTGGAGGGAATAGAATCCGGCAAGATAAAGTACTATGTCTGCGATTTCCCCAGCCAGGTATTGCAGCATCACACTGCCGTAATCACCCTGCCTCACCTGGGGGCCTCTACACAGGAAGCGGAAGAAAACTGCGCGATCATGGTGGTGAACCAGATAATGGACTATCTGGAGAACGGCAATATCACCAACGCGGTCAATTTTCCCAATATTTCGATGGAGCGAGGGTCCCCTTACCGGCTGGGTGTCGCCAATTCCAACGTGCCCAACATGGTCGGCCAGATCTCCACCTGCATGGCCAAGGCGGGACTCAACATTCACAACATGGGTAATAAATCGCGGGGAGAAATGGCCTATACGCTCGTGGATGTGGACAGTCCTGTACCGCAGGAGACAATCGACAGGATCGAGGCGATAGACGGCGTGTTGATGGCGCGCTACCTGCCGATACTGGCCCACTAGCGGCAACCCGCGGCTGGCACAAATCCATGAGCGTTCAACTCAGACAGCTGCGTGACAGGATCGACGCGATCGACAGCGAACTCCTCAAGCTGGTGAGTGCGCGCGCCGAACTGGCACGGGAAATCGGACAGATCAAGAATGGCGTCGCATATCGTCCGGAACGTGAGGCACAGGTGCTGGCCCGGCTGTGTGAACTGAACCCCGGCCCGCTTGCCAACGAGCATATCGTGCGGCTGTTCACGGAGATCATGTCGCTGTGCCGCTCCATGGAAGAACCGTTGACCGTCGCCTACCTCGGTCCCAGGGGGACCTTCTCCGAGGAGGCCGCGCTAAAGCGTTTCGGCAGCGTGGTGGCGACCCTGGCATGCGGTTCGATCGACGACGTCTTCCGCAAGGTGGAGTCGGGAGCCGCCGGCTACGGCGTGGTCCCCGTGGAAAATTCAACCGAGGGCGCCGTCGGCAGATCGCTGGATCTGCTGGTGCAAACCCCCCTGAAGGTGTGTGGTGAAATCAAGCTGCCCGTGCATCAGCTCCTGCTTGCCCGGCAGACCGACCTTGCCCGCATCAAGCGGATTTACTCTCATCCTCAATCATTTTCCCAGTGCCATGAATGGCTCAACGTCAACCTGCCTCATTTGACCGGCGAGGCGCGGATCAACGCAGCAAGCAACGCGGATGCGGCGCGCCTGGCGGCAGCGGACGAGCATGCCGCGGCAGTCGCGGGAAGGAAGGCGGGAGAGGTTTTCGGCCTTGCCATCTGTGCCGAACACATAGAAGACGACCCGAACAATACGACGCGTTTTCTGGTGATCGGCGCCCAGGACGTCGCTCCTTCCGGCAAGGACAAGACATCGCTGGTCATGTCGGCCAGGAACCGCCCGGGCGCAATACATGAACTGCTTGCGCCATTCGCCCTTAACGGGGTCAGCATGACTCGCCTTGAATCCCGCCCTTCACGCGCGGGGTTGTGGGAATATGTGTTCTTTGTGGATATCGAAGGCCACCAGCAGGACACGAAAATCGCGAAGGCTTTGCACGAAGTGCACGGAAAGGCGACATTTCTGAAGGTGCTCGGCTCTTATCCCGCGGTATAACCTCTTCCCTGTCCCTGATTTAGATGAAATCCCGTCCGATTCTTCCGGAGTTTCAGCTCCCGCTTTTTACCACTTTCCAGCTTCCTCACTCAGGACTGTCTTATGAATATTTGCGATCTTGCACCGCCCTATATCCGCGCCATCAGCCCCTACCAGCCCGGCAAGCCGATCTCCGAACTGGCGCGGGAAATGGGCATGGACGAACGGACAATCATCAAGCTGGCCTCGAATGAAAACCCGCTGGGCACAAGCCCACTGGCGCAGGCAGCCATGAAAAAGGCGCTTGAGGAAGTGTCATTGTATCCGGACGGAAGCGGTTTCGAGCTGAAAGCGGCGCTGTCGCGTCGCTATGGCGTAGCCAGCGAGCAGATCGTGCTGGGCAATGGTTCCAATGACGTGCTGGAGCTCGCCGCGCGAGTGTTTCTGAAACCGGGAGGGGCGGCAGTATATTCACAGCATGCATTCGCCGTTTACCCACTGGTTACCCAGGCGGTTGGGGCAAGCGGCATATCCGTACGCGCCATGAACTATGGGCACGATCTGGATGCCATGCTGCACGCCATTACTCCCGAAACCCGCGTTGTATTCATCGCCAACCCCAACAATCCCACCGGCACGCTGCTGGCTGCTTCCGATCTGCTGCGTTTTCTGGAACGCATATCCCCGGATGTGCTGGTGGTGCTGGATGAAGCGTATAACGAATACCTGCCGAACGACATTCAGGGGGACAGCATCGGCTGGCTCAAGCGCTTTCCGAATCTGCTGGTCACACGCACCTTTTCCAAAGCTTATGGCATGGCGGGCATACGCGTGGGCTTCGGGCTGGCGCACCCGGACGTAAGCGGCCTGATGAACCGGGTACGGCAGCCGTTCAATGTCAACAGCATCGGACTTGCGGGGGCCGTGGCCGCGCTGAATGATGAAGATTTCGTAAAACGCTCTTATGCGCTCAATCAGGCAGGCATGCTTCAGATCACTACCGGGCTGCGGCGGCTTGGCATCGAATATATTCCTTCGTATGGTAATTTCCTGAGTTTCCGGGTGCGAGGCGATGTCAAGGCCATCAACGAAAACTTGCTGAAACAGGGCGTCATCGTGCGTCCCATCGGTATTTACGAAATGCCCGAGCATCTGCGGGTCACCATCGGACTCGAATCCGAAAACCAGAAATTCCTGAGCGCCCTCGAAACTGCACTGGAGGTTGCCGGAGAAATTGCCCCGGAATTGATCGCCCCAACTGCTCCCGGCGTTGCGTCCGGCATGTCGAGATAACGGAGAATCCGATGATCATCGTAATGAACAGCGATGCAACCGACGAACAAATCGGCACGGTAGTCGCAAAAATTGAAAACTTCGGCCTCTATGCAAACGTATCGCGCGGCACCGAACGGACGGTCATCGGCGCGGTTGGCAATGAACGCAAGCTCGAGCCGGAGATGTTCGATTCCCTCGATGGAGTCGAGTATTCCATGCACATCGTCAGGCAATACAAGATCGTATCGCGTGAATGGCACAAGCATGACTCGATAATCGATGTAGGCGGCGTGCCGATTGGCGGCAACCAGATACAGGTAATCGGCGGTCCGTGCTCGGTGGAAACGCAGGATCAGATGGATCTCTCCGCGCAACAGGTCTCGGCAGCTGGCTGCAGACTGATGCGGGGTGGCGCATTCAAGCCCCGCACCAGCCCATATACGTTTCAGGGAAACGGGAAAGAGGGGCTGAGGATGTTTCGTAGCGCAGCGGATAAATACGACCTGCGTATCGTCACTGAACTGATGGATGCGCGCATGCTGGACACCTTTCTCAAGTACGACGTGGATGTGATCCAGATTGGCACCCGCAGCATGCAGAACTTCGAATTGCTGAAAGAGGTCGGTCGTATCAACAAGCCCGTGATACTCAAGCGGGGCATGTCCGCCACGGTTTCCGAATGGCTGATGGCGGCTGAGTACATTGCAGCCGGCGGCAACCACAACATCATTTTCTGCGAGCGCGGCATCCGCACTTTTGAAACGGCATACCGTAACGTGATGGATGTAACCTGTATTCCCGTACTGAAAAAGGAAACCCACCTGCCTGTGATCGTGGACCCTTCTCACGCAGGCGGCAAGGCATGGATGGTGTCCTCACTTGCGCGCGCCGCAATCGCCGCCGGCGCGGATGGGCTGCTGGTGGAAATGCACCCTAACCCATGCGAAGCCTGGTGCGACGCGGATCAGGCACTCGATCCGCGCGAATTCAAGGATCTGATGAGCTCCCTCAAGGGCATCGCCGAAGTGATCGGGCGCAGCCTGTGACGAGCGCGCGCGATAGGGTGTTCAACGGGCTTTGCCGGAATTCCGTCAAGGGTTCATCCCGCATCCTGATATAAGGCGACTCAGGTCTTTATGGCAAACGTCGGAATCAATAAACTGGTCATTATCGGCGTTGGCCTGATCGGAGGTTCATTCGCGCTGGCACTGCGCAAGGCGGGCCACGTCCGGCACGTCATCGGCGTCGGCCGCAGCCGCGAGAACATGCAACGGGCATTGGCGCGGGGAGCGATAGACGAGATCGCCGCTGATCTTGCGCCGGCGCTGAGGGGCGCGAATGTGATTTTTCTTGCCTTGCCGGTCGGCCAGACCGGCGAGACGCTGGCGCGTATCTCTCCCTTGCTGGAGCCGGACTCGGTTGTCACCGATGCCGGCAGCACCAAGCAGGACGTCATCGCCGCCGCCCGCCTCCATCTGCCGCGGCACCTGAAAAATTTCGTACCGGGACACCCCGTCGCCGGAGCGGAACGCAGCGGCGCCAGCGCGGCTGATCCTGAACTGTTCCAGGGCAGGAACGTGGTGCTGACCCCGCTGGAAGAAACCGGTGCGGAAGCAACCCAGCTGGTGACCGAACTGTGGGAAGCCTGCGGCGCAACGGTGTCGACACTGAGCGCAGCCCGGCATGACGATATCCTCGCCGCGGTAAGCCATCTGCCGCATGTGCTGGCATTCGCGCTGATGAACCTTCTCTCCGGCACCCAAGGTGCCCAAGGGACCCCAGGCTCGTCATCCGATACATCGAATGCAAGTGAACTGCTGCGCTTCGCCGGCAGCGGGTTCCGTGATTTCACCCGCATCGCGGGCAGTTCTCCGGAGATGTGGCGGGATATCTGCCTGGGCAACCGCGAAACCCTGCTCAGGCAGATCGAGGCATATCAGGGCGAACTTGCCGCCATCCACGACATGCTGGCACGAGGCGATGGCGAAGCGCTGGAAAGGCTTTTCGCCAATGCGCGTGAGACGCGGCGCCGATGGCTGAAAAAATCGCCCTGAAAACCGGAACAGGAACAGCCTCTCCTACTCCTACTCCTACTCCTGCTCGTGCCCCGGATGCAGAATGGGTTGCTCGGTAAACAGATATTCCTTCAGTTCTTTCGAAAAACGCGGGTCCCGGCGCCTGATCCATTCCAGAACCATGGAGGCGTGCTCCTTCTCCTCGTCACGGTTATGCTCAAGAATGATCCTGAGTTCGTCATCCTTGCATGCGTCTACCCGCTGGTTATACCAGTCGACCGCCTCCAGCTCTTCCATCAGGGAAACGATTGCCCTGTGCATGTCCTTCGTCGCGTCGGATAACTCTTCGGCAGCTTCGTGGTAACCCTCGTTCGCCATGATTTCTCCTCGATGTGGGGCAATAGAAAATCGTTACTTTCCCGCTACTGCCGCGGCTGCTCTCCCGCCGGGGAATTTTCGGTGAAACGGGTCCTGATCTCCTCGACCTCCACCCGGTGCCGTATGAGCGCTTCCACACAGTCGGCATCGAGCTTGGTGCCCGCGAGCTTGCGCAATTCCGCGAACGCTTCATCCGTGCTCCAAGCCTCCTTGTAGGGGCGATGGCTGGTAAGCGCATCGAAAACGTCGGCTACCGCGACAATGCGTGACTCCATCGGAATCTGACCCGCGGTCAGACCTTGCGGGTAGCCTGTTCCATCCATCGTTTCATGGTGGTGCTCCGCGATATTCCGCAGAATATCAAGGTATTCCAGCGATTCCAGCCCGAAATCATGCAGCATGCTGTCAATGATCTGGCGGCCCTTCTCCGCATGGGTTCGCATGATCTCTTTCTCATGGGCATCAAGAAGGCCCGCCTTCAGCAGAACATTATCCGGAATGCCGATTTTGCCGATATCGTGCAGCGGGGCAAACAGGAACACGTATTCCACGTATTCGTCATCGAAGCCGTACTTGGGCGCGAGGTCCTGCGCCACGATCCGGGCATAACGCGACATGCGGTCGAGATGGGCTCCGGTTTCCGTATCGCGCAGGTTGGCGATGTCACGCGCAGCCTGGACAGTGGAAACGATCGTTCTTACCGCAGCGAACTCCCCGATGACGACCAGGGAGATCAGATGCGCGAACACGTCGAGAAAGTGCAGCACTTCCTCGTCGAAGACATTCTTGCGGAAGGAATTGAAAAACACAAAACCGAAGAATTCGCCGTTCGAATACATCGGCATGGTATAGCTTGAGCCGTACCCCTGCTCGGCGATGCGCTTCGTATGCTCGTGCGTGCCCTCCGAAAAAATATCCAGATCGTTCACCACACGCGGTTTGCCGCTTTCCAGGATTTCCCGCAGGGAGCCCGCTTCCTGCAACTTTGCCTGATAACGGGCCAGCGAAGGCCCCTCCCCGCTGCTATGAATGAAAGTCTTCAGGTCATCCGTCTTGCGGTCATAGATCGCCACGGATACCCGGTCGATGAAATCGAAACGCCTGTTGAGGGCGTCATGGATATCCTTCAGTTTTTCCGAAAGCGGGGCGAGGCGGTTGAGGTCGCCCAGGGTATCGTGATATTCGGTCATCGCATCGATTCATCCATGATAGGCATGAATCGTAGCATAGCCTCATACAGATTTTATTAGATAGTCGAATACTTATGCTGGCTGAACTGCTTCATAGCGTACTCATAGACTCCGTCAACAGGAGCAGAACCACAAATTTCGGCTAACTGCTGTCCCGCTCTCGTTAGAAGTACGCGACCAATATTTAGATTACTATTGGCACCCTCCTGCTTTTGCAAATCCAGGGGTCGGCCATAATAAAAAATACGAAACTCATCTGGAACGCCGACCCTACTGTACCCGGCAATATTATTGAATTGAACCAATCCTAGCGATTCCAGATGAGATACAGAATCGAATGTAATGCCGTTCTTCTCATAGATAGGGTCGTGAATATCAAAAATTAAAGGCGTGGTTACTCCAATCATCCACGCGTATCCGCAGAACTTCTTGAAAAGCTCTGCGTCACTTTTATCAAGATCAGACAGAAGGTTGATGGTCTTTTTTGAGAATTTCCCAGGAGTATTTGCCTCACCCGCTAAGACCTTTGACCACAGTTGCTGCATTTCATCGTCCGAAACAATACGGCACTTATCAAAGAAATTAACTACCCAATCGTCATCAAGATTTTGAGGTTCGGATTCCTCCTTTAATAGAGGCACCGCTTTTTGAGTGATTTCCTCAATATTCGACTGTTTTTTTGCTTCTTCGGCTTCGAAACGCTTAAGGGCACGATGATTCAATGAATCGATTTATCGTATTAGTTGATGTGGCTTATATAAACCGCCGATTGCCTCTGAGACTTTTTCAATTAGAACTACGCCGACCTGCGCGATCCCTTTCGCATCGACATTAATGATTGAATTGGCGTCACTCATCTTTAGCTCTACAATCTTGGCTTATACAACAGGTTAAAACATTGGAATCAGCGCTTGTTGGTCCAAACCATTTCGACTATTTTAAGAAACGAAACAATCTTGATGACAAAGCGCGGACCATCGATAGAGGTCAAAACAAAAATCTTTAAAATTAGTTGATTTAATTGTTTGTAGTATCTGGCGGAAGCGGTGAGATTCGAACTCACGAGGGGCGCAAACCCCTGGCGGTTTTCAAGACCGCTGCCTTAAACCGCTCGGCCACGCTTCCGGAAGGGTGGACGGAATGATACCTTTTTGAATCCCGATTTTCCAGCGCACAGCCTATCAGGTTGCACCAAAAAAACATTCACAATTCACAAATGTCAGGATTGCAACTTTCCTTAAACATGGGTAGTCTATGCACAGTAGAGTTCTTCAACCTGGGGAGACGTCATGCAACCTGAACTGAGATATTCCGGCTCGACCGCGCAAACCGGGCTTTCCGTTGCCCGGAACAAGGTCCTGCGCAATACGTACTGGATGCTTGGCCTGACCATGATTCCGACGCTGATCGGCGCCATGATCGGCATGAGCACCAATTTCTCTTTCCTCGCGCAAGCGCCCATCATGGGGCCGCTGATCATGCTTGCCGTGATGATAGGTCTGCTGTTTGGTGTCAGCGCGATGCGCAACAGCGTGATGGGCATTGTCCTTCTGTTTGCCTTCACTTTCGTCGCGGGCTGGTGGATGGGCCCAATGCTGCAATACGCGCTTAATTTCAAGAACGGCGCGCAGATCATCGGTACGGCTGCCGCCGGAACAGGCGTGATCTTCTTCACGCTGGCAGGGATTGCCACTGTGACGAAGAAGGACTTCGGCTTCATGCAGAACTTCCTGTTCGTGGGACTGGTTCTGCTGATCATCGCATCCATTGCCAACCTGTTCTTCGCCATACCGGCCGCTTCGCTGGCGATCTCCGCAGTGGCGGTATTGTTGTTTTCGGGCTTCATCCTGTTCGACGTGAGCCGTATCGTCAACGGAGGGGAAACCAACTACGTCATGGCGACGATGGGAATCTACCTCAGCCTGTATAATCTTTTCATGAGCCTGCTCCATCTCCTGCTGGCTTTTTCGGGAGAAAGAGACTGACGGAAAGAGACTGACGTCGATTCAGCTTCATCCCTGTTTTATCCGCAAGCGAAGGGGTGGCCGGTAATGGCCACCCCTTCGCTTTTCTGCTTCCGATTTCCCTCCGCGGGATCAGGTGGCAAGCTTTTCGAATAGCGCGATGGACTCCACGTGCGCGGTATGCGGAAACATGTTGATGACGCCCGCGGCCTTCAATGAATATCCGTTGCGATGCACCAGCACCTCCGCGTCGCGCGCAAGCGTCGCGGGGTTGCAGGATACATAAACGATCCGGCGCGGAGCCGCCTGTTCCCTGTTCAATGAAGTGATGACGGCGATCGCCCCTTCGCGCGGCGGATCGATAAGCATTTTGTCAAAATGCCCCTGTTCCCGCATCCAGACCTCGTCGATCTCGAACAGATTCGCCTCGACGAATCGAGTGGCGGATGCCAGACCGTTCCGCCGGGAATTCTCTCCGGCGCGACGCACCAGCGACGCGCTGCCTTCGTATCCCGTTACATGTGCGCCCCTGCGCGCGATTGGCAAGGTAAAATTTCCCAGCCCGCAGAACAGATCGGCTATACGCTCTCCCGGCTGAGGCGTCAACAGGCTGATTGCCCGCCTCACCAGCACCCTGTTCATAGCGGGATTCACCTGGGTGAATTCCGTAGGATGAAACGGCATCACGACATCGAATTCAGGCAGGGTGTAATTCAGCTCCGGGGCATCCTGCGGATAAAAAGGATGCGCGGAATCGGGCCCGCCCGGCTGGAGGAAGAACTGGATATGGTGCCGGTCGGCGAACGACCTGAGCCGCGCTTCATCTTCCGGCGTGAGCGGTTCCAGTATGCGCAGGACCAGCACATCCACCTCTTCTCCCAGCGATACCTCGATCTGGGGAAACCGTTCGCGTATGGACAGGCTCTCAACCAGTTCCCGCAGAGGGGTGATGAGCCGGGAAATACGCGCGGGCAGGATTTCGCAGGAGTGCATGTCGGCGATGAAACTGCTGCGCTTTTCATGAAAACCGACCAGGACCGCTTGTTTCTTGAGAACATGGCGCACCGAGAGCCGGGCGCGATGACGGTAGCCCCAGGATGCACCATGCACCGCAGGCAGCACCAGTTCAGGCCTGACCTTGCCAATATGCCAGAGATTGTCTTCCACGACTCGCTGCTTCGCCGCCACCTGGGCACGAGAATCCATATGCTGCCAGCTGCATCCGCCGCATACGCCAAAGTACAGGCAGCGAGGGGATACCCGCGAAAAACCGGACTCGATGATGCGGTGAGTCTGGGCCAGCTCGAAGCTGGGCTTTTTGCGATAAGCGTTGTAGGTGACCCGCTCTCCCGGCAGGGCGCCCTCGATGAAGATGACTTTCCCTTGAACGTGCGCGACCCCCCTGCCTTCCTGATCCAGGGACTCTATAAAAACGGGAGCAGCAGCCATATCCGTAAAATTATCCTAGAAACCGTAGTTGGACGGGAGTGGAGCGTGTGGTGATCCCAGGTGCGAGGCAAGGCGCGATGAGGCCGCAGGGCCGCTCCCTGCAACGAAGAGCAACGCCGCATCGCGCCTGGAGCGACATACGATATACCTCGTAGCGGCCTCACCATTCCGGTGAATGAGGAAATTCCGAAAATGCCTCTTTATCCCATGGGCCTGGCTCTTCAATTAAGCGGTCAACTGCGGTTTCTAGGATTATCCCGTGTTTTCAGAAATGGAAACCCGCTAAGGCCACCGTGCGAGGAATTCGTGCCAGTGCGGTTCGGGTGATTTACTCAGGGTGTCGCGCACCAGCTCGCATTCCCGCTGGTACTGCTCCTGATCGAACATGCCGCGCATGAGCTGAAAGCGCAGGAACGCCAGATACGTATTGACCACATCGGTTTCGCAGTAGTTGCGGATGGCTGCCACTTCGCCCTTCTGAAACGCGTCCCACACCCTGGAACCATCCATGCCCAGCTTTCCCGGGAAACCCATCAGTTGCGCCAGTTCATCCAGTGGCACGCTGGCACGCGGCTGATAGAGCGCAAGTATGTCCATCAGATCGAGGTGACGCGTATGGTAGCGGCTGAGGTAATTGTTCCATTTGAAATCGCGGTCATCATCGCCCATGTCCCAGTACCGGCGAGCCTGTATGCCATGGATGAGGCTACGGTAGTGCAGCACGGGCAGATCGAAGCCGCCGCCATTCCAGGAAACCAGTTGCGGGCTGAACCTTTCTATCCCCTCGAAGAAGCGACGGATGAGTTCCGCCTCGGAATCTGCGGGATTGCCCAGCGACCATACGCGGAAATCGTTCCTGTCGCGGAGCACACAGGAAATAGCTACGATCTTCTGCACATGCAGCGGCAGAAAATCGTGCCCGGCTGTCTGCCTGCGCGACTGGAATGCCATCTCGGCAATATCAACCGGTGCAAGCTGTCCGGGTAAATCATGAAGTTTGCACAAACCGTCCGTGTCGGGAACAGTCTCGATATCGAAAACCAGGACAGGGATCACGCGGGTGTAAATTTATGAGGCAGAACGGTACGGGTGAAAATATTTTTTTAGCGCAGAGCCTTATTTTCTGGCCCAGGAACCGCCCGCATCCTGATACCACCACCCGGCACGGGCCAGCTGGATCCAGCGCTGGGCAAAAGTGGAACGGATATCCCCTTCCCACTCAGGACGAGAATTGGCCCGGGCGATCTCCCGATAGAGGGCATTCCTGTCCTGGTTCTCCGCCGCAATCAGGCCATTGACAGTCTGGCGCGCGGACAAGGGGATGGCGCTGGCATCGCGCATGGCAATCAATCCGTCTCTCGTGAGTCCGATCGCCCCTCCTCCATAATAAGCTTCGAGCTGATTATGGCGCTGCTGCATGCTCTGCTTGAGGCTGGCGATCGCCGGCGTATTGATCTCGATATCCGCCTGCGTGTATGCCGGTGCGGAAACGAGTGAGATCAGCACCAGCAACACCATACGAAAGAAATGATTCGGATTGGCCATGGTCTTCGCCTTTACTGTTGCGATTGGGGTTGCGTGGAAGCAGATGGTTCGGATGGATCCGTATTCCGCCTGTCCGCGTCGGGCTTCGTCTCCTTCTTCAGCTGCCATACATCTTCAATGATCCTGTCGGCCGCTTTCTCGGCTGCGGCCGCGGGAAAATAGATGTTGATGGTAACGCAGGCGGATAATGGCAGGCAGGCCGAGGCAAGCAGGCACGCGCCAAGAAATGGATTTTTCATGTCTGTTCTACTGGATGACAGGTTGGGCATGGTCTCCGGTGATCCTCTGCAGCCGGCTCACCAGTTCCGGCCAATCGACATCGCGATTATAGCCTATCACGGTGATAGCCGGGATTCCGCCGCCTTTGACGATGAGATAACCGTGCGGCAGCGGCTCGGATGCGATTCCTCCCATGCGGCAGATGCCATTGCGCAGGGCGCAGCTCCAGCCGATCTGCGAATAGCCGAACTCGTCGAAAAAACGCAGCACGCTGCGCTGGATGGCCGCAACCGCGCCTGAACCGCCAAGGGAGGAAATATTCTGCACCGCGTCCTGGCTGATACGGCGCGGATATTCGCCTGGACTGCTCTTCAGGCTGGCATCGAACTTGACGGGCTTCCAGCCGAAGAGCTCAAGATTATGCACCGCCACATCGATGCGGCCCAGTATTTTTCCAAACGAAAACGTGCCTGTCAGCAGGTTGAGGTCGAGATTGCGCATGTCCACATCCGCCATCAGCGAGGAAGCATGTCCGAAAGGGTCCAGTGCTTTCAGATTCCATACCACCACCGAACCATCGAATACACGCAGAACGAGTGCCCCCTCCACGTTCACGGTGGAGTCTTTATAGCTGACTTTCGGGATCTCGCCGGAAAACGTGCCCTGCATGGTCTGGGTTTCCAGCGCTTCGGTAAGTTTCTGCATGGATATGGGCATGAGCCTGCCGCTGAATTCCCATTCCCAGCCTGGAGAGGCTGCCAATACCCCTTCTTGCGCTTCTTCTTGTCTCCTTGCCTGCCGCTGTGCGCTGAACTGTTCCAGCATGAGCTGTCCATCAAGGATAGGTACCGTCATCCGGGCAATTCGCACCCCGGGCTCATCCAGCCCTGTAATTTCCAAAGGGAAGTGCACCGGCCCGATGGGGATGCGGCCAATCCGGCCATCCGCGATCATGACTTCTCCTTCTTTTGCTGCTGCGCCGTCGCTTGCCTGCCAGGGAATGCGCGCATTCATTCCCTCAAACGCAAATCGTTCCTGTCCGTCTTTCACGGATACGTCCTGCAGATACACGTCCAGCAGCTGATGAGCCCGGTCACGGTAGCGCCATTGAATGCCGGCCCGCCCGATGGTTTTCAGCCCGGCAAAAGACGTATTCACCAGGAAAGGCTGGAGCACCTGCTCGAACAGCCCGGCCAGCTGTAGATTGTCCGCGGTGAGGCTGAATTCGCGCAGCGCTTTCGTACTGGAATCGACCGTGCCTGAAAAATCCATCTCGCCGATGTCGGCCAGCGTCAGCCTTCCCTTACGCAGTCGAACAGTATCCTCATCCAGATCACCGCCAGCATGGAAGCGATGACCCCGCCCGGCGAAATAAAGCGGCTGCCAGAAAACTTCACCCTTCGGCCAGCTTGCATCGACGTTCCACTGCCAGACATTCCCTCCCTCCCTCTGGTCGCCACGCGTTACTTTTGCGTTCAGGTCGATGCTGATGTTCTCGCCCGCATGCAGGCCGGTAGCGTCGCTGAAGGTCACTTCGTTCAAAGCCAGTTTTACATCGGCATGCGCCAGCCCATCGGACTGGCCGCTCAGCTGGACCACGCCGTTGATTTTCCCTTTCACGGATGAGGGGTCGATCTCGCTTTCCCATACGGGCAGAAATGGGGCGACCTGTGCCGCCTTGCCGTTTTCGACAGTCACCGTGCCTTCCCACCCTGACACACCCCCATGGATGGACAGCTTCCAGCCTCCCCCCTCGGCATGGCCTGGCATATCCCTGATCGCCGCTTGCAATGTATTGTCGGGCGCTGAAAAACGGAAGGCCACGTGCAGCGGCTCCGACTTCGCGATTCTCAGCACTCCGTCATCGCAGCGAACCATGCCTCCGCTGACTTGGAATACCGGGCAGGAAAAATGCAGGTTGCGCCAGCGCCTGCCCTCGATTGCGATCTCATCCAGCGTGATTTCCACGACAGGTGCGGGCGAACCCGAAAGGCTGACCTGTACGCCTCTGAAATCCAGGAACGAAGCCTGGACAGCATCGGCAGACAGCGTGACGCGAGCCCCTGCAGACTCCCCGGAGATCACGAGAAAGATCGCCGGCAGCAGGCTGATAAGCAAACGAGCGGGTGACATGGCGCCGCGTGGCGCGGCGCCGTTGCCGGGAGCGCGAAAGAAACAGGCTCGCTCACGCATTTTCCATTCCCTGCGGATCTTTTGAATCATGAACCGCCGACACGACAGTGCGACGAACATGACGACACGTGAAGCCGGCTCAGTCCGGAAAGACTCCGGTGGAAAGATAGCGGTCGCCACGATCGCAAACGATCGAGACAATTGTTGCGTTTTCGGTTTCAGCGGAAATCTTCAATGCAGCCGCCAGCGCTCCCCCTGATGAGATTCCAGCAAAAATACCTTCTTCTCTTGCCAACCGTCGCGTCATATCTTCCGCCTCCGCCTGTGCTACCAGCATGATGTCATCCACTTTGCTGGCATCGTAGATTTTCGGCAGATAGGCTTCCGGCCATTTGCGTATGCCGGGAATCTGGGCACCCTCTTCCGGCTGTACCCCGATAATCTGCACGGCCGGCTTTTTCTCCTTGAAATATCGGCCGCAGCCCATGATCGTTCCGGTTGTACCCATGCTGCTCACCAGGTGCGTAATTTTCCCTTCCGTATCCCGCCAGATTTCCGGCGCAGTGCCTTCATAGTGCGCGCGCGGATTGTCCGGGCTGGCAAACTGATCGAGAATGATGCCTCGTCCTTCATTGCGCATGCGCTCGGCTACGTCGCGCGCTTCCTCCATGCTGCCTTGCTTCGAAGTCAGGATGATTTCAGCGCCGTAGGCCTTCATGGATTGACGCCGCTCGATACTGAGATGCTCGGGCATGACCAGCACCATGCGGTACCCCATGACGGCGGCAGCCATCGCGAGAGCAATGCCTGTGTTGCCGCTGGTGGCTTCGATCAGCGTGTCGCCTGGCCTGATTTCCCCGCGCTGTTGCGCGCGCGTGATCATCGACAGCGCGGGACGGTCCTTTACCGAACCTGCGGGATTATTTCCTTCCAGTTTGACGAGCACGGCGTTGCTCGTGTTTCCCGGCAGATGCTTGAGCCTCACCAGAGGCGTGTTGCCGACGAAATTTTCTATGCTTTTGAACATGCGGTAGAAAAGTTACAGTGAAAATGAGCTGAAATGAAAGGGATGACGCGTCACTGGAGGCAACCATAATCGAAGAAACGAGCGATATGCAATTTCATGTACTTCATCGATCATCGGGGGCAGGAAATTGACAGACTTCCCACCTGCCGATGCATACCTCGTATTCGCCACTGGGGTTCTATTATTTGGCCGCGGACTTGGCCTTTGTCGTGGATTTGGCTTTTGTTGTAGGCTTGGCTTTGGTCGTGGACTTGGCTTTTGCTCCGGGCTTGGCTTTGGTCGTGGACTTGGCTTTTACTCCGGGCTTGGCTTTCGCCGACGATTTAGTTTTGGCCGAAGATGCCGCTTTCTTGACTGAAGGCTTCACTTTGGCCGAGGACACGGCTTTCTTCGGTATGACAGTCGGCCCGCTGACCGAGAGATCCCTGCGAAGCCTGGTGACGGTGGCTGATTCGATGCCATTCACCTTCCGCAGATCGTCGACGGACTTGAATGTGCCGTTTTCCTTCCGGTAATCGACAATGGCCTTGGCCTTGGTCGGGCCGATGCCATGAAGCATTTGCAGCTGTGCCTGGGTTGCCGTGTTGATGTTGACGGCGGAATATGCCGAGACAGAATACGCGAACAGCATGAAAGTGATCGATAGCAGCTTTTTCATATTCGGCTCTTCATGGCGCTACTGGAGGATAGCGGGAAAATATTTCAAAAGGGGATATCGTCATCCATATCATCGAAGTCCGTGCCGCTCCGGGCTGCGGGCCTGGTATCCCGTGAACTTGACGCGAACCCACCCTCCTCCCTGTCTCCCTCATAGCTGCCGCTGCCCGGCCTGCTGCCCAGCATTTTCATGTCGTTGGCGATGATCTCGGTGGTATAGCGCTCGACGCCTGCCTTATCGGTCCATTTACGCGTCTCCAGCCTTCCTTCCACATAGACCGAGCGGCCTTTCTTGAGATACTCGCCCGCTATTTCCGCCAGCTTGCGGTAGAAGGTGACGCGGTGCCATTCGGTCTTTTCCTGCTTCTCACCATTCTTGTCCTTCCATGTCTCGGTGGTGGCCAGAGTGATGTTGGTTACTGCGTCGCCATTGGGCATGTAGCGGGTCTCCGGGTCTTTACCGAGATTGCCGATGAGTATCACCTTGTTGACTGATGCCATTACGCTTCTCCCCCCAATAATTGAGCAACACCCTGCTCGTCAAAGCCTTTCATGTCCACTTTCAGGTATGCCACGCCCTCGCTCGCCAGGACTTTGGCTTCATGCACGCCCGCGAGGGTGGCCAACTGGCGCGACAGGCCGCTCGCCCTGCCCGTATCCATTTCGGGTATAGGGTACATCCTGGTGCGAACGGCGGCGGGTGCCTTCATGGTGGCGGCGAACACCAGCCACAATGCCACGAGGCCGCCGCAGAATCCGAACAATGCAGCGCTGCCGTAGTGCTCGTACAGATAACCGCCCGCGCTTGCGCCGACAAAGGCGCCAAGAAACTGGACGCTGCTGTAAACGCCTATGGCCGTCCCCTTTGCGCCCACCGGGGCAATCTTGGAAATGAGCGATGGCAGGGTGGCTTCCAGAAGATTGAATGCGGCAAAGAATACCAGTAGCGCCGCTGTCGCGCCCCACAGCGAATCGGACAGGAATTCCAGCATGAGCTGACTGACCAGCAGCACTGCCACTGCAAGAACGAACACCTGCTTGAGCTTCGCTTTCTTTTCGCCATAAATGATGGCCGGAATGACCATCGCCATGGACAGGAGCAGTACGGGAAGATAGACGTGCCAGTGATGGTCTGCCGCCAGTCCCGCCTGTCGCAGCGACAGGGGCACCACCAGCCACAGCGCCATCAGCACCGCATGCAGCACGAAGACGCCGAAATCGAGGCGCAGCAACTGCGGATCCTGCAACACTTTGTAAAGCCCGCCGGGCGAGGCTTCGGTATCGGAATGAAACCGGCTGTCCGATGGATCGGGAACCACCCGCGCCGCCACTACCATGGCCAGCAGCGCCAGTACCCCTGTCATGGCAAAAATACCGGGTACTCCGATCAACCTGTTGAGCACGGGCGCAATGACGAGTGAAAGCGCAAAAGTGGCGCCTATGGTCATGCCGATCGCGGCCATTGCCTTGGTGCGATGTTCCTCGCGCGTGAGGTCGGCGGCAAGCGCCATTACCGCCGCGGAAATGGCCCCTGCGCCCTGGATGACACGCCCTGCAATGACCCAGTAGATGTCCGTGGCAGCCGCGGCGACGAAGCTGCCTGCGGCAAAAAGGATCAGACCCATGTAAATGACGGGCTTGCGTCCGATACGGTCGGACATCCAGCCGAATGGCACCTGCAGGATCGCCTGCGTGAGGCCATACGCTCCGAGCGCGACGCCCACCAGCGTATAGTTGCTGCCGCCGGGCAGATGCTCGGCATAGAACGCGAAAACGGGCAGGATGATGAACATGCCGAGCATGCGCAGCCCGTAAATACCCGCCAGGCCGGCGGTAGCGCGCACTTCGAGTGCCGTCAGTTTCTCGGGGGACAGGGAAGTGGACATGAATCAGATTGGGGAAACGCGGGAATTTGCGTATATTAGCAGGTTTGGCCGGTTCTCAGGTAACGCTGACCCCATGGGGATAACGGCAGCGCGGCGCGATACCGGCAACCCACTGGAACAGTTGATGGAGCTCATAAAAATCCGCGGCGCGCGTACGCACAACCTCAAGAATATCGGCCTGGACTTGCCGCGCAACAGGCTGATCGTCATCACGGGCCTGTCCGGGTCGGGCAAATCCTCGCTCGCATTCGACACGCTCTACGCCGAGGGCCAGCGCCGTTACGTCGAATCGCTTTCCGCTTACGCGCGCCAGTTCCTGCAATTGATGGAGAAACCCGACGTCGATCTGATAGAAGGTCTTTCTCCCGCCATCGCCATCGAGCAAAAGGCAACCTCGCACAACCCCCGCTCCACGGTCGGGACCGTTACCGAAATCCATGATTATCTGCGCCTGCTGTTTGCGCGGGTCGGCGACCCGCAATGCCCGGATCATGGCATCACCCTCACCGCGCAAAGCGTTTCCCAGATGGTGGACCACGTGCTGCAACTGCCGCCGGAAACAAGGCTGATGATACTTGCCCCGCTGGTGGTAGGGCGCAAGGGAGAGCAGGTGGACTTGATTGACGAATTGCGCGCGCAAGGTTTCATCCGGTTACGCGTCGACGGCACGGTTTATGAAATCGATGCGCTGCCCAAACTGAAAAAAAACCTGAAGCATACGGTGGAAGTGGTAATCGACAGGCTCAAGGTTTCTCCCGATTCCAAGCAGCGGCTGGCGGAATCGTTCGAGACCGCTCTGCGCCACGCCGACGGCCGCGCCCTGGCGGTAGAAATGGATTCCGGAGCCGAGCACCTCTTTTCGGCAAAATTCAGCTGCCCGATATGCAGTTATTCGCTGCCGGAACTGGAACCGCGCCTGTTTTCCTTCAACAATCCCATGGGTGCCTGTCCGAGGTGTGACGGGTTGGGAAAAATCACGTTTTTCGATCCCAGGCGAATCGTTGCCTTTTCGCACCTGTCGCTGGCTTCCGGCGCGATCAAGGGATGGGACAGGCGCAACCAGTTCTATTATCAGTTGCTGGCGAGCCTAGCCAGTCACTACGACTTCGACCTGGACACGCCATTTGAACAGCTGCCGGCAAACATCCGGGAAATCATTCTGCACGGGTCCGGCAACGAGAAAATCATGTTTTCCTATCTCAACGAAAACAGCACGCGCAATTACCGCAAGCACACATTTGAAGGTATCGTTCCCAATCTGGAAAGACGGTACCGTGAAACCGAATCCGTCACCGTGCGCGAAGAACTCGCGAAATATCTGAACTCGCAGCTCTGTCCGGATTGCACCGGAACGCGCCTGCGCAGGGAAGCGCGTCATGTGCGCGTCGCGGAACTCGCGATTTACGAAATCAGTGCGCTCCCTTTGAAAGAAGCCAAAGCTTTTTTCGATAAGGTGACACTGACCGGTCATAAACTTGCCATTGCCGAAAAGATCATCAAGGAGATTTCCAGCCGCATACTGTTTCTCAATAACGTGGGGCTGGATTACCTTTCGCTCGATCGTTCCGCGGATACATTGTCCGGCGGGGAATCGCAGCGCATCCGCCTTGCCAGCCAGATCGGCTCGGGTTTGACGGGCGTGATGTACGTACTGGACGAACCCTCCATCGGCCTGCACCAGCGCGACAACAGCCGTTTGCTGAAAACCCTCAAGAACCTGCGCGACCTCGGCAATAGCGTCATTGTGGTTGAGCATGATCAGGACGCCATACTCACTGCCGATCACGTAGTCGACATGGGTCCAGGGGCGGGCGAACATGGAGGTTCGGTTATCGCGCAGGGATCTCCCGATGCCATCCAGAAAAATCCCGATTCCCTTACCGGCAGGTATCTTTCGGGCGAACTGAGCATCAAGGTCCCGGAGAGGCGCACTCAACCCAAAAGCGACCGGTGGCTCAGAATCGAGGGCGCCTCCGGCAACAACCTGAAAGACGTCAATCTCTGCCTGCCGGTAGGGCTGTTCGTTTGCGTCACCGGTGTATCCGGGTCGGGAAAATCCACGTTGATCAACGAAACGCTCTACCATGCCGTGGCGCGCCATCTTTACGGAAGTTCGGCGGAACCCGCTCCGCACCGGAACCTGGAAGGGCTCGCGTTCTTCGACAAGGTCATCAACATGGACCAAAGCCCGATCGGACGCACGCCACGCTCGAATCCGGCTACCTATACCGGACTGTTCACTCCGATCCGCGAGCTGTTTTCCGGGGTGCCCCAGGCGCGGGAGCGCGGCTACGGGCCTGGGCGATTTTCATTCAACGTCAAAGGTGGACGCTGTGAAGCCTGCCAGGGCGATGGCATGATCAAGGTGGAGATGCATTTTCTGCCGGATATCTATGTGTCATGCGATGTATGTCATGGGAAGCGCTATAACCGCGAGACGCTGGAAATCCGGTATAAGGAAAAAAATATCACCGAGATACTGGGGATGACCGTCGAGCACGCACATGAATTTTTCAGCGCCGTGCCTGTGGTCGCACGCAAACTCCGGACCTTGCTGGATGTCGGGCTGGGTTATATCACGCTCGGCCAGTCCGCCACCACGCTTTCGGGCGGCGAAGCGCAACGGGTGAAGCTGTCGCTGGAATTGTCCAAGCGTGATACCGGCCGCACCCTCTACATTCTCGATGAGCCCACTACAGGGCTGCATTTTCACGACATCGATCTGTTGCTGAAAGTACTGCATCGCTTGCGCGACCACGGCAACACAGTGGTGGTTATCGAGCACAATCTGGATGTAATCAGGACTGCTGACTGGATTATCGATCTTGGCCCGGAAGGCGGCGAGGGAGGCGGCCAAATCATTGCCGAGGGTACGCCCGAAGACATTGCAGCAAACGGGATAAGCTTCACCGGGCAGCATCTGAAGGAGCACCTGAAGGGCACGCCGGGTGTCTCGGAGGCGCCCTGATCGCGACCGCGAAACGACGATGAGTCCTCGCGAGCTTCTGCTCGGAAGCTTCCATGCGGCGGTTTCCGCTGCCGATCCGCTGCGCGTCCTGCCCGTCCATATGCCGCCCCACTCCTTCCCTTTGCCGAAAGGGCGCACGCTTGTGGTCGGGGCGGGCAAGGCAGCTGCGGCGATGGCCCTGGCCGTGGAACAGCAGTGGCCGAAACACGCTCCCCTGGATGGCTTTGTTCTCACCCGTTACGGACATGGCCTGTCTCTCGAACGAATCAGAGTGATCGAGGCCGGCCATCCGTTGCCCGATGAGCAGGGTGAGCGAGGCGCACAAACCATTCTGGCAGCGGCGCAGAAACTCGGCCGCGACGATTTGCTGCTGTGCCTGTTCAGCGGCGGAGGCTCCAGTCTGCTGACCTTGCCGGCGCCGGGCATACCATTGAATGATCTCAGAAACGTCACGAGTCAGCTGCTGCGTTGCGGCGCGACGATTCAGGAAATCAATACCGTGCGCAAGCATCTCTCCACCATTCTCGGCGGAAGACTTGCCACATCATGCCAGGCGGCCGTGCGCGCATTGATCATCTCGGATGTTATCGGCGACGATCCCACTCATATCGCTTCCGGCCCCTGCGCGCCAGATCCCACGACCTATGCGGATGCGCTTGCCGTACTCCGTTATCATGGGGTTAAAGCACCTGCATCGGTGAAAAGCCTTTTGGCGGCAGGCGAGCAGGGCAGGCTCGACGAGACGCCAAAGCCATGCGACGCGGCCTTTGACCGCACTGACAACCGGGTAATTGCGACAGCGCGAGGTTCGCTGCTGGCGGCGGCGGAGTATTTTCGTTCCCGGCAAATTCCTGCCG
>CAYXQR010000110.1:0-17370 GCA_964466955.1 uncultured Nitrosospira sp.
CGCCGTCGACAACGGTGCGATAGGTATGGTTATCGTATTCATTCAATTTTTCTCTCAGTTGCTCCACCTTGTTGACCTGCCGGTGAATGATGTTGTAAGAATCAGAAATTTTCACAGGCAACGCGAGATCTGCTTTGCTTATTCTCGGATGCCCCAGGGTCAATGTGGTAAAGGGAATGCCTGCGGCGCGCAGCACTGAAAACGTAGTTCTTGAATCCAACCCGCCAGTCAAGGTTAGTATTATTGATTTCCTGCTGTCCTGACCTCCCATGGCCCGAAATATCTGGATCAAGCCACGCGACATAGCCTCTGATGCTTCATTTAAGCTCATGTCGGAAGCAGGAGAAAGACGCTTGAAATAGCTTATCGAACGAGACTTGGGATTGTATATCTGATCGGGCAACAACCTGTTGACACCCGCCAATCGCGATAACGGTCCAGGAAACCAATTGACGCCATACCAGCCAAGAACCCGCTTGTCACGAACGACGGGTCTTTCGAATAACTGCGAAAGAAGCGCAAGACTGCTGGAAATGAAAATGCCTCGCTCATCCTCCAGCACATATATTCCTAGCAATGCTGCTGCGTCGGTAATCACCATTGAAGAGTTGATCAACACCCAGCGTCCTGACCATGTGGAAACCAGCGCCGGTACGTTCGTCATGCGAGACTTCCCGATCGCAGCTACGGGGTCCCGATTTTCGCGGATATCAAACGCATGACCGAGCAAACCCCATTGCTGACCTGATTCATCGGTTACTGTAAGGACATTGAGCCAAGGGCAGTGATGCAGTACAAACCCATCCCCCAACCCGATACTCTTCCAGCCTTTCGGAATTTTCAGACTTGAATTGGAAAAGATGAACTGTCGCCGGTGAGTTCTCGGCGCGTCTTTGAATTCGGATTCTGTCACAGCAAGCCTCGGCCATAATTTATCGCAAAGATAACGAACTCAGTGGGATGCTCTGCATTCAAAAATCGACCGATCGCAGGCTGTTTTTTTGTTTTCCACTTCTCATGTTCTTAGAAAGTGAATCTCGCGGAAATGCTCGCTGCGTTGCTATCGTAATCGAACCCTCGGAGACTGGAGGACCGATGGTCCTTTTGCAGCATTCCAGTGATCAGAAGCACATTCATAGGCTGCCAATCCAGCGCAATATGAGCGGAATGCTGCGAATCCCTCCGCTGTTCTAAAAGCAGCGGACTTACCCCGCCGTGATGATCACGCATCACATAATCATAACGCAGACGCAACTGTGTTTTCTCCGTGATCTGCCAAGCGGGTGCTACCGTAAACCGATCCGTAACTGCATAGCTGCTGGACCACTGCTGGAAGATAGCGGGATTGAGTTGAAAATTCGCTCCAGTCTGGAAGTTGGAAAGATCATGAGACCAGCCTGTCATGAGTCGGGTTTTATCAGTTATGGCCCAATTGAAGTTGAAGTTACCGACGAAACCATCGAAATCGCGCTGGGAAAAATGGGCGTGCTTGCGCTTCAGGTATCCGGCTCGCGCATCAACTGCCACTTTCGCGGTAACAGGCCATACGAGACGCACTTCATGCTCCATCTCGTCGAATCGGGTATCGAACATCGCGCTTGCGATGGGCTGGGGTCGTTTGATGAATTCCCCATCTCCGGCTCTTACTTTATAAGTCAGCGTACTGCCTTTGGAGAAAACATATCGGATGCCTCCTTCAACGGAGGAAACCTTGTTATCGAAATCCTGAACTGTAAGACGACTGTTTTTTATGACGTTGTGACTCAACCCTCCTACGATATGCCATGCCCGGTTGAGTTCGAAAATACCATCGAAACGAAAATTATCTGTCGTACGCAGGTTGCGATTGGTCGAGTTGATAAAGCCCGTGAGATTGCCAAAATTGTTGAGTGCCTCGCTGTGGCTGCTGCTTAATCGGCCGTGGAGATAGGGTGTAACATACCAGTTCCACGCGGCCGTGTAATTCTTGCCAAGAAAATCGAGAAAACCAAAGTTGAAATATCGGTTGTCGACGAGACTCCCGGTGACCTCGAAGCGCTGCATCGAAAAAGTTTTGTTCAGATTCAGCGTAAACGTGGTCGTAATAATTTGGTCCGATCTGGTGGATGCCCCAAGAAATGTACCTGGATCGATAAGAGGCGATAGCCGAAAGACGTTGCTGTCGAACATATAGGTGCTGCCCGCGCTTAAGGTGAGCGTGTCACCGGGCCGCCCTAGACGGCCAAAATCCACGGGGGCGGCAAGCGTGCCCTGATGCATTAACAACAAAGTTATAGAAACTGCAAGCCAGTGATAAATTTGATAGGAAAGGTTCCGGTTTGGTTTTCTTCTCATTAAATCCTCTATCCTTTCACAACCGAATACCGCAAGCTTACCACTTGAATCAAAAAAAAGCAGAAACCCGTCGTTTCGCGTGCCGCCTGCATGGGCTTGAAAGAGAAGCTTGCTAGTAAGCAGCGCGATCCCCCAGAATAACCAGAACAGTCTTGATAATAATATGCAGATCGAGTTGCAGGGACCAGTTGCGCAAATAATCCAGATCGTGATCGATACGCGCCTGCATCTTGTCAAGCGTGCGTGTTTCGCCACGGTAGCCGTTGACCTGCGCCCAACCGGTAATTCCAGGCTTGACTTTGTGGCGGATCATATAACCTTTTATAAGGTTTCGATAGATCTCATTATGAGCCACGGCATGGGGTCTGGGGCCCACTATGCTCATGCGCCCTTGCAGAACATTGACGAACTGGGGCAGTTCATCCAGCGAATTCCTACGTAGAAATGCGCCCACTGGAGTAATGCGGCTATCGCCTTTCTCGGCTTGGCGGATATTGTCGCCATCTTCACACACACGCATCGAACGGAATTTATAGACGAGTATCTCTTCCCCATCCAGGCCATAGCGACGTTGCTTGAAGATGATGGGACCAGGAGAATCCATCTTGATGGCAACTGCAATGAGCAGCAGCATCGGGGAAATCAGCAACAGGATGAGCAGAGACAGAATGATATCGCTGGCACGCTTGATAATTCCGTTGGAGCCAGTAAAAGGGGATTCGCACACGGAAATAACGGGGGTACCGCAAATACTTCCGCTTCGGCCTTGGATCAGGTCGGTAATGAACATGTCCGGCACGAAATAGATGGATGCTGTAGTGTCCTTAAGTTCATCCAGTACATGCAGGATACGCGGCTGCGAAGCCATCGGGAGCGACAGATAGATAAACTGGATACGCTTTTCCTTGACGAATTCCGGAAGTTCCCGTAATCGGCCCAGCAACGGGTTGTTCCCAGCCTGGGGAAGCCGGTCCTGATTGCGGTCATCGAAAAAACCGGATAACTCTATTTTCGAGTACCGCGCCTCATGCATTCGCTCGGCTAGCGCCACTCCTTGATCGTTCATGCCCACGATGATCGCGCGCTGTGTCGGCCCCTGCAGCACCAGCAGATAAGGTGCCGCGAGACGAAACATAAGATGGGCGCCGATCTGGCTGAGGGGAGCGGCCCACAACCACGTAGTAAGCGCCTGACTTGAGAACTCCGCAATATAACCCGTGGCAAATCCGAGAAAAAGCAGCAGCAGCGCAACCCAGAACCAGCTATAGAGAACATCGAAAATAAGCCGTTTCACTGACACCTGGAGACGGGAAGCACCCGGAAAGGTAATCGAAAATACGATTACCGCAAGGATCAGGTAGGGCGGGAGTAATTCACCTTCAAAACTGACGCTCACACACCAGAGTGAAATGGTGAGAATGGCAGGATCCAGAATGGACTCCACCGCACTCAACATGTTATTGCTGAGCGGGCTCCTCGAACGATGCGCTGAGGCAGTCGAAGCGGAAAAAACGGGATTGGCTTCAGCCATGACTGGGTCTACGCTCTATTTTGGAAACTGCCTGCACACGATTATAGACATCCAGCTTCCTGAATATCTGATGCAGATGATTTTTCACCGTGTATGAACTGATGCACAATATATTACCTATTTCAGCATTGGTCTTGCCTTTTCTTACCCACTCCATAATTTCCGTCTCACGTTCGCTTAATCCATAAATTTCGCCGGAAGAGGGTTCTGCTTCCAGCGTCGCACGAAATGAAAGCGGCAATGGCGCCACCCTGCGCAACGCGGTATCCAGATACGGGAGGAGAATTTCCATCGCACTGAGGGCGGACTCATCAAGTTTGTCCTGGGTGCTGAAAATAACATAGAGACAGTCGTGACGCCCGCGTTCATCACTGATGCCGTGCAAAAGAGAGGTGCGCATGCTTTGCAAGGCTCTGCCAAAGGCACATGCAAAAGCATTGCTTGAGTGCGAAATGCAGGTTTCACCAATAGGCGTTTCCTGCACCCCGGACGCGTAAGGCAATCTGCCCAACTCGACCCAGCGATTATAGAATGTGCGGAGTAACGGATAGAGTCGTGTGGGCTCCAGTTGCGCGGTTCGAACCCCGGGAAGCGGTGAAACAATATCGTGCCGTATGGCATTTGAACCAAAATTACCCCATGTGGCAAGCATGATTTCGTGAGGCAGATAATGCTGCAATTCTCCCTGCAGCCAATTCAGCAGATCAGAATGGCTGCGCACTTCTATTCCTTCCTGGATGATGCGGGAATAACGCTCAAGGTGCTCAGCAGGCAGTGACGAAAAGAAACCCATAATCAATATATAAAGGGGAGTGACATTTAAAAATACTCGGTTGTCCAGATAACGTGAAATGCGTCACTTCGAAAAATCATGCTGCTTCAGCTTTGTGACTGAAAGTTGAAGCCCGCTGCTCTTGCTCTATATCCTAAATTTGATGCCCATAATCATGTGTTGATGGCTTGCCGCAAGCGACACCACGTACTCCAGAGGAGCGCAACAACCAAGAAGCTCCGCCAGGACCGGCTTATCTCCTTTTTCCGCCTATCATGGCGCACCATTGTTGCGGTGTTATTGCTGTCCAGCGACTGGAAGGATGCAGCCAAAAAAATCAATCGGCTAAAAAGAGGAAGGTAAACGTACTAATGACCCCGGCTTGGACAATCAATGCCCATTTTTCATTTTTAATACATGTTGTTCTAACTGCTACCAGCAACCACACTTAGGGCTTTCCTTTCTTGAGTCGATCCTGCCTTTGTGTTTGTATTCTTGCGCGCTGCCCGGAGAACGTCTGTACGATAACACACACAAAAGTGGAAAAATTCTCTACACAAATAATACGCGGGCTTAAAAAAAACAGATACAAGACGGATTACTATTATAAAAATAGTAATAGATGCAATCTCTTAGAGATGATAAAAGAAGGGAGATATAGGAGTGGAGTGGTCCCCACAGTGGCGGGCGTTTAATGCGGCGAGGCTGTCAGCTTGCTCGGAATCCCTGAGGCTAGCGGTAGAAAAAAAGGAAGTTGGGGTGGCTGATGGGGATCGAACCCACGACAACCGGAATCACAATCCGGGACTCTACCACTGAGCTACAGCCACCATCTGAAACCGCATGCAACTTTTTATTGATGCTCGGGTCTGTGCGACGAAATCGCTTATGGCGTGCCCGACAGGAATCGAACCTGTAACCCCCAGCTTAGAAGGCTGGTGCTCTATCCGGTTGAGCTACGGGCACCACTCAAATCGGATTTCGCCTCGGATTAGCATGAATGGTCGGGGTGGAGAGATTTGAACTCCCGACATCCTGGTCCCAAACCAGGCGCGCTACCAGGCTACGCTACACCCCGGAAAGGGCGATAATATACCTTCCCATTAGAGAAAGGTCAATTTAAGTAGAGCCTAGAGCCGTTTTACTTATGGAACTGTGAACTGACGAGAAATTTATCGGCGCGCTCAAAGCAGGACCGGGATTCCGCTACGCCGAATCGCCCCCGCCTCTGCCTCCGACCCAACTATAGCTGACTGATAAATAACGCTGAGTACTGGTTTTGAGTCGCTGCATCCACTAACTTGTCTCGCTCCACTTCAGCATATGCAGAGTGATTGTGAATGGATTCGAAATTTTCCGTTTCCACGCGATAAGCATCTATACGCGTATCCCGATCCAGAGCCAGAGCAACATCGCGCACTACATCCTCGACGAACTTGGGATTTTTATAGGCTTTTTCCGTCACGTATTTTTCATCCGCCCGTTTCAGCAACCCGTAAAGTTCACAAGACGCCTGCTCTTCAGCGATCTTTACCAGATCTTCTATCCATATCGGCTCGTTGGCTCGAACCGATATGGAGATATGGGATCGCTGATTATGGGCGCCGTACTCGGAAACTTGCTTCGAGCATGGGCACAGACTGGTAGCAGGCACAACGACCTTGGTCGTGCACTGACAGATTCCGTTCCTGATGCGGCCCGTAAAGGCGACGTCGTAATCCAGCAGGCTTCTGGTCAGTGAAATCGGAGCCGTTTTGCTGATAAAATAAGGAAAAGCCGCCTCGATATCTCCGGACTCCGCCTCAAGCCTTTTCACCATGACTTGAAGCAGGTCTTCGAGTGAAGACGTGGAGATGGTGTGATCCTGGGCATTGAGGATCTCCACGAAACGTGACATGTGGACACCCTTGAGATGATGAGGCAGATTCACGTACATATTGAAAAGGGCGACTGTATGCTGGGTTTTCCCGTGCTTGTCCGCTATGGCGATGGGATGTCGAATGGCACGAACGCCCGCCCTGTTGATAGCCACCTGCCTGGTATCGAATACGTTTTGCACATCGGCTATGGGAACTGGCGCTTCATTCATGGGGTATTTCGTCAATGTATAGGGACGTCTTTGCCCATGGCATGAAACAGCGGTTGAATAGATATTTCATCAGCGAAGCCTTGCCTTGACGGTTCTCATGATAGCAGCACCATCCAGCCCACAATCTATCAGCATCTGGGAGGGGTCGCCTTGGTCGATGAAAGTGTCCGGCAAGCCCAGTTGCAGAACATGAACTGCGTGACCAGCTTGTACCAGCGACTCCATGACCGCGCTTCCTGCTCCACCCATGATGGTATTCTCTTCCACTGTCACGAGTAATTCATGAGTCGTCGCCAGCGCTAGCACCAAATCCTCGTCCAGCGGTTTCACGAAACGCATGTTAGCGACAGTGGCATTCAATTCTTCCGCGGCCTCAAGGCAGGGCTTGAGCATGCTGCCGAATGCGAGCAAGGCCACCTTGACGCCTTCGCGCCGTATCTCCCCACGCCCGATCGGCAGCATTTGCATCTCTTTTTCAGGCACGATGCCCATGCCTGAACCGCGCGGATAGCGCACTGCCGTCGGTGTGTCCATCTGAAAAGCCGTGTAGAGCATCTGGCGGCATTCATTCTCGTCCGAGGGCGTCATTACCGTCATATTCGGAACGCAGCGCAAATAGGTCAAATCGAAGCTGCCCGCGTGAGTTGGGCCGTCTGCACCTACGAGACCGGCACGATCTATGGCGAATACAACCGGGAGGTTTTGAATGGCCACGTCATGTATCAGCTGATCGTATGCCCGTTGCAGAAAAGTCGAATAGATGGCGACGACCGGCTTCATCCCGTCGCAAGCCAGGCCGGCAGCGAATGTTACCGCGTGCTGCTCGGCAATGCCTACGTCAAAATAACGATCAGGATATTCGTCGGAAAATCTTACCAGACCCGATCCTTCGCGCATTGCCGGCGTAATTCCGACAAGACGGCGATCCAGTGCCGCCATGTCGCACAGCCAGTCTCCAAAAAGCTGCGTATAGGAAGGCTTGCCACCTGCCTTTGAGACTATGCCCGCTGCAGGATTGAATTTGGTCACACCGTGGTACAGAATCGGGTCCTCCTCGGCGGCCTGGTAGCCCGCACCTTTTCTTGTAACCACATGCAGGAACTGCGGACCTTTAAGATATTTGACGTTACTGAGTGTGCGTACCAGCACGTCAAGGTCGTGGCCGTCAATAGGGCCAATATAGTTGAACCCGAATTCTTCGAACAGCGTGCTGGGGGTAACCATCCCCTTTACGTGCTCCTCGGCGCGCTTAGCCAGTTCCAGCACAGGCGGTACCACGCCCAGCATTTTCTCCCCTGCGCGGCGCGCGGTGGCGTAAAACCGGCCGGACATGAGCTTGGCGAGATAATTATTCAAGGCGCCAACGGGCCGGGAAATCGACATATCGTTGTCGTTCAATATCACCAGCAAATTGGTATCCATGGCTCCGGCATTATTAAGCGCTTCGAACGCCATGCCCGCACTCATGGCGCCGTCACCGATTACCGCGACCACACACCGATCCTTGCCCTCGCGCTCGGCGGCGACCGCCATGCCAAGAGCCGCACTGATTGAAGTGCTGGAGTGAGCCGTACCGAATGCATCATATTCGCTTTCGTCACGACGCGGGAATCCCGCGATTCCGCCTTGCATCCGCAATTTGTTCATGCCCTCGCGACGGCCCGTGAGTATCTTGTGGGCATAAGTCTGATGGCCGACATCCCATATCAGGCGATCATGAGGGGTGTTGAATACATAATGAAGCGCAACGGTCAGTTCGACCGTGCCGAGATTGGAAGACAAGTGTCCACCGGTTTTGGCAACGGACTCCACAAGGAACCGTCGCAGCTCGTCGGCAAGCTGTGGAAGCAATTTACGCTCCAGCCCCCGCAATTTGGCAGGGCCCGTAATGGTGTCAAGCAATGGATACATTTAAACCTTGAAAACTTTTGAAGTACGCTATTCTTTTCAGGAAGGGGCAGTTTCAGAATTTCCGCTGTATGATGAAGTCCGTAACGTGCCGTAACTGCTGCGCCCTTTCGCCGAAGATCTCCAGGGAGCGATAAGCCTCCTGCCGTAGCTCTTCGGACAATTCTCGCGCCTGACTGCTTCCGAGAATGCTCACGTAAGTGGGCTTGTTGTTGTCGGCATCCTTGCCCGCCGTCTTGCCCAATGTCGCGGTGGTCGCTTCCGCATCGAGCACGTCATCCACAACCTGAAATGCCAGACCGATACACTTTGCAAAATGATCAAGACTCTCGAGTTCCTTTTCGGGCAGCTTGCCGCCACAATATGCGCCTAGCACTACCGCCGCACGAATAAGTGCCCCGGTCTTATGGATATGCATGAATTCCAGTTCCGGCAAGCTTAATGTCTTCCCCACGCTTGCGAGATCAACCGCCTGCCCTCCAGCCATGCCACGCGAGCCAGCCGCCTGCGCCAGCCGGCCGATCATCTCAAGCTGCATTTGCGCACTGTCCGCGAGGCAATGCTCCGCAAGCAACTGAAACGCCAGACTCTGCAAGCTGTCACCGGCTAAAAGCGCAATGGCTTCCCCATATTCAACATGACATGTAGGCTTCCCCCGGCGCAATACATCGTTGTCCATACAGGGCAGATCGTCATGCACAAGGGAAGAGGCGTGGATGAGCTCAACCGCGGCAGCGGCAATGGTCACCCTTTCTTGATTTGCGCTACATAGCTCACCCGCGGCGAAGGCCAGCAAGGGTCGTACCCGCTTGCCTCCACCTAGAACGGTGTAACGCATCGCTTCATGCAGACGCTCGGGAACAACATTGGGGGCGGGAAGCAGGGTCTGCAGAAAATTCTCTATGCGTACCTGGCAGCTTCTCGTCCAATCCTGGAAATCAGCGGACATCAGTACCGGGGGGGGAGAAATTTTTTAGTGTATCGGTTTCGAGGAGACGTATCTGCTGCTGCGCATCCTGCAGCTTGACCTGACAGTATTGTAGCAATTTCGTGCCACGTTTGTGAGCCTCGAGTGACTCCTCAAGCGGCATCTGCCCTGCTTCCATCCCTACCACGATGCTCTCGAGTTCCGCCAGCGCTGCTTCGAAGCTTGCTGGTGTCGAAAATTTGACGGGTTTGATGGGCTTTGTCATGATTGACGCAGTCGCGGAATAACCATGTTGGAAAAAACGACAAAAATAACCAATAAGGAGACTCAGGTCAATTAAATCCACGAAACTTTCCCTCACGCGAGGTTTCTTAGTCAATCGGGTCGGCAGCATTCCACGGAGGAAATACGAAAGTAAATCAGACCGACTCGCTGCTTGCTTTTTTCATATTCAACCATTTTTCGCTCCTTGAAAGGTGAACCCAGCGGATATGTCCGAACTTGCTGATGTTTTTCAACTGGCCTCCACCCAACTACCGGTTAGCTGGTATATGGATCCACGTATTCTCGAAATTGAAAAACGCTTTTTGTTCGATCGTGGTCCCGGTTACGTCGGTCATGAAATCATGGCGCCGGATGTAGGGGATTACTATGTGCCGGAATGGATGGGCAATGCCAAGATACTGATACGTAACCAGAACGGCATCGAACTGCTATCCAATGTCTGCCGTCACCGTCAGTCTTTGCTGCTGCACGGCCGAGGCAATACGCGAAATATTGTCTGCCCCATACATCGCTGGACCTACGATCTGGGTGGCAAGCTATTGGGTGCGCCCCATTTCCCCGAAAATCCATGCCTGAACCTCCGCAATATACCCCTGCAGAACTGGAATGGGCTGCTGTTTGAAGGCACGCGAAATGTTGCGCGCGACCTGTCGGGCCTGCGCGTCCTCCAGGATTTCGATTTTTCGGGTCATCTCCTGGAGCGTATCCAGGTAGACGAGTACGAATGTAACTGGAAAACCTTTCTAGAGGTGTATCTGGAAGATTACCATGTCGAACCGTACCATCCGGGTTTGAGCAATTTTGTCAATACTGATGAGTTGAAATGGGAATTCGGTGAGTGGTATAACGTGCAAACGGTGGGCGTCAATCATGCATTCACGCGCCCGGGTACTCCGGTTTATGCCCGGTGGCAGGAGCAGTTATTGCGACAGAGCGGGGGAAACACGCCTCGGCAGGGTGCAATATGGATGCTTTACTACCCCAACATCATGCTGGAATGGTACCCGCACGTACTGATCATCAGTACCGTGCTTCCGAGATCAGTCAAGCGTTGCACGAATGTGGTGGAATTCTATTATCCCGAAGATATCGCCCTGTTCGAGCGCGAGTTTATAGAAGCAGAACAGGCGGCCTATCATGAAACCGCAGCTGAAGACGATCAGATATGCACTTTGATGACTGCCGGGCGGCAGGCATTGTATGAGCAGGGTTTGAATGAAACCGGACCGTATCAATCGCCAATGGAAGATGGCATGGTGCATTTTCATCAATTTTTACGACAGCAGATCGAACCGCACATCGATTCATGACACAACCTGCGCCTGGACCTGCGCTTATCTAAATTAATTAAGCAAACATGATTACCATTCAGGAAAACGATAATCTGATAACTGTAGCGGTCTTTGGAGAATTTACGCTGACTGACTTCAGGGAATTTGAGAACCAGGTAATCTACAAATCCCGGCGCGATGAGAAAGTCAACGTGCTGTTTGACTGGCGGGACATGGTGGACTACACCGTTGACGTTGCGTGGGAGGATATTAAATTCATCCGTGAACATGGCAGCGAATTCAACAGGATCGCGATAATTACCGAGAATCAGTGGCAAGCCTGGGGCGCATGGGTGTCGAATCTCTTTGTCGATGCGGACATTCGGGTTTTCAGCGATTATTCGGAGGCTAGCACGTGGGTTGTCGCTTGAACTGCGGCATTCACACATCATATCGACTCACATGCACCTGCCTTGAACAGGAATCAATGCTGACAGTGCATCTTCCTTCCACTGGAAGAAGCTGTATGCTCGTTCACCCCGCGAATCGTGTAGAATGCCCGCACGCAGCCAGGAAGGTAGCCGAAGCCGGTTCGATGTGATTCAGGGAATCATTGTCGACTTCGAGCAAGTGTTGCAAAAATGCTACACATTTCTCTTTCCTTCTCCAAAATCTCTTTATATCGGCTGCCAACTCGTACAGAATGGAACCTGTCGCTCTTGCAAGGGTTGAAGAATGACCCGTGCTATTCCTGCAATACATCAGGGCATCAGGGGAAAGCAGGCGGAGTTCGCGCTCATCTATCATGAGCATGGTCTCGCTAGTCAGGTAATGTGGGATCAATGACAAGGGCGTTTCGTAAATCCGACAGTTTCCGAAAATACTTCGGGTTGCTTTAGGCTTTATTTAGGCTTTAGATAGCGCGAGATTAATCCGGCATTTTTGAACAAGCAATTGACCAGTTGCGATCAGCATCATGCGCTCGACTGGAATTCTTTACATTACAAAAAGATGACTAGTATCATTCATTTGGAGGGAAAACCTTGAGTCCAACAATAGCGAAGTTGAACGCTCCGCTAACGCAAGCGTTTGACCCTCGGTTATCAGGCGAGTCGCCGATAGTGACAGCCCCCACACCCACCTACAACAATCAGGCTCAGCGGCTGGCTGATTTTGAAACGTTGACTGCGGCCTTGGAATATGCTGCGGGCGGGACCGCGGGATATAATTTTTATGATGCTAAAGGAAATTTGCGCTCGGTTCTTCCCTATCGGGTGTTGAGGCAGCGCGCCTACATGTCGGCGCGACGGCTGGCTGGTCTCGGATTGACCAGAGGCGAGCGTGTTGCCATTATTGCCGATACGACCCCTGAATTTGTCGAACTGTTTTATGCATGCCGCTATGCCGGGCTGATTCCTTTCGCGATGCCTATTCCTGTCAACCTTGGGAGTCACGCGGTATATGTTCAGCAACTGAGGGGAATGCTTGAAGCCGGGCAGGCAAGTACTGCCATTGCCAATGAGGATTACATCCATTTCCTTAAGGAAGCGGCTGAAGGCTCTCGACAACTACGGTGGGTTGGCACGCCGGAGCAGCTTGGAGAGCTATCTGCTACGGATGCCGCATTATCCACCAGCAGCCCCAGCGAAACCGCTTATCTTCAATTTACATCGGGCAGCACCCGGGTTCCGCGGGGAGTGGTAATTACCGAGCACGCCTTGATGAGCAATCTTAGAGGGATCGTTCGTTATGGATTGAATATCTGTGTGGGTGATCGCTGCGCATCCTGGTTGCCGTTCTATCATGATATGGGTCTGGTTGGAATGGTCATGGCGCCTATGGTGGCGCAGGTTTCCGTAGATTATCTGGCTACCCGCGATTTTGCGATCCGACCTCTGCAATGGCTGCGCCTGATCAGCAGGAACCGCGCGACCGTTGCGTTCAGCCAGCCATTTGGCCTAAAGCTCTGCACCCTGCGGGTTCGAGACTCCGATCTGGAAGACCTTGATCTTAGTAGTTGGCGGGCAGCCGGGGTAGGCGCTGAAATGATCAGACCGGACACCCTGAGAAACTTCGCAGAGAAATTTGCCCCGGCGGGGTTTGATGCTCGCGCTTTTCTTCCGTGCTACGGTTTGGCCGAGTCCACGCTGGCGGTGACCTTTTCCCAAGCTGAGCAAGGCTTCCAAAGCGTGCGAGTGGATTCTGGCACGCTAGTCGATCGAAAAATGGCGGTCCGGCTACAGGTGGAAGGGAGAAAATACAGCGAGTTCGTAAACTGCGGGCGACCACTCCCCGACCATACGGTCAAAGTCGTTGATGAAGCGGGCCATGAGCTGCCGGATATGAGATTGGGAAGTGTCCTGGTCCAGGGAGACAGTATCATGACGGGTTACTTTGATAACCCGGAGGATACGAACAAGGCCCTGAAGCCCGGTAACTGGCTCGATACGGGAGATCTAGGCTTCCTATTTGAAGGTGATCTATACATCACAGGTCGCCGTACCGACGTGATCATCGTCAATGGGCGCAATATCCGTGCCCAGGACATAGAGGAGCTTGCAGAGCAACAGCCAGAGGTAAGAACGCGTGAGGCGTCCGCCTTTGGCATAACAGACGGCAACGATGTCACCACAATTGTTCTGGTTATTGAATGCCGCCTGACTTCGATCACGGATCGCCAGTCGCTTACCACGCGGCTGCAACGACTGGTATATATGGCCTTTGGCGTGAATTGCCTGGTTGAGCTGGTTCCTCCGCATACCTTGCCTCGTACTTCATCCGGAAAATTATCCCGCTTTGCTGCTCGTCAGGGTTTCATACAGCGTACACAACTGACAGACCAGCTTTCCGCGGAATCCGGGGAAAAATAAAATCAACATATGCCAGGGTCCTGGGTGGCCGTCACCGGGGCCACTGGTTTTATTGGTCGTGTATTGCTGAAGTCCCTGATCGGGAAGGGATGGAAGGTCAAGGCTTTGACCCGCTTCCCCCAGACAAGCGATAAAGCGGTGCAATGGATAGAAGGTGATCTGGATAATCTGGATGCATTAGGGCATCTGGTCCAAGATACCTTTGCGGTCATTCATTGCGCAGGGCAGGTGCGAGGCAGTTCTCTTCAGAAATTCATCCACACGAATGTGACCGGCACGGGAAACCTCGTGCATGCATCATTAGAGCAAGAGCTCCCGCCCCGCTTTCTCTTCATCTCATCCTTGGCTGCGAGGCAACCGGAACTTTCCTGGTATGCGGGTAGCAAGCATATGGCCGAGGAGTTGATAGGGGCACGATTGGCCAATATACCCCATGCGGTTTTTCGACCTGCTGCGGTCTACGGCCCAGGTGACAGGGAGATGAGTCCTCTTTTCAGAGCTACCCGATTGGGCATATTACCGATGGTGGGACGACGTTCGATGCGGTTCGGCTTGCTGCACGTGGATGATCTGGTCGCAGCGATCACTTGCTGGCTTTCAGCTGAACCAGCGATACAAGGCGTCTACGAAATCGATGATGGCATGCCTGGAGGCTATGACAGCCAGTCCGTTGCCGCCATCGCGCAAGAGGTCTGGCAGCGGCCGGTTCATTGTGCTTTCTTTCCCGCCCCTCTCCTTTATCTGATAGCAAACATCAATTTATGGTCTGCGCGCATGCTGCATTATTCACCAATGCTGACTCCGGGAAAGGTAAGAGAGCTGCAACATCCTGATTGGGTCTGTGATATTGGCCCCCTGCTCCATGCGCTCCCTGATTGGCAGCCTTCCGTCCGATTGCAGGATGCGTTAGCCCAAGCGATATAATTTTTCCGACAAACGAATTTACCCCTGAGTTAGCGAGCCATGGCAAGCGATCACAACGACGTCCTGCAAAGACTGCACCATCACCTTCGACAGTTTGTTACTCCTGACGTGGAAATCACGCCCGAGACGGATCTCATCAATCAGCTTGCCATTGACTCTGTCAAGCTCCTGAACCTCATTATGGAAATTGAGGATGAATTCGATATTTCCGTACCCATCAATGCGCTGGCAGACGTTCAGACTGTCCAGGAGCTTGCAAGCCTGATCACGCGCATAAAGTCTGAAAAATGAGCTTATTGGATAAACTTGATGCCGTCGCTGCGGCAAGAAAGGCTTTGCTGCCCGAGGGTATCGAGGTTTTTGGCACGCCCATAGAAGAGGTTTATTCTTCGACCGAAGCCAGAATCGGGAATCGGCGCATATTATTTCTTGGCACCAATAATTATCTCGGCCTGACATTTGCGCCCGAATGCTTGCAAGCAGCGCATGAAGCAATAGATCGCGAAGGCACGGGAACCACTGGCTCACGGATGGCCAATGGCAGTTACACCGGCCACCGCCTCCTCGAACGCGAGTTTGCGGAATTCTATGACTGTCACTCCTGTATCGTATTCACAACAGGTTATCAAGCCAACCTTGCGACTATATCTGGACTGGCCGGTCCCGGAGATGTAATCCTGATCGATAGCGATTCCCATGCGAGCATCTATGACGGATGCCGTCTGAGTGGCGCCGAAATAATCAGATTTCGGCACAACGACATGGATGATCTGGAGAAACGCCTCAAGCGCCTGGGAGCACGCACCTCCTCTACTCTTATCATCGTGGAGGCCATCTACAGCATGCTTGGAGATCGCACTCCCCTTACTGATGTTGTCAGGCTTAAGAATACCTTCGACAGTACGCTACTGGTAGACGAAGCCCACTCACTGGGAGTCTTGGGTCAAACAGGCCAGGGACTGGTAGAGGAAACGGGACTCATTGACGAGGTAGATTTCATCACTGGCACTTTCAGTAAAAGCCTTGGCGGTATCGGAGGCTATTGCGTAAGCAACCATCCGCAACTGGATCAGTTACGCTTTGTCAGCCGACCTTATATTTTTACGGCATCACCTACTCCGGCGACCATTGCTTCCACCCGTGCCGCACTCAAATTGCTGCATGACGGTACCGCATTGCGTCAGCAACTCTGGAAAAACGTACATCGTCTTTATTCCCGGCTGGATGAACTGGGATACCGCCTCGGCCCGGAGCCCAGCCCCATTGTTGCAGCCGTACTCGATACACCCCGGCGCGCGCTGACGCTATGGAAGGGCCTGCTGGATCATGGAATTTATGTCAACTTGATGCTGCCGCCGGCAACACCAGAAGGAAATTCTCTTGTACGTTGCAGCGTGAGTGCTGCGCATACGCAAGAACAGATGGATCAGGTCGGGAATGCTTTTTCCGACCTGCGGGAGATTGTTTTCACGTGAGACAATCTCCCGCAATGGACAAACGGAGCAATCTTTGTCTTGCATCGGTTTCTTGAAAGGACACTCGACCCCCTGATATCCGATCAGACGCCAATATCAGGGGAAGCAGACAATTGCCGCTCTTCAGGACATCTTTTCACTGGTGCGACGGCGCAGAAAGAAGAAGGCTGCAGCTCCACCGATCGCCAGCACCAGGGCGATTTCAGTCATGCCTACCCCCCCGCCATGGCCACCATGGCCCCCGCCGCCGCCAACATGCACCGGTATACGCACTGCCGTGGTCATTTTTCCGTCTTTTTCAGTTTCAAGCAGAAGAGCATATTGACCCAGATCTTCCAAATTCACGTTGAACGCAATGCTGCCAGACGGGTATGGCTTGGCTGGTATGGACATGATTTCGTGTCCTCCCTCCCCATGCCCTTCCATTACCAGCCGCAACGCAATCGGAATCTCGCGTGATTCAGGATCTGTCAAATCCACCGTGAAATACAATTCACCCGTTTCTGGCACATGATCGCAGTAGGCGTGTTGGGGGGGAAGATCGCCCTTGGGTTTTTCATAGGCGGTGAAGGCGACGGGAAAAGCCCCTGTCTTGATGGCACAATCTCCCGAGTGGTGGCCTTCATGCGCGAGCATGAGCTGTGCATGGACCGGGAGCGCTATCAGCGTACCCAGAGCCAATCCTGCGGCCCACCCAAAAATTTTCTTCATAGTATCTCCGGTCTCGAATCCGCTAATTAATCGTGCAGCACCCTGTTACGGGAACAATCGGCGATTGTATAACAAACCCATGTGGAATAGGAAAGAGTCGTTTCGGCGATCCATCTGGGAGGGAGTACCGGGATTTTGCTCCATCGTATCGGTGGTCAAGCTGTAAAAAAAGAAGCTGGCCGATAAGCCGGGTTCTGTCGTGGACAGTCATTCCTCTAGGCGTCTGATTACTCAAACGCTCCAGCAACCTACCCGCAGGCTCAGCGAGCAGC
>CAYXQR010000111.1:0-6106 GCA_964466955.1 uncultured Nitrosospira sp.
GGAGCAGCAGGCGACCGTTGCCCGCCAGTTCCAGGAAATGCAGGCGCGGTTGCAGACGACCCAGATCCTGCTGTGGCATGCCCGCCGGCGCGAGGCTGCCCTCCAGCGTACACTGGCGGAAAAAGAGCTGCAAACATTGCAGACGGCGCTAGATGAAGAGAATGCCGAATTGCGCCGCGCTGAGAAACAGCTGGAAGAGAAACGCGCGCGTCATTATGAGACTGGCGACCGTCTGCACGAAGCCCAAGGCGATCTGTATGCGATCAATGCGGAAGTTGCACAGGCCGAACAGGAGATACGGCACTTGCGCGACAACCATCAACGCATGGCACAGCAGATCGCGACCACGAAAAACCAGCTCGAACATAATATTCGGCAGGCGGAAGCGGCCTCGGAGAACCTGGTGCAGTGGCGTATGGAACATGAATACGCATGCGCTGCCTATGAAGCCAGCAAGGAAAAAGCGGCAACGGAAAATGGAAGACTGCCATCGGCGGAAGCTGCATTTCGTTCCTGCCGGCAGACGCTGACTGAAACACAGCATGAATTGCTGCTCATCACTCAGGCCGGCAGATTGGAAGAAAGCCATCGTGCTCATGCTGAAAAAAATATCTGCCAACTTGAGTCGCGTCATTCACGGCTACAGGCCGAGCAGGACGGCTTGCCGCATCCAGGCGCAGAAGAACTGGCAGATCTCGGCCGCCGGAGCGATGCGATTTCCGATGAACTGAAACGCAAACAGGAAAGCCTTGCCCAGACCGAGGGTTCGCTGTTCGATGCGGAAGAAGCAAAACGCGAGCTTGAACGCAAAGTGCAACTCGAGGAACAGCGGATCATTCAGGCGGAGGCACGGCTTCACGCTCTGCAGCGCCTGCAGAATCGCCTTGAAGGCAGTGAAGGGTTGAATACCTGGCTTGCCCGCCATCAGTTGGCAACCTTGCCGCGGTTATGGCAGGGTATCCAGATTGAAAAGGGCTGGGATGACGCGCTTGAAGCCATCCTGCGCGAGCGCCTGAACGGTATCCAGCTGGGCGAGCTGACAGCGACCCGGGAATGGGCAGAAAATATTCCTCCTGGAAAATGTACATTGTTCGAGTCAGCCGATGCGGCGGTGGAAAATCTCGTAAAAATGTCAGCTGCAACTGAGGATATGTGTACGGAAGGTATGATCCCTTTCCAGACATATGTGAGGTGCGATATCCCGGGAATCAGGCGCGTGCTGGACGATTGGCTGAATGGAATATTCGCCGTCAATGACTTGTCAGCCGGACTTCTGAAACGGCAGAACCTTGGCATAGGGGAAATGCTGATAACCCGCGAGGGGCATATCGTTACTCGTCATAGCCTTACTTACTACGCTCCCGATTCACAGCTGCACGGCGTGCTTGCGCGGCAGCGCGAGATCGCGCAGATCGAAAGCGAGGTGAGTGCGCTGAAGGAAAATCTCCTGATCGAACGGTCCACGCTGGATGCCGCGGAGGACTCCTGTTGCGAACTGGGGACGGTGGTATCGGGCTTGCGTGATGACGACAGCGAGCTCCGGCAACAGTATCATGATGTCCAGATGCAGGCATTGAAACTGTCGCAGTTGGTGGAACGCGTCGATCAGCGGCGCAGGCAGATCGACGACGAACTGGCGGAGATAGCGCAGCAGGTGGAGGCCGAGGCGCTCCGGAAGCAGGAATCTCTTGCAAAGCTGGTGGAATATCAGGATCTGACTGCGACTTTGCAGGACCGTGTGGAAAAGGAAAAACGGGAGAGTGAAGCCGCGGAACAGGCTCTCGACACGCAGCGGCGATTGGCGCAGGATGCTTCGAGCAGGATGCAGGAAGCGGCATATCATGAGAAAACGTGTGCCGGCAAGATCATGGAGATGGAGAGTTCCATTCGTGCAATCGACGCGAATGTGGTCGATCTCCAGGCTCAGCTGCGCAAAATGGAACTCCAGCAGGGCCAGTTTGACGAGACGAATCTGAAAAATGTATTGCATGAGCGGTTGACGCTGCGTGGACAGCGAGAGCAGAAACTCGCGATGCTGCGCACTTTGCTGGATGAGGCAGCGGCTGAACTGCGCGAAGTAGAAAAGGAACGCATGGCCTCCGAGCAAAAATTGCATCCGCTACGGGAAGCCATCAATCAGTCACGCCTGAAGGAACAGGAGGCGCGCATCACCGAGAATCAGTTTGCAGAGCTATTGAAAGGATCCGAGCTGACCCTCGAGGGGGAACGGGAGCGCGAAGAAGCCCTGAATCACGCCCTGGAAAAGACGTCCCCTTCCAGATTGCAGACAGATATCGATCGGCTGAGCAGAGCAATAGGCGGGCTGGGTGCCGTCAACCTCGGCGCGCTGGATGAAC
Source organism: uncultured Nitrosospira sp. (assembly GCA_964466955.1). GTDB lineage: Bacteria > Pseudomonadota > Gammaproteobacteria > Burkholderiales > Nitrosomonadaceae > Nitrosospira. The sequence continues at coordinate 2,358 of CAYXQR010000111.1, forward strand.
TGCAATCCTGCCAGGAACGCAAGACTTATCTGGATTCGCAGGCACTGGATCTGGAAGAGGCATCGGAAACGCTCAAGAATGCCATTCGACGGATAGATCGCGAAACCCGGGAACGCCTCATGGAAACAGTTGAAAAGGTCAACGGTTATCTGGAAGAGATGTTCCCGGTCATGTTTGGGGGCGGACAAGCCAGGCTGATCCTGAAGGGGGAGGAAATTCTGGATGCGGGTATCCAGATAGTTGCGCAACCTCCCGGTAAGAAAAACAGTTCCATCCATCTCCTGTCAGGTGGCGAAAAAGCGCTCACCGCACTGGCATTCGTATTTTCGCTATTTCAACTGAACCCGGCGCCCTTCTGTCTGCTGGATGAAGTGGATGCGCCGCTGGATGACAGCAATACGGAGCGTTTTTGCAACCTGGTCCGGAAAATGTCGCGTCAGACACAGTTCGTGTTCATCAGCCACAATAAAATCACAATGGAACTGGCGCAGCAGTTGATCGGCATCACCATGCAGGAAAGGGGCGTGTCCCGAGTGGTTGCCGTGGAAATTGAAGAGGCCTTGAGATTGAACGACGCCGCTATGGCAACTTGACAGGATGGTAAATTTGAGCGAACTCCAGATCAGCCTCATCGCCATCGGCGTTCTCGTCATCATCGGCGTCGCATGTTTCAACTGGATGCAGCAACGCCAATACCGGGAGCGTGCTGAAAAGGCGTTCGGCACGCAGCATGAGGATGTTTTGCTTGGCGGCACGGGATCTACGGGGAGCGCCGAGAGGATCGAGCCGCGAATTTGGGAGGCTCCCTCCGAGGATTCTCAGGCTCATCTGGATGAGGGGTCGGATACCCGAATGGAAGACGGGGATCGGGAAGCCGGAAAAAAAGAGGAAACCGAGATCAGGGCACATTTGGAGAGCCCTCCCTCGGCGCGCCCGGTATTCTCCGGGAACCCGCCAAACATGGCGACCAAGGCCGAGATCACGTCGCCGCAAGATGGAGACGGGGCACGCCCGGAGATCAAGCCGCGTGCAAGGACCGAGACGAAGGCGGAGCCCCGGCCAAAAGCCGAATTGAGGGTACCCCTTCCGTCCGTGGAGCAGAAGCCAAGGGCGACCCGTAGCGCGCGCAAGCGGCGTATAGATATTGATCTGGATGGGGTGGATTATGTCGTGACTATCCGGAGTGAAACACTGATTCCCGATGCCGCGCTCACGGATGTATTGCAGCGGAAGTCGGAATTTGCCAAGAAGGTGCACTGGAAAGGACAGAAAAGTGCGGACGCGTTCTGGAATGAAATCACGGCGGAAAACCAAAGCGGCAGGGGTTACCTCAATTTGAAGTCGGCCTTGCAGCTGACGGATCGGGCAGGGCCGGTCAGCGAACTCACCTTATCCGAGTTTCGAGACATGGTGGAAAATTTCGCCGCGGGAGCGGGTGCGGTCGCAGAATGTCCAGATATACAAGAGGCGCATGCACGAGCCATCCTGCTTGATGAATTCTGTGCAGAAGTGGATATGATGGTAGGCATCAACATCATCAGCAACGCTAACAATCTGTTCACGGCCGCCAAGATTCATGTTCTGGCAGAGGCATCGGGTTTCAAGCTGGGCAGCGAAGGCCGGTTTCTTTACCGCGACGAAAACAATGCTCTTTTGTTTTCACTGGGCAACAATGAGCCTTCTCCATTTCTTCCAGCCAGTATGCGAACGCTTACTACGCACGGCGTGACATTTCTCCTGGATGTGCCGCGAGTCGCGAACGGTGAAGCTGTTTTCGGACAAATGATGCATCTGGCGGAGGCCTTTGCGGACACCCTTGAGGGCATCATCGTGGACGATGATCACGTGCCGTTGAACGATAATGGTATTCGCAAGATCAGACAACAGGTCAGCGCCATTCAAACCCTGATGCTGGCGCGTGGTATTCCTGCTGGTGGTGAAACCGCACTGAGGCTTTTTGCGTGAATGACTGCACGGATGGAGTTTTGCAGCGTATGCGGGAATTATGCGACGCGATCGAACTGCACAACTACAATTATTTTGTGCTGGATGCGCCCGTCATTCCCGATGAGGAATACGACAGATTGTTCCGTGAACTGGAACAACTTGAGCAGCGTTATCCCCTTCTCGTTACACCGGATTCGCCCACCCGGCGTATCGGCGCCACTGCCCTCAAGGAATTTTCTCAGGTGGTTCACCGCACGCCCATGCTTTCGCTCGGGAACGCGTTCGATGAAGAGGAAGTAAATGCGTTTCATCGGCGCGTGACTCAAGTCCTGGGTGTAGACAATGTGGAATACGCAGTGGAACCGAAATTTGATGGTCTTGCCATCAGCCTCTGCTATGAAGGGGGCAGCCTCAGAACCGGTGCTACTCGTGGAGACGGATATGTCGGAGAGGACGTGACCACGAATTTGAGAACGATCCGGTCCATTCCGCTGCAGCTGAAGGCCGGTTCCTTTTCAGCGCAAGTCCCTTCCTTTCTGGAAGTTCGTGGCGAGGTTCTGATGCTGAGATCCGATTTCAATGAATTGAATCGGCAGCAGCGGGAAAAGAATGAGCGTGAGTTCATCAATCCGCGTAATGCCGCCGCCGGCGCCTTGCGGCAGCTCGACCCCGGTATCACGGCGCGGCGTCCACTGAAATTTTTTGCATATGGCATCGGCGTCTGCGAAGGAGCAGGCATTCCGCGCGACAAGCATAGCCGTATACTGGATTATCTTGCGTCACTGCGCTTCCTTATTGCAAGGGAACGGGCAACCATGACAGGGGTGGCCGCGCTTCTGGACTATCACCACAAGATCTCTACAATGCGCGAACGCCTGCCCTATGATATTGACGGCACCGTTTATAAGGTCAATGAGCTGGCGCAGCAGGAAAAGCTGGGTTTCGTTTCGCGCGCTCCCCGTTTTGCGCTGGCGCATAAATTCCCGGCACAGGAAGCCATTACGGAAGTCATTGGAATCGATATACAAGTGGGCAGAACCGGTGCCCTCACGCCTGTCGCTCGGTTGAAGTCCGTGTTCGTCGGCGGAGTAACCATTACCAACGCCACGCTGCATAATGAGGATGAAGTGCGGCGCAAGGATGTCATGATCGGTGATCGCGTTACGGTCCGGCGCGCGGGTGATGTGATTCCAGAGGTGGTATCTGTGCAGAAGGAAAGCCGGCCGCCACGGGCCCGGCCTTTCGTCATGCCCGATCATTGCCCTGTTTGCGGCTCTGCGGCAGTTCGTCTTCCGGGTGAGGCATCGACCCGCTGCACGGGGGGGCTGGTTTGCCCGGCACAGCGGAAACAGGCAATCCTGCATTTTGCCTCGCGCCGCGCCCTGAATATTCAGGGACTGGGAGAAAAGCTGGTGGAGCAGCTGGTGGATGGCGGAGTAATCAGAACCTCGGCAGATCTCTATAAAATGGGTGTGGCTGCCCTGGCCCAACTTGAACGCATGGCGGACAAATCAGCAGGAAACGTCGTAAAGGCCATTGAAAAAAGCAAAGAGACGACTCTTGCACGTTTTATTTATGCGCTCGGTATCCGTAATGTGGGTGAAGCGACAGCCAAGGAGCTTGCTCGTCACTATGGAAGTCTCGATAAATTGATGGCTGCGGATGCTGAGGACCTTCAGCGCGTGCCGGATATCGGGCCCGTGGTGGCTGAAAGCATTGCCCGCTTTTTTGGAGAAGAACACAATCGGGAAGTCATCGAGCAATTGCGGGCGGCTGGAATCCGGTGGGAAGAAAGTGCGGGG
>CAYXQR010000112.1:0-22771 GCA_964466955.1 uncultured Nitrosospira sp.
ACTCGTTCAGGACCATCAGCGCCGACCCAAAAAGCATACCTTTAATATTCACTCAAGGCAGTAATGGGGCTCCAGTGATACCTTGGGTTTCCGGCAGATCGAACATAAGATTCATGTTCTGCACTGCCTGCCCTGCTGCTCCTTTCACCAGGTTGTCAGTAACCGACAGTATGACGGCCGTATTGCCATTCTGGGGGCGGTGGACAGCGATACGGCACAGATTTGACCCACGTACAGAGCGGGTTTCCGGATGGGCGCCTGGAGGAAGCACATCGACAAAGGGTTCATTCACGTAGCGTTTTTCATACAGGCTTTGCAAGTCGATGTCGGTGGAAAGCCTGGCGTAGAGTGTCGCATGAATGCCCCGGATCATCGGAGTGAGGTGCGGCACAAAGGTGACCGCCACGGGGCGCCCGGCGGCCTTGGAAAGGCCCTGGCTTATCTCGGGCAGATGCCGATGACCGGGCACGCCATATGCCTTGAAGTTATCCGATGCCTCGGAAAAAAGCGTATGGACTTCCGGGTTGCGTCCTGCTCCTGAAACTCCGGATTTGGCGTCTGCCACGAGATGATCCAGGTCCGCGACCCCCGCCTCAACCAAAGGCAGAAAACCCAGTTGCACCGCAGTTGGATAGCATCCCGGATTGGCGACGAGGCGCGCGCTTTTGATCCTGTCGCGATTGACTTCGGGCAGGCCATAGACAGCCTCGGCGATGAGATCGGGGCAGGCATGCTTCATCCCATACCATTTTTCCCATATCGCCACATCCTTGATACGAAAATCGGCGGCCAAGTCGATAATCCGTACGCCCGCCTCCAGAAGAGATCGCGCCTGATGCATTGCAATCCCGTTGGGAGTGGCGAAGAAAACGATGTCGCATCTTTCCAGACTGGCATCGGCAGGATCAGTAAATTTGAGCGACACTCGCCCGCGAAGACTGGGAAACAGTTCAGCAACTCCTATTCCCGCTTCCTTGCGGGAGGTAATTGTTTCAATGGTTACTTCCGAATGCTGGGACAGAATACGCAGCAATTCCACACCCGTGTAACCGGTCCCACCTACAATCCCGACTTTAAGCATGAATCCTCCAACATCTTGAAAAGATTGCTACCCGGATACTGCGGATCACGAGGCAGTCCCTCATTCTCTCCATTAGCATCTTTTTTCTTTGCCAGGCAAAAATAAGAGGAATGATCTGCTCCTGATTATAAGGAGCAAACGAAAAATAAAAAAGCCGCCAGAATCGGCGGCTTTTTTACGATTGAAAGCGCTTATCGCTTGGAGAACTGCTTTCTTCTCCGTGCTTTGCGCAAGCCAACCTTTTTTCTTTCAACCTCGCGTGCATCTCGCGTGACCAGTCCCGCATTGCTCAATATGGGTTTGAGCGATGCATCGAAATCGACCAGCGCCCGGGTAATGCCGTGCCGTACGGCACCTGCCTGGCCGGACTCACCCCCCCCATGAATATTGACCAGAATATCGAAACGGTCGAGATTTCCTGTCAGTTCGAGCGGCTGACGCACCACCATGCGGCCCGTTTCGCGGGAAAAAAACTCATCGACGGGTTTGTCATTGACTGTAATCAGACCCTTTCCGGGTTTGATGAAAACACGTGCCACCGCACTTTTGCGCCGGCCGGTACCATAACTATAAGTCGCACTCATGATAATCAAGCCCTGACTTCAAGCTGACGGGGCTGTTGCGCTGCATGGGGATGCGTTGCGCCAGCATATATTCTGAGTTTCTTCAGCATTGCGTATCCCAGAGGTCCTTTCGGCAACATGCCTTTGACCGCTTTCTCCAGCGGTCGTCCCGGAAAGCAGGCATGCATTTTGGCGAAGGTGGTTTCGTAAATACCGCCAGGATAACCGCTATGGCGATAATAAAGCTTGTTTTGAGCCTTGTCACCCGTAACACGCATCTTGTCCGCATTGACGACAACGATGTAATCGCCAGTATCCACGTGTGGTGTATAGATAGGCTTGTGCTTGCCGCGCAGTCGATGCGCAATCTCGGCGGCAAGACGCCCCAGCACCTTGTCGGCGGCGTCGATCACGTACCAGTCGCGGCTTATTTCGTGTGGTTTTGCTGAAAAGGTTTTCACAAACCCGCCCCTGCTTATTCGCTAAAGGCGCGAATTCTATGCCAGCGCTGGTTGAATGTCAAATTCGATATATCGTATTTGTCGTCTTTGGAGATTGTTCGTTCCCGCCAAAATTTCTGTGAAAACGGTTATCATAGCGCTGCCAAAAAGTGCAGATCTCAGGCTTTCGGTAAATGCTGACTGATTCTGGAAAGGGCCTGAAAATCTCACACTATTATAAATTGCCCTGAGGAGAGGTTTGTATGTCGCAAAAGCACCCCGTTATCGCCGTAACTGGATCGTCTGGCGCCGGGACGTCGACAGTCAAGAAAAGTTTTGAGCATATTTTCAGACGCGAGAAGCTGACTGCTGCGGTGGTAGAGGGAGACAGCTTCCATCGCTACGATCGTGATGCAATGAAAACCGCGGTGGCCGAATCGGAAAAAGATGGTGGCCATCCCATCAGCCATTTTGGCCCTGAAGCCAACGAATTCGAAAAGCTGGAGGCTTTATTCAAGGAGTATGGCGCGACTGGAGGGGGTGAGGTCCGCCTGTATCTGCACAATGACGAGGAAGCGGCTCCATATCAGCAGAAGCCCGGAACCTTTACCCCCTGGTCTCCGATCAAGCCCGGTTCGGATTTGCTGTTCTACGAAGGGCTCCATGGCGGGGTGAAAAGCGATACGGTCGACGTTGCGCAACATGTGGATCTGCTCGTGGGCGTGGTCCCCATCGTAAACCTGGAGTGGATCCAGAAAATCCATCGGGACATGAGTGCGCGCGGTTATTCGGCGGAGGCGGTGACCAATACCATTCTTCGTCGCATGCATGACTATGTGCATTATATTACTCCGCAATTTTCACGTACTCATATCAATTTTCAACGTGTTCCTACAGTCGACACTTCCAACCCGTTTGTCGCGCGCGACATTCCTACACTGGATGAAAGTTTTGTGGTGATTCGCTTCCGGGACCCCAAGCCCGTGGATTTCGCCTATCTGCTTACCATGATTCATAACTCTTTCATGTCCCGCCCCAATACGATCGTCGTTCCCGGCGGGAAGATGGGGCTGGCCATAGAGTTGGTGTTGACGCCCCTCATTCTGGATCTGGTACAGGCGAGCCGACGTAGATAAATTGATACTGCACTCTGCCGAGTGCCAAGTTGCGGTGGAACTTCAGGAGGCTGTTTCCGGAAATTTTGCAGCTTTTCTCTGATGTTCCCCTTCTTTTCAATTCCCCCTGGCTCGCGCATCTTTTCTTTTCGTGAAAGCTGAATAATTTCAGCCGCGCCGTACCGCGGAATGGTCTGAATGTCTTCCTTATTTACTGATCTCAATCCGGAGCAGCTCGAGGCAGTCACGTTGCCTCATCAATCCGCGCTAATACTGGCCGGCGCGGGCAGTGGCAAGACGCGGGTGCTGACGACGCGTATTGCTCACCTGATCCAGTCCGGGCAGGCCAGTCCGCACGGCTTGCTTGCGGTTACATTCACCAACAAGGCTGCCAGGGAGATGCTCACGCGCATCTCCTCAATGCTGCCGATCAACACGCGGGGAATGTGGATAGGCACCTTTCACGGACTGTGCAATCGATTGCTTCGGGCTCATCATCAGGATGCTTCACTGCCTCAGGCGTTTCAGATTCTGGATGCTGCCGATCAGGTGTCGATCATCAAGCGCATCCTCAAAAATCTGGGGGCCGACGATGAAAAGTTCGCGCCGCGGCAAGTGCAATGGTTCATCAACAATGCGAAGGAAGCAGGACTGAGGGCATCGCAGATCGAAACATATAACGATATCGACCGCAAGATGGTCGAGTTTTATCTGGCATATGAGCAGCAATGCAACAAGGAAGGGGTGGTGGATTTTGCCGAGTTGCTGCTGCGCAGCTACGAGCTGTTGTCTCGCAATGAAATCGTGCGCGAGCATTATCGCAGCCGTTTTCGCCACATACTGGTGGATGAATTTCAGGATACCAGCCGCCTTCAGTACCGGTGGCTTCGGTTGCTGGCAGGGAACCATACCGCGGTATTTGCGGTTGGCGATGACGATCAGAGCATCTATGCGTTCCGGGGTGCGAATACAGGCAACATGAAGGAGTTCGAGCGCGACTTCAACATTTCCAGGATCATCAAGCTGGAGCAGAACTATCGTTCTCATGGGAATATTCTCGATGCTGCCAACACGCTCATACGCAACAACAGCGGACGGCTCGGCAAGAATCTCTGGACTTCGGAAGGAAGCGGCGAACCGATACGCGTATATAACGCCCCCACCGATTTCGATGAAGCCGCATTCATCGTGGACGAAGTGAAGTCTTTGCGAAGCGAAGGCGTGGGGCTTACCCAGATTGCGCTGCTATATCGCTCCAACGCTCAATCCCGCGTCCTCGAGCATGCTCTTTTCAATGCTTCTCTACCTTACCGGGTATACGGAGGCATGCGATTCTTTGAACGCCAGGAAATCAAGCATGGCTTGGCTTATCTGCGACTGATAGTCAATCCTGACGATGATAATGCATTGCTCCGCGTCGTCAATTTTCCTGCTCGTGGAATCGGCGCACGGAGCCTGGAACAACTGCAGGATGAAGCGCAACGCCACGGCGAGAGCTTGTGGGCGGCAATGCGGAGGAAATGCACGGGAAACGTGGTTCTCCTCCAGGATGCACGGGCAAAAATACCGACACGAGCCGAGGGGAGCGCAGGCCCGGAGAAGCCGAAGAAAGGTATCGATGGCTTTGTCGCGTTGATGGAATCGATGCGCGAGGTTTGCGCCAGCCTGCCCCTGCCGGAAGTAGTCGAGCACATGCTGGAACATAGCGGACTGCTGGCACATTATCGATCCGAACGTGAAGGCGCTGACCGGCTGGAAAACCTGAATGAGCTGATCAATGCGGCAGCAAGCTTCGTGCAGGAGGCGGAAAATGGCGGCCTGACGATATTTCTGGACCACGCTTCGCTGGAGGCGGGCGAACATCAGGCTGGTAGCGGCGAGGAAGCGCTTCAGTTGATGACGGTGCATTCCGCCAAAGGATTGGAGTTCCACAGTGTTTTTCTGAGCGGGTTGGAAGAGGGACTGTTTCCACACGATAACAGTCGCAATGAAGCAGGCGGGCTGGAAGAGGAGCGGCGTCTGATGTACGTTGCGGTGACCCGGGCCCGGCGGCGACTGTATCTGAGCTTTGCTCAAAGCCGTATGCTGCACGGTCAGACCCGCTACAATGTTCCCTCGCGTTTTTTAAGGGAGATTCCCGAGAAACTGCTGAAGTGGCTGCAGCCAGCGCCAAGCCCTTTGTCGGGGAATCATGCGGCGGCGCCCGGCAGCATTCCATTTGGGAATGGGCCGCGAGTTAAGGAAGTTGGGGCAGCGGATCTGGTGACGCCTTGGCGAGTGGGGCAGAACGTGGTCCATGCACGATTCGGCGCAGGCGTGATTGTCAGTTGCGAAGGGCGGGGTGCGGATGCCCGCGTCGAAGTCAGGTTTGGCCGTGCGGGGACGAAGTGGCTGTTGCTGGAGTATGCCAAGCTCACTCCAGCATAGGGCCTGGGCGAGCAAAGTTTCAATTTTCAGGCAACGTCGGGCTTTCCGGCAGATTCATCTCTGCTTCTTGAAAAATATCCTTGTAGCTCACGTAAATGGAGGCGAATACGGTGGGAACGAGAACGAATAGTCCCAGGCCGTAAGGGATCGTGGCAAGTACGGTAAGCACCACCAGGATGATTGCGTAGATCTGGAATGCCACAATATTTTTTATGCAGGCAACAAAGCTGGTCCGCATCGCTTCAACGGGCGGCATATCGTTGAATATGACCAGGAGAGGCGCGAACCAGGCCGCCATCATCAACGGGATGGATAAGGTCAGTGCCACGAGCGAGGCTGACAGCATATCGCCCGATACCCCTTTCAGTTCGTTTTCGTCTACCCTTCTCCCTTCCAGCAGGAGGCTCATCAGTACGTCCCCTCCGACAAGCATGAATATGCCAACAATGAGAACCTGGCCTATGAGGTAAATACCGCCCACGGTGATCAAAGGGGTAGCCTGGCTGAAGCCTGCGAGCAGATGATTGATTTCCAGCCGGCCTCCACGTTCCAGTGATTTGCATCCCATCATTAGCCCGGCGAGAAACACCGGGGAGAGGAGCGTAAAAATAAACTGTCCTGCCATCGGGATCAGCGCCAGCGTAGCGGCAATAAGCAGCAGAATGGCGCACAATATGATCCATACGAGGGGAATGCTGCGAAACAGATAGAAGCCTTCCACTATCCATCCCCATCCTCTTCTTCCCTCGACCTGTCTGATGTTCATTTTTCCTTTTCTCCGATAGCGGACTGCATGTAGTGGCTAATGTCGTGGGCTTGAGTCAAACCCAGCTTCGGGTCAGGTTCGCGTGGGAGGCGACATGGTTTTTCAGTATACGCATGAAATGATCCGGGTCCTTAACATGTGTCAATTCTCCCCGGCGGGGCAAATGATAATCCTGCATCCGCGACAGCCAGAAACGCAGCGCCGCAGCGCGCAACATAGTCGGCCAGGCATCGCGCTCATGGTCTGTCAGGGGCCGGGTACGATGGTAGGCTTTGAGCAGGGACAGCACCCGCTCAGGATCCAGTTCCGCACTTTCCGTCAGGCACCAGTCATTCGCGGCAATGGCGAGATCGTACAGCAGGAGATCATTGCAGGCGAAGTAGAAATCAATCACACCGCCTATCGCCCCGTCATGGAAAAGCACGTTGTCGCGAAAAAGATCGGCATGAATCACGCCGCTCGGAAGGTTTTCATGACGGCGTGCCGACTGAAAACGAAGCTCTTCCCTCAGGATTGCAGTTTCTTCTTCCGAGAGAAACGGCATGATATCCTGCGCGGCGCTTTCCCACCATTCCGGTCCACGGGCGTTTGCCATTTTTTCCGGATACGACAGACCTGACAGGTGCATGTTGGCCAAAAGCTCCCCTACTTCCGCGCAATGGAAGAGGGTGGGTTGATCCTGGGATTTCCCTGGCAGGCACGTAACGATGCTTGCCGGTTTTCCATTGAGTTCCCCGAGGATATGGTTATCGAGATCGGCGATGGGGCTGGGGCAGGGAATACCGTGGCGCGACAGATATGCCATCAGGTTGAGGTAATAAGGCAGATCGGCAGAGGTCAGCTTTTCGAACAGGGTAAGAACATATCTGCCATGGCTCGTGATGACAAAGTAGTTCGTATTTTCGATCCCCGAGGAGATGCCCTGGAGGTTGATCAGGGTACCGAGCGAGTAGTTTTTCAGCCATGCGGCGAGCTGTTGCCGGGTAACAGTGGTGAAGACAGACATGAACAGGAAAAAAGAGCGAGTCAATAGCTGGCAGCCGCAAACCACTGCCTCTCATGGAACGTCAAAACTCGCGTATTACCCACATGGGAGGGCGAATGCGCTGATCCAGTCCTCCTGTGTCGTGCGCGGAAAATGATCCATCACCCCGATTGTCAATCAGATAATACGGAAGACCAATGCGAGGCGTGACCTTGATCATATACAGGCGGCCGTTGATACGGTATTCCTCGATCTTGTCTTCTCCACGCCGGATAATTGTGACCTGAGGTTCAAGCGACTCGTCTTCTTCGGACGCGCCGGGCGAGGGCAGAGGCACCTCGGGCGGTTCAGGCACGTCCGGCAAAGGGCGCAGGTCCTTTGGCTGGTTGGACTGAGCCATTGCGGGCAGGACGGAACTCAACATCCATACTAAAACAAGATGACGCACAGCGCCTCCGGCAGGGTCAACGTCGCTCCATTCTATCTGAAATGGTTCCGCTGTTACAGGTTGAGTTGTATTTCCCGTTCCGCTGCGGAGGGCTCGAAACCACGCGTTTCATAGAACTTGAATATCGCTTCGACGACTCCTGTCGGCTCGTCAATCACCTGGATCAGGTCCATGTCTTCCGGAGCAATCATGCCTTCCGTCACGAGCACCTGGCGGAGCCAGTCGAGCAAGCCGCCCCAGAAACCGGAGCATACCAGAATAATAGGCATCCTCCTCGTCTTGCCGGTCTGAACCAGAGTAAGCGCTTCCATCAGCTCATCCAGCGTGCCGAATCCTCCTGGTAGTACCACATACGCGGTAGCCAGCTTGACGAACATGTATTTTCGCGCAAAAAAATGGCGGAATGTCTGGCTGACGTCCTGGTAAACATTTCGATGTTGCTCATGGGGAAGTTGAATGTTCAGGCCGATACTTGCTGATTCGCCGTAATATGCACCCTTGTTTGCCGCCTCCATAATGCCCGGACCGCCGCCGGAAATGACCGCGAAACCAGCATCGGAAAGTTGGCGCGCGATCTCCTCGGTCAACTGATAGTAAGGATGATCCGGAAGTGTGCGTGCGCTGCCAAAGATGCTGACAGCGGGTTTGATCGAGTTCAGCCGTTCCGTTGCCTCGACAAATTCTGCCATAATGCCGAATACGCGCCATGACTCCCTCGCCGCCCATTTCTTTTCCCGGGAATCGTTTGTCATGGTGCGCGCTAGTTTGTCTTTTGAGCTCATCGGAAAACCTGTGGAAGTTAAATGAAAACATTGCTGCTGGTCGACGGCTCATCCTACCTGTATCGTGCTTTCCATGCATTGCCCGACCTTCGCAATCGCAACCATGAGCCCACCGGGGCCATCTATGGCGTTCTGAATATGCTGCGCCGCCTGCACAAGGACTACGAAGCCGATTATAGCGCGTGCGTATTTGATGCAAAAGGCAAGACCTTCCGTGACGATCTCTATGCCCAGTACAAGTCACATCGCCCACCCATGCCGGATGACCTTTCCGCTCAAATCCAGCCCCTGCATGAATGTATAGCCGCAATGGGGTGGCCGATGCTGGTCGTGGAAGGAGTGGAGGCTGACGATGTCATCGGAACGCTGGTGAAGCAGGCCGAACGCGAGAACATCCGTTGCATTATTTCTACCGGAGACAAGGATATTGCTCAATTGGTCAATCCAGGCGTTTCGCTTGTCAACACCATGACCGGCGAAATGCTCGATGAAGCGGGGGTACTGGCGCGCTTTGGAGTTACTCCGGCGCGCATGCTGGATTATCTGGCCCTGGTTGGCGATGCATCCGACAATATCCCCGGGGTGGCGAAAGTTGGCCCGAAGACTGCGGTAAAACTGCTGACCCAATATGGCACGCTGGACAATCTCGTTGTCCATGCGGGAGAAATCGGGGGTGCCGTGGGCGAAAATCTGCGCAGTGCGCTTGAGTGGCTGAACCGTTCGCGCGAGCTTCTCTCCATCAAATGCGATGTTCGATTACCGCTGGAATTGCACGACCTAAAATCGAGAGCCCCCGACACAGCAAGGTTGACCGAGTTGTTCGATCGATTGGAGTTCAGGAGCTGGTTGCGTGAACTACGGGAGAAATCCGATGGGGCATCCTCAGCAAATGTACCTTCCGGTATATCGGAATCTGGCGATACCCATGGGACTCAGGCAGGTTCGGCGATGGTGCGAGCGAACTACCATACCATTCTAACTTTAGCACAACTCAATGAATGGATTATGCGAATCGATGCCGCGCCGCTGGTCTCGCTGGATACCGAAACGACCGGATTGGACCCGATGCGAGCGCAACTGGTCGGAATCGCTTTTTCCGTAGCGCCTCACGAAGGCGCCTACATTCCTCTCGCACACCGATATGCCGGCGCTTCGCAGCAACTCCCGCTCGATCTCGTGCTGAATAAGCTTGCTCCCTGGCTCACGGATTCGACACGGCCCAAGCTGGGACAGAATCTCAAGTATGACAAGCACATTTTATTCAATCACGGAATCATGTTGAATGGCGTGATCCACGATACGCTGCTGCAATCGTATGTGCTCGAGTCCCATCGTCCGCATGATATGGATAACCTGGCGCTGCGGCACTTGGGCTTGACTCCGATCAGTTACGATGAGGTGACGGGAAAGGGCGCGGCTCGAATCGGTTTTGATCAGGTGGATATTGAACGCGCCACCCGCTATGCAGCTGAAGATACGGATGTCACCTTGCAGCTTCATCAATACCTAGGCCCCCGGATCGCAGCAAATGCAAAGCTCGATCATATCTACCGCGCCGTCGAGATGCCCGTAATGGAAATTTTGTTCGAGATGGAGCGTACTGGCGTATTGCTGGATTTGAGGCTGCTGGAAATTCAAAGCCGCGAGCTGGGGGAAAAGATGCTTGTGCTGGAAGATCGCGTTTGCGCCCTGGCCGGACAGCCCTTCAATCTGAATTCCACGAAACAACTGCAGGAAATTCTGTTCGATAGACTCAAGTTGCCCATCCTCAAGAAAACGCCGAAAGGTGTACCATCCACCGACGAGGATGTGCTGCAAAAACTGGCGCTCGACCACCCTCTGGCGCAAGCGCTCCTGGATTATCGCGGCCTGGCAAAGCTCAAATCCACTTATACCGACAAGCTTCCGCGCATGGTGGACGCCGCTACCGGGCGTATTCATACCAATTATGCGCAGGCAGTGGCTGTCACTGGCAGGCTTGCCAGCAATGAGCCGAATCTGCAGAATATTCCTGTGCGCACCGCCGAAGGACGCCGCATCCGGGAGGCGTTTATCGCGTCGCCGGCGCATAGCATCATTTCCGCGGATTATTCCCAAATCGAACTACGAATCATGGCGCACATTTCCCAGGATGCAGGGCTGCTCAAAGCCTTTGCCGCTGGCGAGGATATCCATCGGGCAACGGCGGCCGAGGTATTCGGTACTCCAGTGGAGGCCGTAAACAGCGAGCAGCGCCGTTACGCGAAAATAATCAACTTTGGCCTGATCTACGGCATGTCTGAATTCGGCCTGGCCTCTCAACTCGGCATAGAGCGTGCCGCAGCACGTGCATATATGGATCGTTACTTCGCACGCTATCCCGGCGTGGCTGGTTATATGCAGAGGACCCGAAACGCTGCCCGAGAGTGCGGTTATGTCGAAACTGTGTTCGGTCGGAGGCTCTGGCTGCCGGAAATCGGCAGTTCCAATGCCAATCGCAGGCAGGCGGCGGAACGCGCCGCAATCAATGCGCCCATGCAGGGTACTGCCGCAGATATTATCAAACTTGCCATGATCGCCGTGCATGAGTGGCTATCTCGGGAAAAACTCCGCAGCAAACTGATCATGCAGGTGCACGATGAGCTTGTGCTGGAAGTGCCCCAGTATGAAATCGAAATGATGAAAGTCGCGCTGCCTGATCTCATGGGTAGCGTTGCCCGACTCGATGTGCCTCTATTGGTGGAGGTAGGTGTCGGACCGAACTGGGAGCAGGCGCACTAGAAATTTCTGCCGCGAATCGCACCAGAATAATTTGGATTTTTTTTCAAGGATCAACCAGCACTTGCTAAGGTATTGAACATTGCCGTAAAATCACCCCCTTTTTGGCTTCGGGCCTTTATCAGGCAATATACATGGTCATTATTCGATTGGCGCGCGGCGGTGCCAAGAAACGCCCCTTTTTCAATATGGTTGTAGCGGACTCGCGCAACGCGCGGGATGGCAAGTTTATCGAGCGCATCGGTTTTTACAATCCTCGCGCCGCTGAAGGTGAAGAAGATTTGCGTATCCAGCTCGATCGAGTTGCCTATTGGCAATCGAAAGGCGCGCAACTGTCAGATACCGTAAGCAGATTGATCAAGCAGCAGGTTGGCTCGAAGCAGCAAGCCACAGGAAGCTGAAGCACGGCCGACTGCCGTGCCGATGGTGGTAATGGGGCAGATTATCGGTCCCCACGGCGTTTCCGGCTGGGTCAGGGTTTTTCCCTACACAGAGTCCATCGATAGCCTGCGCGCCTATCCGGTCTGGTGGCTGGGTGGAGGAAAAAACGAGTGGCGTGAGGCCGAAGCTATCCGATGCGAAGTTCACGGCCGTGTACTGATTGCTCTTCTTGCCCAATGCTCCGATCGCACATCGGCATTGCAGTTGAAAGGGTCGTACGTAGCGGTTCCTCGCAGCCAGCTTCCCGTCTTGCCGGAGAGCGGCGAGAATGGCTATTACTGGTCGGACCTGATCGGACTTGAAGTTGCCAACCTGAAGGGTGAATCGCTGGGAAGAGTGATCGGGTTGATTGAAACAGGCGCGAATGACGTGCTGCAGGTGCAAAGCCCGGAGGCGAGAGATAAGGAAAGACTGATTCCGTTCGTCGAGCCGGTGATTGCTCAGGTAGATCTGAAAGCCGGCTGGATCAAGGTTGACTGGGGTGCAGAGTACTGACCATGGCTTGCGAATTTGATGTCGTTACACTGTTTCCGGAAATGTTTGGAGCGATTACCGGACATGGGGTGACAGGCAAGGCCCGGGAGAACGGAGTCTACCGCCTTTATACTTGGAACCCGCGGGATTTTACCCAGGATAATTACCGTACTGTCGATGATCGCCCGTATGGCGGCGGGCCAGGTATGGTCATGCTGGCGGAGCCGCTGGAGAAAGCGCTGAACGCCGCCCGGCACCGGCAGATAGCCAGTGGGTTGGGAGGGATGAAAGGGCCGAAGGTGGTTTACCTGTCTCCACAGGGACGCCCTTTGACCCACAGCGTGGTGATGGAACTGAGCGGATTGCCTGCGTTGGTCCTGCTTGCAGGTCGGTATGAAGGAGTGGATGAGCGTCTGATAGAAAGGCAGGTTGACCACGAGATTTCCATCGGCGACTATGTGCTGTCAGGCGGTGAACTGGCGGCAATGGTGCTGATAGATTGCCTGGTAAGGCAAATGCCTGGCGTGCTGGGTCATCCACAATCCGCCCATGAAGAATCGTTCGTACAGGGACTGCTGGACTATCCTCACTATACCCGGCCGGAAGTCTATGCGGGGAATGCGGTACCTGAGGTTCTGCTGTCCGGAAATCATGCCAGAATCAAACGGTGGCGTTTGCAACAATCGCTGGGTCGGACGTGGTTGAGGCGACCTGATTTGCTCGAAGCAAAAATCGAGCGCGGCCTGACGAAGGAAGAGAAAAGGTTGCTGGAGGAATTCCAGGATAACCATGATGCCAATTGAATCATCTGTATCAGGAATATTAGGCAAGGAGTCACACAATATGAATCTCATCGAACAACTTGAAAGCGAAGAAATCAGTCGCCTTGGCAAGACGATTCCCGATTTCGCCCCGGGAGATACCGTAGTCGTGAGTGTCAAAGTCGTGGAAGGAGAGCGGAAGCGGATACAGGCTTACGAAGGCGTTGTTATCGCCAAGCGTAACCGGGGTCTCAATTCTGCCTTTACAGTGCGTAAGGTTTCCAGTGGCGAAGGCGTCGAGCGGACTTTTCAGACTTATTCACCGCTGATCGCCAACATAGAAATCAAGCGCCGGGGCGATGTTCGCCGCGCCAAGCTCTATTATCTGCGTGAGCGCTCCGGAAAATCCGCCCGGATACGAGAAAAGCTTCCGGCGCGCAACTCGGCAAGGAAGGCAGAAAAAGAAACGGCGAAAGCCGAGCCGGCCTAAATTGCGCAGAACCTTCTGATCAGTCAGGAGATTATTTATGGAAAGGCTGGCGTCCTGCACCTTGGGTGGCGCCAGCCTTTATCCTCCTGCCGACGGGTCATTTTAATCACGTCGTCCGGGCTCCCACTCTGGCCATTTCGTCTCATTGGATCATTGGGCAGCTTGACTGCCTGAACGAGTCACCTTCCGATTCCAGCAGCCTAACTCGACTCCGGTTTGGGTTCGATTTCCTTTAGCCAGATATCGTAAATCTCGTCTGGCCACAATGACTTGATCCAGGCGACCACATCTTCGATCTGCTGGTTGGTCAATTTGCCCTCCCAAGCCGGCATAGCCCCATCCTGGCTGCCCTCCCGAATCATCTTTTCCAATGTCTCGGTGGAATGATGCCATGCGTGGGCGCTGCCATCCAGAGGCGGCGGCGGGTATCTGCCGTCGGGTCCCGGGATGCGCCAATTGGCTTTCGCTTCCCCATTGGGGCCATGACAGCTGGCACAGTGCTGGCGATAAACGTCCCCGCCGTTCCTGATCTTCTCGGGGCCAAGCTTGCGGCCAGCCAGATTCTTTGGCTGTTCCGCAGGAACCGAAGCAGCATCGGGTGGTGGCTCAACTGGAGATTGATCCGTATCAGGCACCGGAGCGGATTCAATGGGTACCGGTGTGCTCACTTCAGGGGAAGCAGGAGGAGGCGTTGCAACAGGAGGTTTTGATTCTCCGCAACTGCTCAGGAATCCCAGCGTGGCAGCCACGAGGAGGAAAATGCGAAAATTCATGTTTGTCCGCCCTTTTGGGGCTATCGCTGCTCGCGCCGCTGGCAGAAGAAAATGACCAGGAGCTGATTATTATGGTGCTGGCTCAGGGGATTACAGGAATTCACCTTCGTCATTTCAACCTCATCACCGATCCCTTCGTGTCAGAGGGGAGATGGCGACTATATACTGACGTATCGCCCTGCTTGCCGATTAAAAGTACATCATACGGGTCACTGCGCGCACCTTCCATGCCGGGAGAACCATGCGGCATCCCTGGAGCAGACAGACCGACCGCACGGGGCCGCTCCCTGAGGAGCCGCTTGATATCCTGGGCAGGGACATGCCCTTCGATGGCATATCCATCAACCAAGGCGGTATGACAGGAGCCGAGTGCAGGGGAGATCCCTGCTTTCTCCCGAGCCTCTTTGTTGCCGACATCGTGAGTATTGACAGTAAAGCCGTTGGCCCGCATGTGGTCTACCCATTTCGCGCAGCATTTACACGTTGCGCTCTTGTAGACTTCCACCGTAGTTGCAGCAGCATGGACGCCAACTGCAGAGACGGCGCTCACGAAAATTGCGGTGGTCAAGTATGTGTACGTTGATAGTTTCATTTGGCTTCCACTTCAATTGTTCCCTTCATGCCCGGAAAATTCATGCCTTTGAAATGACCTGGTAGAGGGCAGGCGAAGTCGATTGTACCAGCATTGGTGAAATGCCATACCAGTTCTTTGGACGTACCGGGGCTGACAGAAATCATGTTGACTTGGTCAGGGTGTTCCATATCAGGATGTTTTTTCATCATTTTGCCATGCTCATCCAGTTCCTCCGCAGTGCCGATCATCATCTCATGCTTTTTCTCGCCTTTGTTTCTGACTACGAATTTTATGGTTTCCCCCTGTTTCACCTTTATTTCGGAAGGCTTGAAGCGATTATCCGTTGCGATAATTTCAATGGTGCGTGATACGTTTGCCGCATCACCGGGGCTGCCCGTGGACGGGTCCCGTCCTTCACCATGATGATTCCCTGCAGCAAAGGCGCCCGTCGAGATGCAACCCCAGGCCAATGCAGATACGATTAAAAGCTTCTTCATGTGATCTCCCGCTGTATACGGTTTCCTCTTGAGCATAAGCCCTTATCTTGTCAGTTCTTTTGCTTTCTGTCTCAATGCCAATATAGCAAAAAAATCCGGTTACCCGATTAACAAGCGTTTGCCACCCGCATTGGGGCCCAAATCCTGTCATGGACGGCAAGTTGCCATGCTTCGATCACAGGAGTCATCCGCATCAGCTACCCTGATGTGTATTCAATGTGGGATATAGACAGGGAAAGCCGATTTGAAGTTCCTGCGGTGCTGATCAGTTCGGTTTACGCGTTCGAGCGGATTGGACGGTTCATGATCTGGAAAAATAGAATATATTCGCCATGGACAGTCTCCCTTACTTCTGGTGCAGAGGTGGCCATTAATATGCCTGACATTACATTATGGCCGAGGCGACTCCGGTTCCGGCAAGACTTTTGACATTTGCTGCCAGGTTGCCGGGAAACAGCCTGGTTTCCTTTTTTCGCTCAGGGGAGCATGAACATATTGGAATCTTTCCTCGTTTCGTCCGGCGTAGTTGCGCTTGCGGAAATCGGCGATAAGACGCAGCTCCTCGCCTTTATCCTTGCGGCAAAATATCATAGACCGTTTTCCATCGCGATCGGTATACTTGTCGCCACGTTGCTGAACCATGCTTTCGCTGGCGCCATGGGGTCATGGGCCATTACGCTGATCGAACCCGGAATCCTGAGTTGGGTACTTGGGTTATCCTTCGTTGGCATGGCCATCTGGACGCTGGTTCCTGATCGTTTTGATAACTCTGGCAATTCCGGCACTCGCTTCGGGGTGTTTGGCACGACGCTCATTGTTTTTTTCATTGCGGAAATGGGCGACAAGACGCAAGTAGCAACGGTTATGCTCGCGGCGCAATATCAAGCGTTTGTCGAGGTCGTCGCCGGTACCACCCTCGGCATGATGATTGCCAATATTCCTGTGGTTTATTTTGGCGATCGTCTTGCAAACCGTGTGCCGGTACGATTCGTACGTGGTATGGCAGCGGCCATCTTTGCAATAATTGGCATCGCGACGCTACTGGGAGCAAGCAGGTAAAGATCTCGAGTTGTGAAGGTGCCTGGTGCCCGTCCCTGGTGAACGGAATGAACAAGAATGCCTGGTACCTTTTGAGTTTGACGTGTTCGCTATTCATGCTCTCAGGCTGTGTATCGCCTGTGGCGCTTAACCGTGCGGTTGGCGCCTACGATGAAGCGATCACCACTGCGGCATCGAAGCAGTTGTTGCTGAATATCGCACGTGCTCATCATCATCAGCCGCTCCATTTCACCGGTGTTTCCAACGTTGCAGCCACTTTTGATTTTCGCTTCAGTGCCGGTGGCACACCCGCGCTTGGAGGGCTCGCGGGCGCGGTACTGATGCCAATATTCGGCGGCAGCCTTGCCGAGAATCCCACCATAAGCATTGTCCCTATCGAGGGAGAAGAGTTCACGAAACGGCTGTTGACGCCCTTTCAGCAAGGCAAGTTCACCCTTTTGCTGCGTCAGCGTTTCGATATCGATCTTTTACTGCGGCTGATGGCGCAGGAGGTGCGAATCGAGCATCCCGCAGGACAGATTACCTATAGCAACCGCCCGCTCGACAGTCAGGGTTATGCGATCTTCCGTCGCGTGGTGCTCCATCTTTCCGCCATTCAGGACCAGAGCCGGTTATATGCAGAGCCACTCTTCCTGGAACGCACCTGGACTATTCCAGCTGGCTCGGTTACAGCGGAAGGTTTTCAGGCGCTGGAAAAAGAATTTTCCGTGTCCTATGCCGAGCATAATAATACTTATACGTTGCGCAAGCTCGTAACCGGACCGGTTCTCGTCACCAATTTCGATCCAGCCGCCTTGTCCTCCCAGGAGCGCGCGCAGTTGAGCGACCATTCGCAAAATTGGAGTGAGAATGACGTTGCCTTCGATATCCGGTTCGGGCATCCCGGCGGGGAATGGCCAATCCGCGGAGCATTCCGCCTGAGGAGCTTTCATTCCATTCTCAGCTTTCTCGGTCATTCCCTTGGGGACGAACCGGAATACCACGTCGAAAAGGATGCGCGAACCCCGCCCATTGCAAGGAATGAAAATCCCGTAGCCGCGATGGAGCTTCTCGTATCCGATACACCCCCTTCGGCATCCGATCTGGCGATTTATTCGTACGGACGATACTATTCCGTCAATACAGAAGGTCCGTTGGCCCGCTGGAATCGCGACGCTTTCCAGATGCTTTATCTGCTGTTTCA
Organism: uncultured Nitrosospira sp.; assembly: GCA_964466955.1. Taxonomy (GTDB): domain Bacteria; phylum Pseudomonadota; class Gammaproteobacteria; order Burkholderiales; family Nitrosomonadaceae; genus Nitrosospira. Next base: position 17,617 of record CAYXQR010000112.1, read on the forward strand.
GATGACCGTTACCGATCTGCCGCGTGTTGGCGTTCCAAGCATTACCATCGCGAAGTAGGCAATCTCTGCCCCCCGGAATTGCTAAAGAGGGAGCGTTTACCGGGGAGAAGAAAGGGCGCGATTGATGGTAGGCAGTCTTAATGCTTCGATAGCCTCTGGTTGTTGACGAGGTCTCTCTATCTCGATTATCTTGCGGCGGGATCGCGCGCCTTGCTTAAGCGCGACCTGTCGTTGCGGCACGCCAAAGATTTCTGCGAGAAATATGAGCAGGGCAGCGTTGGCAGCCCCTTCCAGCGGTGGGGCAGCGAGTTTTATTTTCAGGGCATCGCCATGGAGACCGACAATCTCGGTACGCTTCGCTCCTGGCTGAACATGCACGGTAAGAACCACCTGCTGGCCGTCGGACTTGCTGTGGCACCATCGGTGCGGCGCATTCATGTCAAAACAGGCGGGAAACCTCACGCTCCATGCCCGCCACCACGAACAGCAGTAACTGGAGCAGCACCAGCACAAACAGGGGAGAGAGGTCTATATTGCCGATAGGGGGGATGCGTGACCGGAATATTCCCAGGAACGGCCGGGTGAAACTGTCGAGCAGTGGCGCCAGCGGACTGTACGGGTTGATCCACGAAAGTACCGCCTGGACGATTATGGCAACCATGATAATGTATAGCGTCGTCCTGATGATCGCAACCAGGCCCAGCAGCACGAGTCCTCCTGCTGCAACTCCCGCAGTGGAACCGAAGTGGTAACCCTGAAGAAGATAAACCGTCCACAACAGTAGAACCTGCGTGAGCCACGCCAGCAACAGGGTGGAAAGATCCATTCCTTTGTAGCCAGGAATTATCCGCCGAGCGGGTTTTACCAGAAAGTCGGTCACAGCGATGAGGAACTGCGACAGCGGATTGCGGTAAGGTGCGCGCAACAACTGCATGTAAAAACGCAGCAGCAGTGCCAGGGAAAACAACCCCAGCAAGGTATTGAGCAGAAATATCAGCATCTGATTGAGCATACTGGGCCTCAGGGGACAATTTTGCAGGAATTCATGTCTTTCCGAACTCCAGGCTCATTTCGCGCGAACGCAGGTTCGAAGCATGAACCGCGTGCCGGACGGCATTGCCGACGTTGGCATCATCCATGGACCCTATGGCGCGTTCGGTGGTCCCGCCGGGGGAAGTGACCCGGGCCCTGAGCAGGGCTGCATCCTCCCCGCTTTCATCTGCAAGCCTTGCCGCGCCCAGGAAGGTTTCGATACTCAATCGTCGCGCCTGGGTCTCATCCAGTCCCAATTCCCGGGCCGCCTTCTGTATCGCTTCCATGAAATAGAATACGTATGCCGGTCCGCTGCCGGAAACCGCGGTTACCGCATGCAACAACTCTTCATTGCTCACCCATAGCACTGTGCCCACGGCGGAAAGAATATCCTCCGCAACGTGCCTTTCCTCATCAGTGACTCCGCCCATGGCGTAAATGCCTGTCACCCCTGCGCGAATCAGCGCCGGCGTATTGGGCATGGCCCGAACGACATGGACATAACCGTCCAGCCAGCGGGAGATATCTGTTGTCTGAATTCCGGCGGCGATGGAAATCACCAGCTGATTCGTCAGCAAAGGAGCCACGGCACGTGACACGGCTGACAGTTGCTGCGGCTTTACCGCAAGCACGATAACGTCGCTGCTCTCCACTCCCTGAGCCAGTTCTGCCAACGCCTCCACCTGAAATTCATGCTTTATTTTCTGGCGCGCCTCCGCATTGACCTCCACGACGCGTATCTGCACGGATGAGAAGTTTTTCCGCAGCAGTCCGCCGATCAGCGCGCAGGCCATATTGCCGCCCCCGATAAAAGTAATGTTCATGCCGTCGTATGGTGATTATTCACAATGATATCTCATCAGGGCCCATTTTCTTTGCCTCTCTGGCAGAGGGGGCAATAAAAACTCGACCGCTGTCCCTGCCTGACTTGCACAATAGCCGTTCCGCAGGTGCGGCACGGCTGACCAGTCCGGCCGTACACCCAATACTGCTGCTGAAAATACCCCGGGTTGCCGTCGCTCCCTACAAAATCTCGCAAGCTGCTGCCCCCTGCCTCGATCGCAAGCGCGAGTGTTTGCTTGATGGCTCGCGTCAGATTCCTGCATTCTGCCAGGCCCAGCTTTCCGGCTGACGTCGCGGGATCGATCCGGGCGTGAAAGAGCGCTTCATTGGCGTATATATTACCGACACCTGTAACGATACGGCTGTTCATCACCACCTCCTTGATGCTGGCACTGCGCCCACGGGTATTCCGGTACAGCAGGTTCCCGTTGAACGTCCCGGTCAGCGGTTCCGGCCCAAGTTGCGCCAGCAACGCGTGCTGAGCGACACTGCCCGTTGTCCACAACATCGCGCCAAAACGCCGCGGATCACGAAAACGCAGGGTTGCGCCGTTGTCCAGCACAAGGTCGACATGATCATGCTTTTGCGCAGGTTCCGGTATTGGAGCCATGTATAGGCCTGTTGAAGGCCCGGCGCCAGCAGCGGGCAGAAGCCTCAGGCTGCCCGACATTCCAAGATGCACGATCAGCGTGCCCTTGCCGCAACTGAAAAGTAGATACTTTCCACGCCTCAGCACGCTTTCTATTGTCAGGCCCGATAGCGTTTGCCCCAGGTCGAGTGGCACCGGCCATCGCAGATTCGGATTTCGTATCGTGACCCCGGCAACCCGCTGCCCTTCGACACGGGAAGCGATACCGCGCCGGATGACTTCGACTTCGGGCAGCTCGGGCAAGTCAGAATTCCGATATGAACGTGGAAAGGGCTGTCATAAGAGGCCTGCCACAGATGTCATGGATCAGTTCCTTCTTCGTTTCCACCATATGATCCCGCCACTTGCGGCAAAGATCAATGGCATCACCACAAGAACGACCCAGGCAATGAAGGTCAAGGTTCGCTCCTCCAGCACAAGGCTGTTGTCCAGAGTCGTGCGCGGCTGAATCATGATGAAGGTTTCATCCCCTGCCAGCCAATTGACGAGGTTGAGGCCAAAATCCAGGTTCTTTCCGCGCCCTAGATAGGCATTGGCAAGAAAATGTCCGCTGCCAACGACCGCGATCCGCTGTTCGCGTTCGTTCGAAGTGCGACTCAAGGCTGCTGCAATGCATACGGGGCCGGCTACATCATATATGGGATCGAAGGCAATGCCGCTGTCCAATTTACCTGTTTCCACCCATCCGCCTTGTCCCGCATCCACCAGCGAAATACTGCGCCATTCTCCATTTTCGCTGATGGCTATCTGGCGAGCGAAGGGGAACACCGTGAGATAGTCGAAGTTACGCGTCACCGCATGTTGACCGTAATGCGTTCCGATGGAGAAAGTTTCGGGAGCCCTCAGTTGCCGTGCCTGGGGATCGATCACCACGCCTGGGGTGAGTGTCAGTTCCAGTTTTTCCGCAAGGGGCTGTAGCCCGTACAGCGACCCCTGGTCCACAAGCCACAGAACGCTTCCGCCCCTGGCTACATACGCCAGCACTTTATCCACCACGCCATCGGCGAGTTCAGAGCGTGGTGATGAAATAACCATCACGCTCGTATTTTTTGGTACGTCCGGGACAACGGCAAGGTTCAAAGTACGTAATCTGAAACCCCTCGCAGCCAGCTGTTTGCCAAATTCCCCGAGGTCGTGGTCGGCAATGCCGTCAAGCTTGCGTTCGCCATGGCCGCCGAGCGCAATCACCAGTTTTTCAGTGGGTCGTGCCATGCGTATCAGCAAATTCGTCAGTTCCTGTTCGTTGAAGGTGGCGAGGTGCTCACGTCTGCCGTTGAATTCGATCACCATTTCGCCGCTGATCTCGATGCCTGCATCGCGCGCCAGCTCGGGCTGCTCGTTCGGGTCGATGAATCGAACAGAGATGTCCGGTTTGGCGCGTTGATAGGGAGCGAGGAATCGCCTGATCGCGTCTGTAACATTTCCGAACTGAGCATCCTGCGCCGTGGCGTAGACGGTAAACAGGAGGGGGCCGTCGATTCCCCGTAGCAGGTCCACGGTTGTGACGCTCAGGCTGTTGCGTTCGTTCTGGGTAATGTCCCACTGCATACGGGTTTTCCAGCCTAGATAGCCAAGCGATGCAATAATCAGTACCAGCAGCAGCACGAAAATGCCGCGTTGCGTCCGTGCATTGGGACGCATAAATGGATTCGGGTGAGTCATGCTTTCGCTCCAATCACTTCGGAGGGAACATCCCTGCATCTGGAGGAGGACGACAAAAGCTCAATCCGAACGCCGCGTGTCGATGAAATATGTGGAAAAAGGGAAACCGCGAAAGTCAGGTCAGACTGTTTCATTATGCGCTCATGCAGTGGTTCCCAGTCGTTCGCTGTTCAGCCGCTGAACGGATAGCGCCAGAAAAAAAAGGGTGAAAAGAACAAGATACGCAAAATCGAAGGTATCAATCATGCCTCGATTGAAACTTTCGAAATGCGTCAGCAGGGACAAGCTCCGCGTCACGCTGTCTTCGCTCAGCTCGGAGCTGTCCATGACCCACAATCCAAGCAGCAACCCGAGGCTGCCTGCCGCTGCGGTTGCAGGCTGCGCGCTGAGGCATGAAATATAAAGGCCGAGCGCAGCATAACAGGCGGCCAGAAGCAACAAGCCGGCGATGTTGCCCGATAACAGGCCAAGGTCGAGCGGGCCGCCTGCCAGCAGGGAGAGCGCCAAGGCGACGACAAGAGCAACCAAGGCAGAGAGAAAAATCATCAATCCGAAAAATTTGCCCAGCACGATGTCGGCCATGGATGCGGGTGCGGAAATCAGCAAAGGAAGCGTATGATTGCGGCGTTCTTCCGCAATGAGGCGTGCGGTCAGGAGCGGGGTAACCATCAGCAGCACGATCGCAGCCATGGCAAACAAGGGGACCACGATGGCTTCGGTTACGCCCGGGGGATTCAAGAGCCTGATCAGTTGCGGTTGAATTTGCAGAAAAGTGTCGAGGTGAGTCAGAAAAATCCAGCCCAGTACGAGCTGTACGAGCCCCAGTATGACCCATGCCAATGGCGAGCAAAACAGTATCTTCAGTTCCTTTCGTGCAATCGTCAGTTTCATAAATCATCTGTCATCGTGGACCTGATAAACACTTCTTCCAGGCTTGTCGCTTTCTGTTGCAGCGCCTTGATCGAATCG
>CAYXQR010000113.1:0-9480 GCA_964466955.1 uncultured Nitrosospira sp.
AAGGGAACATCATGTCGAAGAGTAAATTTGAGCGGACGAAGCCGCACGTGAACGTAGGGACGATAGGTCACGTGGATCATGGGAAGACGACGTTGACGGCGGCGATCACGATGGTGCTGGCGCGGAAGTTTGGTGGGGAGGCGAAGAGTTATGCGCAGATAGACTCGGCGCCGGAGGAGAAGGCTCGGGGGATCACCATCAACACATCGCACGTGGAATATGAGACGCAGACGCGGCATTATGCGCACGTTGACTGTCCTGGTCACGCTGACTACGTGAAGAACATGATCACTGGGGCGGCGCAGATGGATGGAGCGATACTGGTGGTATCGGCGGCGGACGGTCCCATGCCGCAGACCCGGGAGCACATTTTGCTTGCGCGGCAGGTAGGGGTTCCTTACATCGTTGTCTACATGAATAAGGCGGACATGGTAGATGACGCCGAATTGCTGGAACTGGTGGAAATGGAAGTTCGCGAGCTTTTATCCAAATACAGTTTTCCTGGGGATGACACCCCGATTGTCATTGGTTCGGCGCTGAAGGCGCTGGAAGGAGACCAGAGTGATATAGGCGAGCCCTCCATTTACAAGCTGGCGGACGCTCTGGACAGTTACATACCGGAGCCGGTGCGAGCTGTGGATGGTGCCTTTCTCATGCCGGTGGAAGACGTATTCTCCATATCCGGGCGTGGCACGGTTGTGACGGGGCGGGTTGAGCGTGGTGTCATCAAGGTAGGCGAGGACATCGAGATTGTGGGTTTGCGGCCCACGATCAAGACGGTATGCACTGGGGTTGAGATGTTTCGCAAGCTGCTGGATCAGGGGCAGGCTGGGGACAACGTAGGGGTATTGCTTCGCGGCACCAAGCGTGAGGAAGTCGAGCGCGGGCAAGTGCTGGCCAAGCCTGGGACCATTACGCCGCATACCAAGTTTGCTGCCGAGATATATGTTTTGAGCAAGGAAGAAGGGGGTCGGCATACGCCGTTTTTCCAGGGCTACCGGCCGCAGTTTTATTTCCGGACCACGGACGTGACGGGCTCGATCGAGTTGCCTGCGGGGACCGAGATGGTGATGCCTGGAGACAATGTATCAGTGACGGTGAACCTGATTGCCCCGATTGCGATGGAAGAGGGGCTGAGATTTGCCATACGCGAAGGCGGCAGAACCGTCGGCGCCGGCGTCGTGGCAAAAATTATCGAGTAATTCCCGGTTCCCGTGATTCTTCTTTTTCGTCTTTTTTGAAGGAATACAGGCCAGTAGCTCAATTGGCAGAGCGTCGGTCTCCAAAACCGAAGGTTGGGGGTTCGATGCCCTCCTGGCCTGCCAACAATTTGTCATTTACCGGTGCTGATGTTACGTGTGCTTGCGCAGAACCAGACTCCCTGATATTGGCCTCGTGGCAGAGATCGCCGGGGCCGAAAATTTGCGTCAGTTCATCCAAGGGTGGTTTCGTTTAATGGCGGATACTAAGGGCAGAGTGGGATAAGGTGGTGGATAAGATCAAGTTGGGCTTTGCGCTTCTGCTGTTAGCTGCGGGTATCGCCGGTTTCTATTACCTCAGCGACAGCGCGATGGTAATTCGTGTCATTTCGGTTCTTGGGGGCATGGTGCTCGCGGCGGCGGTGTTTTCGTTCACCAGTCAGGGCAGGCGCTTTTATGCTTTCAGCCGGGAATCGGCGGAAGAAACCCGGAAGGTGGTGTGGCCGAACCGTAAGGAAACGATGCAGACTACCGGCATTGTTTTTGCCTTTGTGGTCATAATGGCTTTGTTCCTGTGGATGGTGGATGCCGGATTGCTGTTTGCAGTCAAGTATCTCATGGGGCAGGAGGGGTAATGGACAAGAAGTGGTATGTCGTTCATGCCTACTCTGGGTTCGAAAAAAGTGTGCAACGCGCATTGAAGGAGCGGATCAATCGTGCCGGAATGCAGGATAAATTCGGGCAGATACTTGTTCCGGTGGAAGAAGTCATCGAGATGAAAGCCGGCCAGAAAAATCTCAGTGAACGGAAGTTCTTCCCGGGATATGTGCTGGTAGAGATGGAGATGACCGACGAGACATGGCACCTGGTCAAGAATACCGCCAAGGTCACAGGATTTATCGGCGGTTCGGCCATGAATCCCACTCCGATCAGCGATAAGGAAGTGGAGAACATTCTTCACCAGATTCAGGAAGGGGTTGAGAAGCCCAAGCCCAAAATTCTGTTTGAAGCAGGTGAGGCGGTGCGCGTCAAAGAGGGTCCATTCACCGATTTCCATGGAAATGTCGAAGATGTCAATTATGACAAGAGCAAGCTCCGGGTATCGGTTTCCATTTTTGGCCGTCCTACGCCTGTGGAACTGGATTTCAGCCAGGTAGAAAAAGCCTGAGCCTGAAATAAGGCGGAGTTCCACCAATATCTGGAACGGCGCCATATTGTCATTAAAGCCGGGGAGAGCATGGTCGCTCGTCTGTACCCGAGAGGAGAATTGTCGTGGCTAAAAAAATAGTCGGCTACATCAAGCTGCAGGTGCCTGCCGGAAAAGCAAATCCGAGTCCACCCATTGGGCCCGCACTAGGTCAGCGCGGGCTCAACATCATGGAATTTTGCAAAGCGTTCAACGCAGCGACGCAGAAAATGGAAGCCGGGCTGCCCGTGCCGGTCGTTATCACGGCATACGCAGACAAAAGTTTCACCTTCGTCATGAAGACCACGCCTGCGACGGTGCTTATCAAGAAAGCAGCAGGCGTAGGCAAGGGCAGTGCGAAGCCTCACACGGACAAGGTGGGCAAGTTGACCCGGCAGCAAGCGGAAGAAATTGCTCAGATCAAGATGCCGGATCTTACGGCAGCGGACATGGACGCCGCTGTGCGCACGGTTGCCGGCAGTGCCCGCAGCATGGGCGTGGAAGTGGAGGGCGTATAGGATGGCTCGAATTTCCAGGCGCTTCAGGGCGATCAGCGAGCAAGTCGATCGCACCAGGTATTATTCGTTGGCGGAAGCACTCAAGATCATCAAGGAAACCGCTACCGCAAAATTTGACGAGTCGATCGATGCGGCTGTCAACCTCGGGATCGATGCGCGGAAGTCCGATCAGGTTGTACGCGGTTCAGTAGTGTTGCCGGCAGGAACCGGCAAAACGGTGCGGGTAGCGGTATTTGCTCAAGGGGACAAGGCGAAGGAAGCACTTGCTGCCGGAGCGGATCTCGTCGGATTTGAGGACTTGGCAGAGCAGGTCAAATCGGGAACTATCGATTTTGATGTGGCCATCGCCAGTCCGGATGCGATGCGCATAGTCGGGCAATTGGGTCAGATACTCGGTCCACGCGGACTGATGCCCAATCCCAAGGTGGGTACCGTGGCACCCGATGTCGCCAGCGCGGTCAGGAATGCCAAAGCGGGACAGGTGCAATATCGTGCCGATAAAGGGGGGATCGTGCAATGCACGATCGGCCGGGCGTCGTTCACGGTGGAGGCGCTGACTCAAAATATACTGGCGTTGGTAGAGGCGCTCAACAAATCCAAGCCGTCCACGTCCAAAGGTATCTATCTTAAAAAGATATCCCTCTCGAGCACGATGGGCATAGGCGTGCGCGTGGATCAGGTCAGCATCAAGTGAGTGAGTATTTATTCTTTTGAAATACAGGAATTGTAAGAACTTTGGGCCATTGTCCTGGCACAAATGCCAGGACAATGGGTTATCAAAGACCGCTGGGGTTGTCTGCGGACATCTGAACCGGGGGTAGCCGTAAACGTTGGTTACAGTGGTTTGGCTGTCGCCTGAGAACTTAATTGAGAGCGGGAGGAAGATAGCGTGAACAGGCCAGGTGATACGAGCCGCCAGGGCCTCTTGCGCCTTTCTTTTTCTCAAGCGCCCAGCGCAGATGGCGTCCCAAAAAACAGGATTGTCTCCTGATTTAAGGTCGCCGGTTCGTGGTAGTGCGAAAGCGATCTGGATTCGAGCCGGGTTGGCGCCCCGGTTATTCCGGAATCAAAGGCGCAGTATCGCATTTTAACTGATGGAGAACTACCTTGAGTCTAAATCTGGAAGAAAAAAAAGCGGTAGTCGCTGAAGTCAGCGCCCAAGTGGCAACGGCACAGGCCATCATTGTGGCGGAGTATCGTGGACTGGGAGTGGGAAGTATGACTCAGTTGCGGGCGAAGGCGCGGGAATCGGGAATATATTTTCGAGTACTCAAGAACACGCTCGCTCGGCGCGCAGTAGCGAATACCCCGTTTTCGGGTCTGTCCGAGCACATGGTGGGGCCGCTGGCTTATGGCATTGGAAGCGATCCGGTTGCGGCGGCGAAGGTGCTGCATGAGTTTTCGCGTGGCAATGACAAGTTTGTGATCAAGGCGGGAGCCATGGCTGATCGCGTGATTACGGGCAGTGAGATCGCCAGTCTGGCTTCCCTGCCGAGCCGTGAGGAACTGCTTGGCAGGTTGCTCGGTACGATGCAGGCCCCCATTGCCAACTTCGTGCGTACGCTCAATGAAGTGCCCGCACGGTTTGTCCGTGGGGTCGCAGCTGTCCGCGATCAGAAAGAGGCCGCCTGATCGAAGGCTGGTCTGCCGCTGGAACCTTAACATCATTATCAGGTTAATAATCAGGAGAAAATCATGGCGATAGCCAAAGCAGAAATTCTGGATGCAATTGCAAATATGACCGTTCTCGAACTGTCCCAATTGATCAAGGACGTGGAGGAAAAATTCGGTGTTTCCGCAGCTGCCGTAGCCGCTGTTGCGGCTGCGCCCGCAGGCGGTGCCGCAGCCGCTCCTGCAGAGGAGCAAACTGAGTTCACTGTCATGCTGACAGCGGTTGGCGAGAGCAAGGTGAATGTTATCAAGGTTGTCCGCGCAATAACCGGTCTGGGCTTGAAAGAAGCGAAAGATCTCGTGGATGGGGCGCCCAAGCCGGTGAAGGAAGGCGTTGCCAAGGCGGACGCCGAAGCCATTCAGAAACAACTGGCAGAGGCTGGCGCAACGGCCGAGATTAAATAAAAGTAAAAGTAAAACAAGAAGACCAGCTGGCAGCATGAACACATGCTGTCAGCAAATGGTTTTTTTCTGTTTTTCCGCATCTTTTGTGCGGTAGAACACGTAGCACGGTTATTAAAACAGGTACGCTGCCTCCCATTTTCCTTCCATACGTCTTCTGATCTTCCGGAGAGACTCCATGAGCTACTCGTTTACCGAGAAAAAACGTATCCGCAAGAGTTTTGCAAAGCGCGCCAGCGTTTTGCCGATTCCCTTTCTTCTCGCTACACAAATCGAGTCTTACGCGAGCTTTCTGCAAGCTCAGGCCGATCCCGACAGGCGCGAAAACGAAGGTTTGCAGGCGGCCTTCAAGTCGATCTTTCCCATCGAGAGTCATTCCAAGAACGCGCGCCTCGATTTCGTCAATTATGTTCTGGGGATTCCGCCTTTCGATGTCAAGGAATGTCAGCAGCGGGGATTGACGTATGCATCCCCTCTGCGAGCGAAGGTACGGTTGACGATCATGGACAAAGAGGCTTCGAAGCCGACCGTGAGGGAGGTGAAGGAGCAGGAAGTTTACATGGGAGAAATCCCACTCATGACCAATACAGGCTCGTTCATCATCAACGGGACGGAACGGGTGATCGTCTCCCAGTTACACCGCTCGCCGGGCGTATTTTTCGAGCATGATCGCGGCAAGACCCATTCTTCCGGCAAGCTGCTTTTTTCGGCACGCATTATCCCTTACCGGGGTTCGTGGCTTGATTTCGAATTCGACCCCAAGGATTATCTTTATTTTCGAGTGGACAGGCGGCGCAAGATGCCGATTACGGTCTTGCTCAAGGCAATCGGATATACGCCAGAACAAATCCTGGAAAATTTCTTTTCGTCCGATACTTTTAATCTTTCGAGAGATCGCGTTCTCTTCGAATTGATACCGGAACGATTGCGGGGGGATACCGCGCGTTTCGACATCATTTCCAGAAGTGGGAACACGATTGTCCAGAAAGACAAGCGGATCACTGTCAAGCATGTGCGTGAAATGCAGCAAGCCGGCATCGATAAACTCGAGGTTCCGGAAGATTTTCTGTTGGGACGGATACTTGGTTCCAACGTGGTGGACAAGGAAACCGGTGAAATCCTGGCGCTGGCCAATGAGGAGATCACGGAGACTCTGCTCGCCAAGTTGCGCGATGCGAATATGGAAGAGGTGCGCACGATCTATACAAACGATCTTGACCAGGGTGCATACATTTCGCAAACGCTGCGCATAGATGAGACTGCCGATCAGATGGCGGCACAGATTGCGATCTACCGCATGATGCGGCCCGGTGAACCACCCACGGAAGAAGCGGTCAAGGCTTTGTTTCACGGGTTGTTTTACGCGCCTGAACGATATGATCTGTCGGTCGTGGGTCGCATGAAGTTCAATCGCCGGGTAGGGAAGACCGAATTGGATGGTCCGACCACTCTGTCAAACGAGGACATAATCGCTGTGATTCGCATCCTGGTCGAATTGCGCAATGGCCGGGGTGAAATTGATGACATTGACCACCTGGGCAACCGTCGCGTGCGCTCCGTCGGGGAGCTGGCTGAGAATCAGTTTCGCTCGGGGCTGGTCCGGGTTGAGCGTGCGGTGAAGGAACGGCTCAGTCAGGCGGAGTCAGAAAACCTGATGCCTCATGATCTGATCAATGCAAAACCGGTATCGGCCGCGGTACGGGAGTTTTTCGGCTCCAGCCAGTTGTCGCAATTTATGGACCAGACCAATCCACTGTCAGAGATCACGCACAAACGCAGGGTATCGGCGCTGGGACCTGGTGGCCTGACTCGAGAACGCGCGGGTTTTGAGGTGCGGGATGTGCATCCCACCCACTATGGCAGGGTGTGTCCGATCGAGACTCCGGAAGGCCCGAATATCGGATTGATCAATTCATTGGCCTTGTATGCGAGGACCAATGAATACGGGTTCATGGAAACACCCTATCGTAAGGTCAGAAATGGCGGTGTAACCGATGAGATCGATTATCTGTCGGCCATAGAGGAAGGCCAGTACGTGATCGCTCAGGCAAACGCCGAGCTGGATCATAAAGGTGAATTCACCAATGACATCGTATCCTGTCGCCACAAGAATGAATTTACTCTGGCGACACCGGATCGGATCGAGTATATGGATGTCGCGCCCGCGCAGATTGTTTCCGTAGCTGCTTCGCTGATTCCGTTTCTGGAGCATGATGATGCGAACCGCGCGTTGATGGGTTCCAACATGCAGCGTCAGGCTGTGCCTTGCCTTCGCGCCGAAAAGCCTCTGGTGGGAACGGGAATCGAGCGGGTCGTGGCGGTGGATTCCGGAACGGCGGTGAAGGCAGTGCGCGGCGGAGTGGTGGATTACGTGGACGCGAGCCGCATCGTTGTACGCGTGCATGACGCCGAGACCCGGGCTGGCGAGGTAGGGGTGGATATCTACAACCTCATTAAATACACCCGCTCCAACCAGAATACCAATATCAACCAGCGCCCGCTGGTGAAAGTGGGGGATATCATCGGTCGCGGAGACGTGGTGGCCGATGGCGCGTCCACGGATCAGGGTGAACTAGCACTGGGCCAGAACATGCTGGTTGCGTTCATGCCCTGGAATGGGTTCAATTTTGAGGATTCGATTCTCATTTCAGAACGCGTCGTGGCAGATGACCGGTTCACTTCGATCCATATCGAAGAGCTGTCCGTAGTGAGTCGTGATACCAAGCTGGGAACGGAAGAGATCACGGGTGACATTTCGAATTTGTCGGAAGCGCAGCTTGGACGCCTGGACGCCTCGGGTATCGTTCATATAGGCGCCGAAGTGGAAGCGGGTGACGTGCTGGTGGGAAAAGTCACCCCCAAGGGAGAAACCCAACTGACGCCCGAAGAAAAGCTGCTGAGAGCCATTTTCGGGGAGAAAGCTTCAGATGTGAAGGACACTTCATTGCGAGTACCGTCCGGTATTTCCGGAACGGTGATCGATGTGCAGGTGTTTACGCGTGAAGGAATCGAGCGTGACAAGCGCGCCCAGCAAATTATTGACGACGAACTGAAGCGGTACAAGAAAGACCTTGCCGACCAGATGAGGATCGTGGAAGCGGATGCGTTTTTGCGCATCGAACGTTTGCTCTTGGGAAAGGCCGCTACAGGCGGCCCCAAAAAGCTTGCAAAAGGTGCCGCGATTACGAAAGAGTATTTGAGTGGCATTGATCCGCATCACTGGTTTGACATCCGTCTTGCAGATGAAGGGGCAAGCGTGCAGCTCGAACAGATCGAAGAGGGGCTATCGCAGAAGCGCAAGGCATTCGATGAGGCTTTTGAGGAAAAGAAGAAGAAGCTTACGCAAGGGGACGAACTGCCGCCCGGCGTACAGAAAATGGTCAAGGTGTATGTCGCGGTCAAGCGGCGCCTGCAGCCCGGGGATAAAATGGCCGGGCGGCATGGTAACAAGGGCGTGATTTCCAAAATCGTGCCCGTGGAAGATATGCCCTACATGGCTGACGGAACACCAGTGGATGTGGTGCTCAATCCCCTCGGCGTGCCTTCCCGGATGAACGTCGGGCAAATACTTGAAACGCATCTCGGCTGGGCTGCGAAAGGGCTGGGCCAAAGAATTGGCGATATGTTGAATGCCGGAAGCAAGGCTGCGGAAGTTCGCTCGCTGCTTGACAAGATTTACAATACCAGCGGCAAACAGGAGGATATCGTCTCCCTGACCGAAGGCGAAGTGATGGATCTGGCTGAGAACCTGCAAGATGGGGTGCCGTTCGCCACTCCGGTATTCGATGGGGCAACCGAGCGGGAAATCAAGGATATGCTGGAGCTCGCCGGTCTGCCTCGTTCCGGGCAGGTCACCCTCCACGATGGACGCACTGGAGAGGCCTTCGACCGCCCTGTCACCGTGGGCTACATGCATGTGCTGAAGCTGCACCATCTTGTGGATGACAAGATGCACGCCCGCTCGACCGGTCCCTACAGTCTTGTTACGCAACAGCCACTCGGTGGCAAAGCCCAGTTCGGTGGACAAAGATTTGGTGAAATGGAGGTCTGGGCCTTGGAGGCATATGGCTCTGCCTATACCCTGCAGGAAATGCTGACGGTAAAGTCGGACGATGTAAACGGGCGCACGAAAGTGTACGAGAGTATTGTCAAGGGCGATCACAAAATCGACGCCGGCATGCCCGAGTCATTCAACGTACTGGTAAAGGAAATTCGTTCGCTGGCCATGGATATCGATCTGGAACGGCATTAGGAGGAGCTGCTCTTCAAGCTTTCGTGGAAGGGGGAGCCTTGCTCCGTTTTCCGTATTTGTCGTCGAACAATTTTATGTTGATGCCTGATCAACAGGAGTGATAAATGAAAGCACTGCTTGATTTATTCAAACAGGTTACCCAGAAAGAGGAGTTCGATTCCATCAAGATCGGCCTTGCTTCTCCGGAAAAAATACGTTCCTGGTCGTATGGTGAAGTAAAAAAGCCGGAAACCATCAACTACCGCACGTTCA
>CAYXQR010000114.1:0-6599 GCA_964466955.1 uncultured Nitrosospira sp.
GTGTTGGGACAATCTGGCCGCTGAATTGATTGAACATTCAAATGTGCTGTGCATAGTCAATCGGCGCGACGATGCACGCGAGCTTCACCGGCTTATGCCCAAGGGTACGTTGCATTTGTCCGCACTCATGTGCGGGGAGCACCGCAGCCGCGTCATTGCTGACATTAAGGGACGATTGAAACGTGGCGAACCCATGCGTGTCATCAGCACCCAACTGGTGGAAGCCGGGGTAGATATCGATTTTCCGGTAGTTTATCGTGCGCTGGCGGGACTGGATTCCATTGCTCAGGCGGCAGGAAGATGTAATCGCGAAGGTAAATTGGACAACCTTGGCAGAGTTGTAATCTTTGTACCGCCAACCCCGGCTCCACCCGGTTTGCTGCGTCAAGCAGCGCAAATTTCGGTCAGTTTGCTGGCTGGACCAGAGCGGGATATTCTCGGCCGCAATCTTGCCAGGCAGTTCTTCGAACATCTCTATGTTCGTGCGCCTTCACTGGATAAGCAAGGTATCACCAGCCTTCTTGCCGGCGACGCCCGGCAAGGCCAAATTCAATTTCGCACGGCCGCGCAGAAATTCCGGCTGATTGACGATGACGCATACCGGACCATTTTGGTGCGGTATGGAAAGAGCCCGGAGCTTTTTGACGAATTAGCGTGTACTGGTCCAACGCGGAAGCTGATGCGTAAACTTCAGCGCTATGCCGTGAACATACCTCGGCACCTGTTCACGCAACTGGAGAGACAGGGCGATGTGTATCAAACCCGCCCGGGCATCTACGCCCAAGTGGGAGACAGGCTTTACGACGGAACCCTTGGTGTTGTAATTGACGGTGGCATATCACCCGATGAGCTGATTGCATGAATATGAATCAAGGAAAAAGAAAAATGAAAATATTTTGTCTGGAGATAACAGGCGATTTTGCCTGCTTCACTCGACCGGAAATGAAGGTAGAGCGTGTCAGCTATGACGTTATCACACCTTCCGCAGCCCGCGCAGTATTCGAGGCAGTACTTTGGAAACCGGCAATATGCTGGCAAGTGACAAAGATCGAAGTACTGAAGCCGATAAAGTGGATTACCTTGCGGCGTAATGAAGTAGGCGCGGTAGTGTCTTCCCGCAATGTTCAGACAGCCATGAAAATCGGTAATGGCAACCTCGGGCTCTACATTGAAGATGAGCGCCAGCAACGGGCAGGGCTATTCCTGCGCGATGTCGCATATCGCATCCATGCGGGTTTCGAGCTTCTTCCTCATGCTGGTGAGAATAATACTCCCGGCAAATTTTTGGATATGTTCGAGCGCCGCGCCAGCAAGGGTCAATGCGTGAACCAGCCTTATCTGGGCTGCCGCGAGTTTGCCGCCGCTTTCCGGCTAGTTGATAGCCCAACCGCTACATCCGCACCTATTGCAGAGAGCCGTGATCTGGGCTGGATGCTGTACGACATGGATTACAGCGATCGCGCCAGTCCCATCCCTCGTTTCTTTCGCGCCGAACTGAAAAGGGGTGTGCTTGACTTAGCCGATGTGGAGGTGCGTGGGTGATTCTTCAGGCGCTATGCGATTATTACGAACGAGCAGAGCTTGCACCCTTTGGATGGGAATTTAAGGAGATTCCATTTTTAATTGTGATCGACCTTGATGGCCGATTCATCAATTTGGAAGATATAAGGGAGAACGGGACAAAGAAAGCAAGGGCAAAATCAGTATTGGTGCCGAAGGCTGAAATCAGATCTGGGAAAAATGCATGGGAAAGCCCAAATTTTCTGTGGGATCACTATGGGTTTGTTCTGGCGGCGCCAAAAGACGGAACAGACGAAGCTCGATCTATGGCCGTAAAGCAAAACAGTGCTTTTATAGACAAGATACGACAGATTCGGTTTGGCATGGCTGAATCGGCAGAGCTAGATGCTGTGATTCAATTCTATGACAGCAAGCAATTTACTGAAGTTGCAAAACACCCAGCTTGGAATGATTGTACAAAGATTAAGGGCTGCAATCTTACGTTTAGGCTGAGTGCCTTTCCGAGTCTTCTAATCCATCTACCAGTGATCAAAGATTACATTGCATTCAAGCAGTCCTGTGTCGACAACAACGGTAAAGAAAAGGAGGACTCTAATAACATTCGAGGTATTTGCTTGCTTACAGGGAAATTATCTGAAATTGAACGGCTACATCCACCGATATCTGGAGTCAACGAGAAGCCTGCTCCGTTTGCGGCAGTCAATCATTTAGAAAACCCATCATTCTCTTCCTTCGGCAAGAAGCAGGGATATAACTTTCCGGTGTCAAAGGTGGCCGCATTTCGCTACGCGACAGCGTTGAATCACCTTCTGATACGTGCAAACCATCAACGTATTCAAGTAGGCGATACTTCCACTGTGTTCTGGTCGGAACGGCAAACGGAGCTTGAGGATATTTTTGCCGATTTGTTTACTGACCCGCCAAAAGACGATCCGGAGCAACATACCCGTGCTGTCGAGGCGTTGTTTAAATCGCCGAAGACAGGGGCGTTTAGCAATGATCAAGGTGATACTCGCTTTTACGTTCTCGGTCTTGCTCCCAATGCGGCACGCATCAGTATTCGTTTCTGGCTGATTGGAACGATTATCGAAATGTCTACGCGCATTCGGCAGCACTTTGACGATCTGGACATTACCCGCGCCAACTTTGAAAAACCATATCTCTCGCTTTTCCGGTTACTGGTTTCTACTGCCGCCCAAGGAAAGTCAGAGAACATCACACCCAATCTTGCTGGCGAATTCATGCGTGCAATTCTTGCCGGCCTTCCTTATCCCGCAACGCTGTTGCAAGCGGTTATTCGCCGCATCCGTGCAGAGCAGGAAGTCAGTTACCCACGTGCAGCTCTTATCAAAGCCTGCCTGAACCGGCAGATTCGTTATTCCCAGTCCCAGGAGAAGGAGATCACCGTGTCACTCGATGAAAGCAATAATAATCCCGGCTATCGTATCGGACGTCTATTTGCTGCGCTGGAAAAAGTGCAGGAGGAAGCCATCAATCCTGGCGCTACTATCCGGGACCGTTTCTATGGCGCGGCGTCCAGCACACCCGTTACGGTATTTTCCAACCTGATGAAACTTAAAAATCATCATCTTGCGAAACTGGAGGAAGGACGCAAACGTTTCTTTGAGAGACTCATCGGTCAAATCATGTCCGGGATTAGCGATTTTCCCCAGCATTTGAGTCTTGCCGACCAAGGGCGTTTCGCCATCGGCTATTACCACCAGCGGCAGGCCTTTTTCACCAAATCTGAATCCACCTCATCCAATAACAAGGGAGAATAAAATTCATGGTACTGAACAATCGTTACGACTTCGTTTTGCTGTTCGACGTAAAAGACGGTAACCCCAACGGCGATCCGGATGCTGGCAATTTACCGCGCCTGGATGCTGAATCCGGGCGCGGACTGGTTACGGATGTAAGCCTCAAACGCAAGGTGCGCAATTTCGTCGGAATGACGAAAGATCAAACTGAAATAACCGAATCGTTGGCCGGTGAAAGAAAGAGGTTCGAGATCTACGTTAAGGAAAAGGCTGTTCTGAACAATCAGCATAAACGTGCATATGTTGGTATAGGTAAACCGGAACTGCTTGAGGGCGACGACAAGAAGCGCAAGGGGGGCGATGCAGTTGATGAGGCGAGGCAATGGATGTGCCGCAATTTCTTTGATGTGCGCACATTTGGTGCAGTCATGTCCACTGGTATAAATTGTGGGCAGGTTCGTGGCCCGGTACAGCTAACCTTTGCCCGTTCCATTGATCCCATCGTCACGCTGGAGCATTCGATTACCCGTATGGCTGTTGCCACGGATGCAGAGGCTGAAAAACAGGGCGGTGATAATCGTACAATGGGTCGTAAATTCACCGTTCCTTATGGACTCTATGTGGCCCATGGGTTTGTATCATCCTTTCTCGCCAAGCAAACCGGTTTTGATGAAGATGATCTGGAGTTGCTGTGGCAGGCGCTTGAGCAGATGTTCGAGCATGACCGTTCCGCAGCTCGTGGGGAAATGTCTACGCGCGGCTTGTATGTTTTTAAACATGATAGCGAATTAGGAAACGCTCGCGCACATGATCTGTTTGCCCGTATTCATCCGCAACTCAGGGAGGGTGTAGCGGTACCACGCAATTTTGACGATTATGAAGTTTCACTTGATGAGGCGGGTTTGCCTGCTGATGTTAGCCTGATTCGCCGAGTCGGCTGATGGATCAAAGCATGCGGGTAGCTGAATGCGAGCCGATCATGATATCCGCGCTACAGCACTACAGCTACTGTCCGCGTCAATGTGCTCTGATTCATGTCGAGCAGCAGTTTTCCGGTAATGTTCACACAGCCAGGGGTGATGCAGTGCATGCACGGGTTGACGAGCCGGGATGGGAAACGCAGCCCGGTGCGAGAGTGGAACGGGCGTTACCGGTCTGGTCCGATCGCCTGGGCCTGACCGGCCGGTGCGATGCCGTCGAGTTTCGACATGACGGGACCATCTACCCCGTAGAAACCAAGCATGGTCCTCGCAAAGCTAAAGTCCACGACGATCTGCAACTGGCGGCTCAGGCGCTTTGCCTGGAAGAGATGACCGGGAAATCTGTTCTTCGTGGCGCGATTTATCATCATTCTTCCCGTAGGCGACGGGAAGTGATAATCACTGAAGCATTCCGCGGCCACGTGGAGGAGGTGGCGGCGGCGGTGCACGCCTTGCTGGTTTCCGGAAAATTGCCGCCGCCCGTGAATGATGCGCGTTGCAAGGAGTGTTCGTTGAAGGATATTTGCCAACCTGAAGCTCTAACGGCCATGCCGGCACAAACGGTCTTGCGCTCTTTGCTTTTCGTGCCAGAGTAAAAAATGCGTCAGGTGCTCAATACGCTTTACATCATGACGCCGCTCTCTTATGTGCATCTGGAAAATGACACATTGCGCATAGATGTCGAGCGCCAAAAGAAATTGCAGGTGCCGTTACATCATCTGGGTTCGGTGGTCTGCTTTGGCAATATCATGGTTTCCCCAGCTTTGATGCACCGGTGTGCTGACGATGGAATCAGCCTGGTCTTGCTGGACGATAATGGGCGTTTTAAAGCCCGCCTGGAAGGAGCGGTAAGCGGCAATATTCTGCTTCGACAGGCGCAGCATCGCGCGGCTGCGGATCAGCAGTTTGTGCTGGAAACAGCGAAGGCAGTGATCGCGGGGAAATTACGGAATTCACGTCAGGTACTGATGCGCGGCGCTCGTGAGTCGGGTGATGCGCAAGACCAGAAAGTGCTAAGCGAGGCGGCCGAATCCCTGGCTCGATCTGTTCGCAATCTCCCGCTAACAGTTAGCCTGGATGTATTACGCGGAATCGAGGGCGATGCTGCGAAGACCTATTTTTCTGCGTTACCGCGCTTGGTGCGGTGGAATATACGTGAATTTTTCACCATGAATGGACGGTCGCGCCGTCCGCCTCGCGACCGTTTCAATGCATTGCTATCGTTTCTTTATTCCATGGTGATGAACGATTGTCGCTCGGCGCTGGAGAGCGTGGGCCTTGATCCTCAATTAGGCTTTCTACACGCGGTGCGTCCTGGCAGAGCAGCATTGGCACTCGACTTGATGGAGGAATTCCGAGCAATTCTGGCTGATCGATTGGCTTTGACACTCATAAATCGTGGGCAAATTGCGGCGCAGGATCTCAAGGAACGGGAAGGTGGAGCAGTTTACCTGGATGGAGATGCGCGGAAGGCCGTGGTAGTGGCATACCAGGAGCGCAAGCAGGAGCAAATTACACATCCCCTGTTGGGAACCAAGATATCGATAGGGCTATTGCCCCAGCTTCAGGCACGCTTCATGGCATGAACTATCCGTGGTGAGATGGATGGTTACATACCTTTTATGGTGAAGTAATCATGCTCATCATCGTAACCTATGACGTTTCGACTGAAACCAGGGAAGGGCGTAAAAGATTGCGGCGTGTGGCGAAAATATGCGAAGGAATAGGGCAGCGCGTACAGAAATCGGTTTTCGAATGCAGGGTAGATTTGATGCAGTATGAAGAATTGGAACGAAAGCTATTGGCAGAAATTGAACAGAAGGAAGACAGTCTTCGCATATATCGTTTGACCGAGCCAGTAAAACTGCACGTAAAGGAATATGGAAATTTCAAAGCGGTGGATTTCGAAGGCCCACTTGTTATTTGAAGTGCGCGCACCTTGAGTGATGTTAAGAATACGGGGGTGTTCGCGCCGCAGCCATGTGGTTGATATTTATGAATAATTTTATTCGAGCTTCGCATTTCCGGTTGAATGCTCAGGCTGTGGCTGAGGGGTTCGCGTATTTCTTGTCATATTCATTGTTGTATCATAGAGTTGTAGTTGTACTGTAGCGCCCGGCCAAAGCGCCGGGCGAGGATTGAAACTTTGCGGTAACCAATCCGGTAACGAAGAGGCCGCCGTAGCGCCCGGCCAAAGCGCCGGGCGAGGATTGAAACTAGGTTGTCTTGCTTTTTACCCGCAGCTTCCTGCTTCGCGCCCGGCCAACGGGCCGGGCTTGGATTGAAACTCACACTCTCACCAGCTTGCGCAGTCCTCAACTGGTAGCGCCCGGCCAAA
>CAYXQR010000115.1:0-14896 GCA_964466955.1 uncultured Nitrosospira sp.
CTTATTGTCAGCAGAGTGACTCCCGCGCTGGCTTGCCATTTCCAGCGCGTCGCGTATCTGCTTCGTGTCATGGGTGCGCAGGCCCTCTGCGAAGGCGCGCGACGCATCTCTGCGTCGTTCCGCATAGTCACGCAGCATCTCCACTGCAGCGGCGGAGGGCAAGGCGGGGTCGGCGGGAAGCCGGGACAGCTCCTCGAAGCTTTCTTCGTAACGATCGCCTACGGAGGAATCGATGCGCCCTGCCAGTTCATCGAATGAAATCCCGTTTTGCCTGGCTTCATCCAGGATGCTCCGCCAGGCTTGCGTGATTGCGGCGTCCTCGCGCAGGAACTCTCCGATTTCCCTGCGTGCAAGCGCCTCTTCGCTCCACCTGTAGGGACGGACAGGAATCTGGCTGACAAGGATGGCGATGGCAAGGATGTAAACACCTGTTCCGCACACGCGGATTCGATTGAATCGACGAGCGGAACGTTGAGGCAAGTCTGCTGGCAGTGCAAATACGATCCCGCCAAGCAGTCCGGCGGCAAATCCGCCGATGTGCGCCGCATTGTCGATCCCTGTAATCACAAACCCGAGAGCGAGACTGGCTGCCGCAAAACCGGCGGCTCCCCAGAAAAACCAGCGAAAATCCCGCGGGTGAAGATTGTTCCGCTCACGCCACATGAATACCAGCAGTGCCCCATATATGCCAAAAATCGCCCCCGAGGCGCCACCCGAGATCGCTAGCCCCTTGTGTGCAACGAGAGACAACAGATTTCCGGTCAGTCCGCTGATGAAATAGATGAAGCCAAAACGAATGTGTCCGTACATGCGTTCAACCAGTTGCCCGGCATCCCATAGCGCCCACAGGTTGAGGGTCAGATGCAGGATGCCGAAATGAAGGAACATCGCACTGCCCAGGCGCCACCATTCGCCGTCCTGGGTTGCAGGACCAAAATTGGCGCCCCATGCAAGCTGCACCGTATTGGAGGAATGCCACAGGCCAGCGCCTCCTGCAAGCGTGGCAAGAAAAACCAGTACATTGGAGGCTACGAGCAGTTTCGTCAGCGGGATATCCGCTACCCGCCGGCGCAGAAAGTCATGAAGAGGCAACATGAGCGTGATGGACTCAGTTTCCGAAAGTCATTATGATGGACGCGAAAGACGCGATTCTCCAGCGGGAACGGTAAATTCCCCTGATTCTGCCCCCTCAGGAACAGTTCCCCCAGTGTCTTAACATCACTATGGAATACTCTTACGATCAAGATCGTAATAAATCGGTTCGCGACGTGTTGTAGGGCGTGCCGTTCCTTATCTGGAACGAGGCATTTATTGCTATTCGTTGCCGTTCCGCTGATCTTTCTGGCATATGGCCCGGCGGGTCCAGTGAAGGCCGCGGCTCAGGCGCAAATCGAACTTCCTCGCTCGGGCCTGACTCCCCATGACATCGCGGTCGTCATCAACGACAGCGATGCCCTGTCGCGGCAAGTGGGTGATTACTACCGAAGTGCGCGTCATATCCCAGAGAGCAACATGATCCACGTGGAGTTTGCTCCCGGCCGCAGTGCCCTTTCAAGGGATGAGTTCAGTCAGTTGAAGAATGAAATCGATCGGCTGACTCCAGCTCATGTCCAGGCGTACGCGGTCGCGTGGACCCTGCCTTACAGGGTGGACTGCATGTCTCTGACCTCGGCCCTGGCTTTCGGTTTCGACGAGCATTACTGCTCATCCGGCTGTAGTCCGACTCAGCCCAGCGCCTATTTCAATTCGCCCAGCTTGCAGCCCGAGAACGATTACCACCTGCGTCCCGCAATGATGCTGGCAGGTATTGATTTTGAACAGGTAAAAGCACTGATCGATCGGGGAGTCGCGTCGGATCACAGCTTTCCCGAGGGTCGCGCCTATCTCGTCATTACACCGGACAAGGCGCGTAGCGTGCGCGCAGCCTATTTCAACGAGACCGCCAGGGAGTTGGAGGGCGTGTTTCCCGTCGAGATTGTCGAAAGCGCTGCATTGACAGACCGGAATGATGTCCTGTTTTATTTCACGGGCTCAGTCAACGTGCCGCAACTCGAGACACTCGGTTTTTTACCGGGAGCACTGGCTGATCATCTGACCTCAACGGGTGGCCAACTGACGGACTCCACGCAGATGAGCAGCCTCCGCTGGCTGGAGGCTGGAGCCACCGCCAGTTATGGTACCGTAGTGGAACCCTGTAACCACATGCAGAAGTTTCCGTTTCCAGCGGTTGCCATGTTCCACTATGCACTGGGCGAAAGCGCCATCGAGGCTTACTGGAAGAGCGTAGCCTGGCCCGGTGAAGGCGTGTTCGTGGGCGAGCCCCTGGCGCGGCCTTTTGCTCCTGCATTGCGCGAAATTCATCCCGGCCAGTATGAGCTGCGGATTTTTTCCCCGCGTGAAAGCCGCTTAAGAATCGAACGGTCCCGTTCCGCCGCGGGACCATTTCATCCGGTTACCAGACGCCCCGCCATTCGGCGGGGCATCAACACAGTCCGCTTCAACTTCTCCGAATCGACAGGTTATCTCAGGCTGAGCTGGTAGGAAAGCAGCGACAAGCGAGGTTTCGCGTACTTGCAAGAAGGTTGGCAGTAGCCATTCCGCAAAGAGGGGCGGCATTCTCTGCGGGCGGCTGCATTTACAGCTATACATAGCAATACCTGGGTCCGATACCATTCAGCTTTTTCCAGAGGAGCGATCATGCCACTGAATGCTTACGGCGTCCTGAAAGGACGCGCTATTGCCCGTCGCCTTGGCTCGGGCTCGTCACCTCACTATCAAATACATGTCGTGGATGAGGCAGGGGTTCATTTTCGTATTGCGATCAATGTAAGGTCGCAGCTGGCTCCATCTGAACTGATGTACCACATAAAATCCCATTTCATCCATCCGATCACGACCGTGATTTCCTCGCTGCCGGGCGGGTTCAGCCAGCTTGCGCCGAATTCTGCATCCGGTGCGCTCGATATGATCCGCGGCAACCTCATACAGCCGGGGCTGATGACACCTCTTCCGCATGATCTTCCGGGACCGGATAACGATCTGAACGAAAAGCTTGATCAGATCGTACAGCGCGCCATGGCAGATGAGGAGGCGCTGGTTTACGCCTTTGGCGAGAGATGGGGTCCTGAGCCGAACAAAGCGGACAAATATTTCGGATTCATCCCTGGTAACGGCATCCATGATATCCACATGAACCAGGGAAATGTCGGGAGATTTGTTGCGGATGACGGCGTATGGCAGGATGGTGGCCTTTTGTTTCAGTTTCCCCTTCAACAGCAATGGACTGCCGTTTTTCTGAAATTCCAGTCGCAAAGCTGGCATACCGACGATGAATCAGGACACACGCTGGGAGAATGGGAAGAAGGCGAGGCGAGGAATCCCGATCCAGTTACACCTCAGCCGACCGAGTTGTTGCCCGATGGGCTGGTGCGTATAGTTGCAGCGCTGGTAAATTCAAAGGAATCTCCCGAGCGGGAATGGGTTCAAATTCTGAATGCCAGTGACCGGGCCGTTTCGTTGGCGGGATGGCAGCTGGCTGACAAGCAGAAGGCTAAAATGCCTCTGTTCGGCATGCTTGATCCCGGAGGCACGCTTCGCGTGGATATTCAGCCTCCAGTAGCCTTATCCAATAAGGGGGGCATCATTACGCTGCTTAACCAGAATGGCCTGAAGGTGCATGGAGTATCTTACAGCAGGGCACAAGCAAATCAGCCGGGCTGGACAATCGTTTTTTAGCAGGTACCCGGCGCTGCAACGATGAGAAATGCGCTGGGTCATCGTCGCTGCCTGGCGGGCTGAAAAAGCTCCGCTGAGGATTGGCAGAACGAACCTCCAGGCGTTGTGGAATAAAAATCGCCAAGATCAAACGTAACGGGACTCAACCCCGTTATAATAGCGCCTGCATTCAATTCGCACCGTTCGTTCGTGACCTCCCCAGCTCCGCCCAATTTAAAATCCCATTTCGCCGATCTCCTGCGCCACGCTCTCGAAGAACTGAAGCAGCCGGACGCTGTCATGGAGCTTGATATCGAGTTTGCGCGGCCAAAGCAGGCAAGTCATGGAGATTATGCCTGTAACCTGGCCATGCAACTTGCCAAATCGTTGCGCAGGAGCCCCCGTGACATAGCAGGCCTGCTGGCTGACGCCCTGACCGAATCTCCGTATCTGGACAGGGTCGAAATCGCCGGAGCAGGTTTTATCAATCTCTTCCTGGCGACGCCGATTAAACAGCAGTTCCCCAAATATGTACTGGAAAACGGGGAGAAGTTCGGCCAAGGCAATATCGGCGCAGGAAAAACGATTCAGGTCGAATTCGTTTCGGCTAACCCTACCGGCCCGTTGCATGTGGGCCACGGCCGCGGCGCAGCATTCGGAGCTAGTCTGGCTAACGTATTGGCTGCGGCAGGTTACTCGGTCACACGCGAGTATTATGTCAACGACGCCGGGCGGCAAATGGATATTCTGGCACTTTCCACCTGGCTGCGTTACCTGGAGATGAACGGGGTGAGCGTCCCTTTTCCCGGCAACGCCTACCAAGGTGAGTACGTGCGCGATATGGCACGGCTGATCCATAAGGCGCATGCAAGCCGCTACGTGCATCAGCCCGAGTTGTTGTTTGAAGGGAGTCCGGCGGATGGGGAAGACGCCGAAGCAGGACTTGACGCGTTGATCAGCAGCGCCAAAAATCTCCTTGGGCAGGACTACGCGTATATCCACAATTTCGTCCTGACTGAACAACTCGGCGACGCCCGTAATGACCTGATGGAATTCGGTGTCGTATTCGACACATGGTTTTCCGAGCAATCCCTATTCGATAGCGGCAGGGTGGCCCACGCGGTTCGGCAACTTGAAGAGGGAAATCATCTTTACCGGCAGGATGGAGCGATCTGGTTTCGTTCAACCGATTTCGGCGATGAAAAAGACCGGGTCGTGCAGCGGGAAAACGGGCAGTTCACCTATTTCGCTTCCGATATCGCCTATCATCTCAACAAGTTCGAACGTGGTTTCGATCGTGTCATCGATATCTGGGGAGCGGATCACCACGGTTACATTTCGCGGGTAAAAGGTGCAATGCAGGCGCTGGGAATGGATCCCGGCAGGTTGGAGATTGCTCTGGTGCAATTTGCAGTTCTTTATCGCGCGGGCAAGAAAGCCTCCATGTCTACACGGGCGGGAGAATTCGTCACGCTGAGGGAACTGCGCCAGGAAGTCGGGAACGACGCAGCACGTTTTTTCTATGTATTGCGTAAAAGCGATCAGCACCTCGATTTTGACCTCGATCTGGCCAAATCACAAGGCACGGACAATCCAGTGTATTACGTGCAGTATGCCCATGCGAGAGTTTGCAGCGTGCTGGAGCAATGGGGAGGAGATCCTGCTGCGTTGGCTGCAATGGACACCTCTGCGCTTGTTGCCCCAGCGGAATTATCCCTTCTGAAAAAACTGATCGACTATCCGGAAATAATCGAAGCTGCCGTCAGGGAACTATCGCCTCATCTTGTTGCTTTTTATCTCAGGGAGTTGGCGGGAGAGTTCCATAGTTACTATAATTCTACACGTTTTCTGATACCCGAAAATTCGGTGCGGCTTGCCCGGTTAGCGCTGATCGCCGCGGTACGCCAAGTATTGAGCAATGGGTTGAAACTGCTGGGCGTGAATGCTCCTGTCAAAATGTGAATCCGCATATGCGAAGTATTTCCATGAATCGAGATTATAAAACCTTTCCCAACTCTTCTGTTTTTGGTAGGCGTAGCAGCAGCACGCTCCTCGTGGGCATTTTTATCGGTTATGCCCTTGGGCTACTCACTGCCATTGGTACGTGGATGTATATCAATCAGGCCCCCAGTCCTTTCATCTCTCAGGAGAAATCTTCGGTGGAGGAAGGGCAAAGTCCCGTGAGCCTTTCCCGAAGCGACCAGGCTGCACAGGGTGCGGAGGGCAATCCGGCGACCGGGGACGACCGGCCCCGATTCGAGTTTTATCAAATGCTGCCGGGGACCGACGAGCCCGCGGTCGAGCAACCATCCGGACAGGCTCCACAACGGCCTCCTTCGCAACAGGGGCAAGGTTTTCTGCCTCAAGCTTCTTCGGAACAATCTTTCCCGCAGCAGCCATCTTCGACGGAGAGATACTATCTTCAGGCAGGATCATTCCAGAACGAGAATGATGCAGAAAACCTGAAAGCAAAACTTGCAATGCTGGGAATCCAGGCTTCTATCCAGGCCGCAGATGTGCCGGCAAAAGGAGTTTGGCACAGGGTGCGCCTGGGTCCTTATGCCAGCGCGGGGGACATGGACCGCATTCGCGCATCGTTGCAACGAAGCGGTATCCAGAGCAGTCCCATCAAGATCGGTCACAGCGTACAGTAACAGGATCTGAGCAAGGAAGGATCGTTCCCCCAATTCCAATTTTTGCCAGGAGGCAACAAGATGAATTCATTACGTTTGTTTGCCGTAGTGCTATTGTTGGCCGGCGCAGGAACGCTGGGATCTTCTGCCGCTCATGCGGAGATCAATGAAGGCAGGGATTACAGCCTTCTGCCTCATCCTCAACCAACTTCCGTAGGCAACAAGATAGAAGTTCTCGAGTTTTTCTGGTATGGCTGCCCTCATTGCTATGAATTGCATCCTCGGATCAAAGCCTGGCTGAAGCGAGTTCCCGATGACGTGAACTTTCGCTACGTTCCGGCAGTATTTCGCCCGAACTGGGAGCCGGGCGCGAAGACTTTTTATGCGCTGGAAGCCCTTGGAGAAAGAGACAAGCTGCACGACAGGGTTTACGATGCGATTCATCGTGAACGGGTTGATTTGTCCAAGGACGAGGTGCTATTCGACTGGATGGCCAGGCAAGGGGTAGACCGGAAAAAATTTATCGATGCCTATAATTCCTTTTCAGTTCAAAACCAGGCCATGCGTGCAGCACAGATGTCCAGGAGCTATGGGCTCTCCGGGGTTCCCTCCGTGATAGTGGATGGCAGATATCTGACCAGCGGCAGGATGGGAAGCACACCGGAAGATACCATCAGAACCATGGAAGAACTGATCGATAAAGTACGCGAAGAGCGCAAGAAGAAATAGCCATGCCCGCAGACAGGTTGTTTGATTTCTTGATATCTTGAAAGTCATCATCAGCGGAGCATCCAGCGGGTTAGGCAAGGCACTGGCACATCATTATGCCGCCATGGGCGCGACACTCGGTCTGATCGCCCGGCGTTCAGACCTCCTGGAAGAGCTTGCCGCGGAACTGCCTGACGTATCGATATACCCTGCTGATGTCACGAATGCTTCTGCGGTCCAGGCAATTGCACAAGACTTCATGGAGCGCCATGGCTGCCCGGATATTGTCATTGCCAACGCCGGCGTGAGTCGCGGTACTCTTACGGAGTACGCAGAAGACAGGGAGGTTTTCGCGGATATCCTTGCCATTAACGTTACTGGCATGGTAAATCTTTTTCAGCCATTCATTGCGGGGATGAGATTCCGCGGTCGCGGCAGCCTGGTCGGTATCGCCAGTGTCGCAGGGTATCGAGGTCTTCCTGGCAGCGGTGCCTATTCGGCTTCCAAGGCCGCCGCTATGACCTACCTGGAAAGTCTGCGCGTGGAGATGCACCGAAGCGGAGTATCCGTCATCACGATCTGTCCCGGCTATATCGTGACGCCGATGACTGCAAACAACCCCTTTCCCATGCCCTTCATCCTTACCGTGGAAGATGCGGCAAAAAAAATCGCCCGCACCATCGAGAGCGGGACGTTGTTCAGCGTGATCCCCTGGCAGATGTCGATCGTCGCAAAGGCACTGAGGTTGCTGCCCAACTTTCTGTATGATCGGATTTTTGCGGATGTTCCGAGGAAGCCGCGATAGCAGACGACATCAACGCCTGGCTGCGTTAGGAATCCATAAGCGAACAGGTTCCGTCAGTTTTCCGCGATGTTTGGACAGGCTGCGGAACTGAAGCAATCTCATCGTCGGAAAGCAACCTGTTGAGCGTATACAGGATCTGGGGCATTAGAAAGAGAGGCGCGAGTCAGGGTCGGCTTCAAGCATGAGCCATCCGTTCCTGTAAGGGTAAAGGACTCCGGAACGCGTTCCACTTAGCCAAGCTGGTTCCTGATCTCGGCCACTCGCGCTTCGCTTACTTTGGCATTGATCGCAGCGGGCAGGCAAGCGGGATCGGAAACGATTTGAGCCAGTTCGGTGGCGATCGCGCCGGCATCCACTTGTCTCGCGGCGTGCAGGGCGCTACGAAGTCTTTCCGCCTGCGGATAAGCCTTCTCTCCATAGCCAGGGCGACCATGAAAATCGCAAGCGCAGGCTTGCAGAAACTCTTCGAAACGCTCCGGCTTGCGGTAGGCATCCACCCCCTGAAGCATATTGGCAATCGTGGCGGGCCTCAGTTCGGCGGCACGATGCACATCGCCATGGTAGCGCGCTACGAGCAGGGCCAGGTCACGCACGTCGTTGGGAACACGGATCCGCTCCGATAAATCCCGTACCAGTTTTACACTTCTGCCCTCGTGCCCGATGTGCCGCGGCCATTCCTCTGGCGGCGTTGTGCCTTTGCCAAGATCATGCGTCAACGCTGCAAAGCGGACCGGCAATGAATAATTCCTGGCCGCGGCATAGTCAATCACCATCATCACATGCACCCCGGTATCGATTTCGGGATGATGTTGCGGTGGCTGGGGTACGCCGAACAGCGCATCGACCTCGGGCATGATGCGAGTCAGCGCGCCGCATTCCCGCAACATGTAAAACATCCGCGACGGGCGCTGCTCCATCAATCCGCGTGCAAATTCCTGCCAGATTCTCTCTGGCACCAGTGCATCCACTTCCCCGTTGTGCACCATCTCGCTCATCAATGCGAGGGTTTCTGGCGCGGCGCGGAAGCCGAAGCGTGCAGCAAAGCGGGCCGTGCGTAGCACCCGTACCGGATCTTCGGTAAAGGCGGGGCTGATATGCCGGAGAATGCCCGCTTCCAGATCGGCTATACCGCCAAACGGGTCGATAATATTTCCGTCCTGATCCTTGGCAATGGCATTGATCGTGAGATCGCGCCGTGCCAGATCTTCCTGCAGCGTCACCCCCGGAGCAGCATATACTTCGAAGCCCCGGTATCCACGGGAAACCTTGCGCTCCGTGCGGGCGAGTGCATACTGTTCCTGAGTGAGGGGGTGGAGAAAAACGGGAAAATCCTTGCCCACAGGCCGATAACCAAGCTGTACCATCTCATCCGGCGAAGACCCGACAACGACATAGTCGTGATCGCTCACCGGCAGGCCCAGAATTTCGTCGCGTACGGAACCGCCAACCAGATAGCTTTTCATGATGGAAGTATCCCGGCTGGTCCGAATTCAACGGCATTTACTGCCTGGATGATTGCTCTGCTGTGCATGTGCCCCTGATAGCGCAATGTCTGATCCGGTGGCCAATGTGAATGACCTTTTCCTCCTGCGATTCCTTAGCGGGTCCAGTGCCGGAAGTAATCGTATCGTTCGTGCGGTGTCTGGCGCGCAAGAAAGAGCGGGGCGACGGCTTCCAGCGAGGTAGGCGATATCCCCCAAACTTGAGCCAGGGTGGCCGGCTCGTTGCAATCACATACGTTGTCAATTTTCATCGAATAGTAATTGTCCACGCTCAT
Source organism: uncultured Nitrosospira sp. (assembly GCA_964466955.1). Taxonomy (GTDB): domain Bacteria; phylum Pseudomonadota; class Gammaproteobacteria; order Burkholderiales; family Nitrosomonadaceae; genus Nitrosospira. Next base: position 9,638 of record CAYXQR010000115.1, read on the forward strand.
GAGCTTACCCGGCAGAATCTCCATCATCGCAGCTTCCAGATGCGAAAGACGGTCGCCGAGTCCCACGATGGCAGGATCGTGCCCGGCCGTCTGCGCGGCGTATTGAACCAGTTCACGCAGGGTATAGCGTTTTGGTCCGCAAAGGTCATAACACTGGCCAAAGGTTTCAGGTGCAGTCAGGCTGGCCGCAAAAGCATGTACGACATCTTCCACGAACACGGGCTGGAATTTTGCGTCCGGTGAAGCCAGCGGCAGTATCGGCAATCGACCAAGCCTGGAAAACAGGTTGAGCGAGGCATCTCCCGGGCCGAATATGAGCGAGGGACGGAAACTGGTGACATTCAGGTCTGACGCCATCACAACTTCCTCTCCCTCTCCTTTGGAGCGAAGATACCCGCTGGGCTGAGCCGAGCCAGCGTGCAGCGCACTCATGTGCAATAGGCGCTTAATCCCGTTGCGCTTGCAGGCGGCTACGATTTTGCGCGGCAGCTCGACATGCACGGTATGGAAGTCTCCATGCAAAATACCCACCAGACTGATGACTGCATCCATTCCCGCCAGGAGGCGGTCAAGTTCCGCCTCGTCGTGTATGTTCGCCTCCATCAGGTCGGTTGTTGGAATCACCAGCAATTCTTTGGCGCGCTCGTAATTCCGGGTCGGGATGCGCAGGTAGATTTCCTGGTCAGTCAGAATATTCGCCAGATGTCGGCCTACAAATCCACTGCCGCCAAAAATACAGATGTTTTCGATTTTCATGGCGTGATCTCGTCTTCCGGAGGATTTTGACCGTTTGATCTGGAGGCCACGATTCCCAGTCGCTGTTTCAGTGCCTTTATCTGATGGCCGAATGTTCTGGCGTAATACATCGAGTTGCTCATGACTTTTTTCACATAGTCACGGGTTTCGTTGAACGGTATGGTTTCGGCATAGATGGCGCCTTCCAGCGGCTTCTCGTCGCGCCACTGCCAGGCCCGGCTGGGTCCCGCGTTATACGCCGCGGATGCCAGCAGCGGCTGGTCGCCGGTCAGTTCGAGAACATGCCTGAGATAATAGGTGCCCAGTTTCAGGTTGGTATTCACTTCGGTCACGAGGCCTGGACGATATTGGCGTATTCCCACCTGCTTCGCCACCCATTTCGCGGTCGCGGGCATGAGCTGCATCAGGCCCATGGCGCCCGCGCTGGAACGTGCGTCGCTTACGAAACGGCTCTCCTGCCGTATCAGGCCATACACCCAGGCTTCGTCCAGTTCCTGCTGTTTCAGGATATTGCTGAGTGTATCCCGGTGGGGGGCGGGGAAGCGCAGACTGAAATCGTGCTGTTGCACGGTCCTGTCCGCGGCATAGATCGCCCGGTCGTAGATGCCGTTGCGCCGCGCTACCTCTGCCGAAGCAAGCAGTTGCCGATCATCCAGGTCGCGTACCGTCCATGCCCACTCGTTCGCCGCTTCCGTTCGAAGATTGAGTCGGTACAGTGTCAGCGCCCGCCTGATTCCAGGCCGGCGCTCCATGGCCGCAATCTCGTCCTTGGTGGGCTTGTACGGGCTATCCGGAATGCCCATGGATAGCCCCAGCTCCTCTTCCGCCAGTTGTCCGTAGAAATGATGCTCGGCGCTCAACGGCCCGAGAATCGTATTCGCTTCCATAGTCTTCCCGGCGGCTTTCAACGCACGCGCCTTCCAGTAACGCCATACTCCAGCCTGCTGCTCCTGACTGGACATTGCCTGGATGGATTCGAATACCAGCGCCCAGTTGCCGGCACGCAATGCCGCGCGCGCCTTCCATCCAAGCTGCGCATCCGTCAGCACGGCGGGTGCAGCCGACCGGGCAGCCTCAATGAACCATTCCAGGGCGCGCGGGTGGAGCCTGCGCGCAGCCTGGTCCGCCAGTTGCACCAGAAAGTAGGAGTGCTCCGCCTCGCTGAAATATGGACGCATTCTGGCCCAGTAGGCATGCGCCTGATCGGGTCCGCTGCGCAGCAGGCGTTGCATTGCGAAAAGGGCGATTTCCCGGTCCGCCTGGGTCTTTATCGCGCCACGATGCCTTTCCAGATAGCGAAGCGGGTTGTCGGCAGCTTCGCGCAGCCTGCGATCGTCGAGTCTCTGATCGTCGAACAGATACTGATTGACAAATCTGGCAACCCCCACGTTCCCTGCTTCAAGCGCCAGCCGCAGCCTTGCCCATATATCCTTGTCTGCCAGAACGTTGGCGCTGATCAGCGTATCGAAAACCGGCGTGCAGCTTTCGGGCAGGTCGCGCGCAGTGAACCAAAGCGGACGCGCTTCGTCATATGCTTTCATATCGTTGGCCCAGATACGCTGCTGGAACGAGTAGCAGATCAGTTCAGCATCCTTGTTTTTCAGGGCGGGATATCCTTCGGCAAACAACTCCCATTGCTCGGCTCTGCCTAATTTTTTCAGCCACTCGCTCTGCAGTTTATCGCTCAGAGGGCTATCGCGATAACGTTCAGCAAACTGACTTATGGCCTCGCTGCTGACCGCCTGGTTTCTCAGTTGCGGCCGCAACTGATAGTAGACCGCATACGGTTCGAGAACATGTCCGCGCAGACGCTGGGCGTAAATGGCCACACGCGGCGCGTTGCCCGCCTGATAAGCCTGCCGCATGGCGACGAAGTCGCTGTCTTGACCGGCCGCTGATGCAGGGGCGGACATCACAAGAAAAAAACCCGCAAAAAATTTTTTCATAAACCTGCTATACATGAAGTACACGTGAGATACCAGACAGACGAGTTTGTTCAAACATGTCCACCCCAGACCTTTTTCATTCGTTCACTGGCTACCTTTTAGGCCCCGCATTTTCTGTCTGAAGAATAGCATATCATGCCGTATATCAGTCTCAACCCTGCTACCAGCAAGACCCTCAGGACCTACGACAGCTGGGATGGCCATCGACTCGCCACTGCCCTGGAACAGGCCGGCGAGGCGCAGCGTACCTGGGCGCAAACCGCTTTTTCCCAGCGGGCAGAGTATATGCATCGAGCTGCGCATTTGTTGCATGAGCGGGTTCATGAATATGCCGCCCTGATAGCGGTGGAAATGGGAAAGCCTGTGCGTGAAGGGCGCGCAGAGGTGGAGAAATGCGCGTTGGTCTGTGACTATTATGCCGTGCATGCGGAGCATTTCCTGCAGTCGGAGATGGTTCAGACAAGCGCCGGCAAAAGTTATGTTTGCTACGAGCCGATAGGAATTGTACTGGGGGTAATGCCATGGAATTTCCCTTTTTTCCAGGTCATCCGGTTTGGAGCGCCTACATTAATGGCGGGAAACGCATGCGTTCTGAAGCATGCTTCCAACGTGCCCCAATGTGCACTGGCATTGCAGCAGCTGTTTACGGATGCAGGTTTTCCACCGTCTCTTTTCACTACGCTCATGATCGAGGCTGGTGACGTAGCCGAAGCAATTGCATGCCATCACGTTCAAGCAGTGACGCTTACCGGTTCAGAGCAGGCAGGACGAGAAATCGCTTCCCATGCCGGTCGGCATCTGAAGAAGTGCATGCTGGAACTCGGCGGATCGGATGCATTCATTGTATTACGGGACGCCGATCTCGAACTTGCGGCGGACTTTGCCGTAAGATCACGATTCCAGAATTGCGGGCAGTCATGCATCGCGGCCAAGCGCATTATCCCTGTGGCGGAAATCGCCGATGAGTTCGTGCCTCTGTTCATAAATAAAACAAGAGAACTGCAAATGGGCGATCCAATCAATGAAGCGACGCAGATTGGCCCCATGGCAAGGCTCGATTTACGGGAAGACCTGCATCGGCAAGTCATGGATTCAATCAGGCACGGTGCTCAGCCTGTGCTTGGATGCGAGCCGGGAGGGGGGGATGGCGCATTCTATCCTCCGTCGATACTCGATCGGGTAACGGTGAGAACCCGAGCCTATCACGAGGAACTATTCGGGCCAGTCGCCGCAATCATACGGGCCGAGAATGAAGAAGACGCCATCCGCATCGCCAATGATACTCGCTTTGGCCTGGGCTCCAGCATCTGGAGCCGCGATAGCGGCCGCGCGGAGATGTTGGCGCGACGTATCCAGGCCGGCTGCAGTTTCATCAATGGCATGGTCCGATCCGATCCGCGCCTGCCCTTCGGGGGTGTGAAGGCGTCAGGATTCGGGCGTGAACTGTCTTACCATGGCATCCGGGAATTCGTCAACATAAAAACGGTCTGGGTCCGTTGATGTTCGAATCCTTGATCCCCTGTCTGCCTGGCCGGACGGATCAGAAAAAAATTCAGATTACACCCTGTCCAATCATTGCATCCGCAACCTTCACGAACCCGGCAACATTGGCGCCATTCACGTAACTGACGGAACCGTCCTTGCGACGCCCGTGTTCCAGGCAGGATCTGTGGATGGCCTGCATGATTTCGAGCAATCTCCTGTCAACCTCTTCCCGCGGCCAGGAGAGCCGCATCGCATTCTGGCTCATTTCCAGCCCGGATGTGGCCACCCCGCCCGCGTTGCTGGCTTTCCCCGGAGCAAAGAGGACGTTTGAGTGCTCAAAGCGTTTTACCGCATCGGCTGTCGAAGGCATGTTCGCGCCTTCAGCAACGCAGATGATGCCGTTCTTAATCAAGGTTTCGGCATCTTCCTCGTTCAATTCGTTTTGTGTCGCGCATGGCAACGCTACATCGACCGGAACATGCCATGGCCGCGCACCAGGAATGAAATCCGCTTTCACCCGTTCTGCGTAGGCACTGATGCGGCCATACTTGCTGTTCTTTATATCCATCAACTCGAATAGCTTGTCGGTGGTAAAGCCGTCTTCATCCACCACTGTTCCGCTGGAATCCGATACTGTCACGACCTTGGCGCCCAAGGTCATGGCTTTTTCAACCGCGTATTGGGCAACATTTCCCGAGCCTGAGACAGAAACCCTCAGGCCATCGAGCGATCGCCCGGCTTGTTTGAGCATTTCCTCGGCAAAATAAACGGTGCCGTAACCTGTAGCTTCAGGCCGGATGAGAGAGCCACCGAAAGTCAGGCCTTTGCCCGTGAAAACGCAATCGGACCGGTTGGACAGCTTTTTCATCATGCCTGCCATGAAACCCACTTCGCGTCCGCCTACGCCTATGTCGCCCGCGGGCACATCCACATCCGACCCGATATGACGGAAAAGTTCGGTCATGTAGGCCTGACAGAAGCGCATCACTTCTCCCTGGCTCCTGCCTTTGGGATCAAAGTCGGCGCCACCTTTTCCTCCGCCCATGGGCAGGGTGGTGAGCGCGTTCTTGAA
>CAYXQR010000116.1:0-5118 GCA_964466955.1 uncultured Nitrosospira sp.
GATTCAAATGGATGGGTGCCGCGCCTTATTCTGAGCAACGAGCGTCCCCGAGGAGCCTCAACTCAGCGCGTGCTGAATCAACCGATTCTTGATGAAAGGCAGCCGGTTGGTGATGTCGAGTCCCAGGTTGCGCAAGCGAATCAGGGTCGGATTGGTGTTATCGAACAATTTTTGCAGACCATCGGTGGCCATCTCCATGGCTAGTATATCTTCCCTGCGGGCGCGTTCGTAGCGGCGCAACAGCAAATAATTCCCGAAATCAGCTTGCGGACCGCGTCCGCTCATAACAGCGGCCAGCTCGCGTACGTCGCGCAGGCCGAGATTGATGCCCTGTCCGGCAAGAGGATGGATTCCATGGGCGGCATCCCCTACAAGTGCAACGCGGGGCTGTACCAGCTTATCGACATGCAGGAAACTCAACGGGAAGCCAACAGGAGGCGTCACAAGTTCCAGCTTCCCCAAAGCGTCCTGGGCAGCGTGTGCCACGGTCTCGCAAAGTTCTGTTTCGGTTAACTCGAGCAGCGAGTGGGCCTGTTCTTCCCTGACTGACCACACCATGGAAACCAGTTGGCCGGGGAGCGGCAGCAGGGCCAGGACGCCATCCCGACGGAACCACTGACGGGCAACGTTCCTGTGGGGCCGCGCGGCTATGAAGTTGGCTACAATGCCCATCTGCTGATAAGGGCGCCGCTCAACCTCTATTCCTGCCTGATCGCGCACCCAGGAATTCAGGCCATCGGCACCTGCAATCAACGCCGCTTCCAGTGTGTTTCCATCATCCAGATGCAAAACAGCAGCCGATTCACCCCATGCCAAAGAAGCACATCGCGCCGGACAAAACACATTGATCTGCCTCTTTCCACGGCGCCTGAGTCCCTTCCACGCCGCCGCCTGAAGCTGGCGGTTTTCCACAATGAAGGCCAGTTCGGAAGAGCCGATGTCGTAGGCACTGAAGTCAAGCCGGGCAGCACTGTCATCACCAAATACGGCCATGTCATACACCGGCGCAATCCTCGTTTCATCGAGTGCACCCCATACGCCGAATTCCTTGAGAAAGGCGGCGCTGCCTGGGCTGATGGCATAAACCCGGCTGTCCCAGCTATCATCCTCGGGAAGGTCAGCGGGTTCGCGAGATTCCACCAGCGCGACCTTCAGTCCGCTATTCCGCAGCGCAAGCGCCAGGCTTGCCCCCACCAAAGCGCCGCCGATAATAACCACATCAAATTTCATGAGTCCATTATACGGCGCTTTCAGATCCACCGGATGGAGATGCTTGGCCGCAGAACGAAAGACCATCTACTATGATGGTTTTTTCATGATAGCCGTTGAGTCATGTTATCCTTTTAAATCATTGGATTGCTACGAAAAAACCCGTGTCAAACTTGACAGCGCCATTCTTGAGGCGCAAAATGCCACTCCTTTGAAAAATCATGGCGAATTAGCTCAGTGGTTAGAGCAGCGGAATCATAATCCGTTGGTCCCCAGTTCGAATCTGGGATTCGCTACCAGATTTTCCTGTAGTTCGAAAATGGGTAGGTAGCTGGTGCATGGCCGGCTGCCTCCACCGGGAGAAAGGGCTGTTCGACCCGATGCAATCGATCTTCCCTGAAGAATCTCGACCACTTGCCTCCAGCCAGTTCTTCTCGCAGCAGTTGTCCGTACTGCTGCTCTCCCAACGCGGGTTTCCCTTCCCAAGCGCTGCGACAGAAATCCGGCTTCAAGGATGGTTTACCTGGGGGGAGCAGGATATTTCGCCTATTAGTAAATCATTCATCACGTCTCGACTCCATGTCCCCGCCCCAGCCATTGCCACCCATCGGAACTGAACCGCTAATATAAATTGGTTATTCATGCGGTCGGCCAGCAATGCACGGTTGGGAAGACCGGTCAGGGCGTCATAGTGGGCCAGGTACTCGATACGTTCCTGCGATTCCTTCCGCTGGGTAATATCGCGGGCAATCTTGGATGCCCCGATGACTCTGCCCGAGGAGTCTTTAACCGGTGAAATCGTAACCGAAACATCTATTGGCCTTTGGTCTTTCGCCCAGCGGACGGTATCGAAGTGCTCGGTAATCTTCCCCTTTTTGATCAGGCTCATGATCCTGCTTTCTTCTTCCAGCCGATCAGGGGGCAGCAGCATGGTTATCGGGTGGCCTATGATCTCCGATGCGCGATAGCCGAAAATTCTTTCCGCGGCGGCGTTCCAGCCGGTAATGATGCCGTTGAGGTTTTTTGCAATAATCGCATCGTTGGAGTTTTCCACGATGGCCGCCAGCCGGGCCTGATAAGCGTCTGCGCGCCGGCGTTCGGTGATATCCCTGAAGCTCCATACGCGCCCGAGGTTTTCCCCTTCTACGAAGTTTGCCTTGGTATATCTTTCGAAAGTACGCCCATCCAGGAACTCGAGTACATCAAAGCTCTCGGTTGGCCAGGCAGCGTATATATTTTCCGTGGAACGCACAAATTTCTCGGGCTCCTCAAGGTAGCGGGAGCAATGGTGGATGAGAGGCTTGTGCTCCTCCGTTTCCCCCAATTTTTCCGGAATGGACCACATGTCCCGGTAAAGCCGGTTGCAGTACAACACCTTCCCGTTTTCGTCCGTTACCAGCAGACCGTCCCGAGCGGACTCCGCTGCGCTTTGTAATATGGACAGACACCGCCTCAGCCTGGCCAACTCTTCCTCCAGCGCATTCCCTGCCTGTTCACCAGGCTGCGCCATCGTGGCCGGAACTCTCGGGGCGGTGAAATGTGTGAATATGTCTTTCTTTTTCTTCATTTCTCGATGGTATAGGCTCGTTCGACCGCCTCGCTTAACAAGGATCGCGCTGGTTTGAGAAAACGAGACCGGGCGGGTTCGCTGGCATGAGAGAATTCCCATGTTGGGAGGTATTTGTCTGAACACGATTTCACATAACCGTCGCGTGGAAGATACAGCCAGTTCTGCCGCACCATACGTTTGATAGCGGGAAAAATGAATGGCGGCAAGCAGATTTGCTATAGTGAACTTGAGTTTTCTCCTGCTTTCACTAGCTCAGTTGGTGTATTTCATATCACCTCTTCATGAGAAGGAGGCCATGATGCCATACGATACTCTGCAGGATCTCCCTGAAAATGTCCGGAATGTGCTGCCGAAGCATGCTCAGGAGATCTATCGAGCAGCGTTCAATAACGCCTGGGACGAGTATAAGGACCCCGATGAGCGCAGGGGCGATGCCTCCCGCGAAGAAACCGCTCATAAGGTAGCCTGGGCAGCGGTTAAAAAAGAGTACGAGAAAAAAGGTGAAGAATGGCGCAGGAAATCATGACTTCCCGGACCAGTCTCTGTGCCAGTATTTCCTACCGAAGGCTGGGCAGGTTTACCATTTGCAGTAAATAGCAGGTTCTCGCCCATTCCGGGAGCACCAGCGGAACCTCGACTTCGAGGGAGTTCGAGTTTTCGAGAACCGGTGAGCCTCGGGAATTATCGCTTTGCCGCAAGTCCCTGTCGCGGGAAACCGTTCGTCGATGCCGCGCCTTGAACGCACTGAACAGCGCGACGGTCGGGGCGGCTTCATTCGGGATTCGAGTTGGCACATACCCCGCAGGACACGCGCCGGCAGCGACATCGCAGACTTGCATCATGAGCGCTTCCCATGCTGCGCGGACGGCAGCAGGTGTCAAGGGGGGAAGTGACGCGTAGTTCGGGAACGTGCATGGGTCGCACGTTCCCGGCCCCATTTATTTGTGATTATCAGCAGCGCTTACGAAGACGCCCACGGATGCCAAGGGGAGGCGCTAGGGACTTTTTTGTGCATTTATGCTTATTTCACGCAGATGCCAATGCAGTCCGCGCCGCCTTGGGCCGGATCGCAATTGTCCGATGGATCATCCACGCACTTCTTGCCCGCGGGACAGGGGAACCCAGCGATGCCACCACATATTTGCCGGGGCTCCTTGTCACTATAAGCCGGACTTCCCTTTGGGGGATAATCGACACGTTTGCCGCCGCCCGGCCGGGTCGATTCTGCACCCCCGACCTTGACTGTCTCGCGAATTTGACGGGGCTCTACCGTCTCGACATCCATGGATTCCACCTCCCCTTCCGTATGCCGGGCGGTATAAACGCCTACCACATCCAGCGGTACGGGGCTCTTTACAACCAGGAACCCTTCGAGGAACGCAAAGTCGACGCACACACCGTCGATCGGGCAGAAGTAACCCGCGATATCAAAGCAGTTCACCCCGACAGCGCCATCCGGCTGAAGGACAGCCTCCTTGAAAGGCGTTACGCCGAACGGCCCGGGATCGGAGCCGAATTGCGTCGCCAGCGCCACTTTCGCGGCAACCGTGATCTTCTTGTTGGTCGGATTGTGTATGTTGACCGTCGTGCGATAGGTTCCACGGGCCAGTGTGCCGTCCTGATGCGGCAGCAGCAGGGAACAGACGACTTTGGCGGAGTACTGGTATTCCGTCCTGAGTTCCTTCAGGGACTTCCCCGATTCCGCGTGGGAAACCGGAACAGCAAGCAGGCTGCCTAATCCGATCAACGCCGTAAAAATCTCCATCATGCGCAGCTGTTTCATGGTTACGACCTCCTTTAGTTTGAATTGGATAGCGCCAGTACCCCGTCGTCACCTCCTCATTGAAAATACCCCGTATGGCGCATGATTATGGATACTACGGGTACGTCAGAGGCGGAAAGCAGCAGGATTCTGAAATTTATTGATAGCAGCGTTCGACATATAGTCAAGCTGCATTCCTGACTTCAGCAGTGGAGTACGAGTATGCGAATTTCATAAAAAAACGGGGGAAATTTTTTTAATACTACGGGTAATGATTCAATACCCGGGGTGCAGCGTGATTGCCTCGTTTCCGAATGTGGGAGCCCTCGAAGAGACGGGAGAAGGAAATGGAACCGAAAGCGGCCTCTGAACGCATGTCTTATTGGTCTGTGGGTCGCGCGAAGTGGCTCAATTTTCAATTGCGCTTGACACTGAGAAAATCCCGCGACAACTTTTGAACGGATTCAAGTGCAGCGTATAAGTCCAGCAGATTCACGTCAATATGCTTTCCGCAATTGGGGCATGAGATTCTGGGCTCATACTTCAGCCGGGAGATTGTTTCCTCGTAGCTAACGAA
>CAYXQR010000117.1:0-38252 GCA_964466955.1 uncultured Nitrosospira sp.
GGCGACATGATCAAGAACGGGCGGCGCGGTTCCCTGTCCGGAACGCTGAAGGTCAAGGGCATTCAGGGCCACATCGCCTATCCTCATCTGGCGAGAAACCCGATCCACCTGGCAGCACCCGCAATTGCCGAGCTTGCGCAGGCTGAATGGGATCAGGGCAATGAGTATTTCCCGGCCACCACCTGGCAGATTTCCAATATTCATGGCGGCACCGGCGCCACCAACGTTATTCCGGGCGATGTCACCTTGCTGTTCAACTTCCGCTTTTCCACCGCGAGCACGGTCGAGTCGCTGCAGGCCAGGGTATACGAAATCCTCAATCGTCAAAAAATCGATTATCAACTGCTATGGGAACTGAGCGGCAAGCCCTACCTCACCCCCAGAGGCAACCTGGTGGATGCGGTCAGCCGCGCCATCGAGACCATAGCCGGCATCAAACCGCAGCTTTCCACCTCTGGCGGCACGTCGGACGGCCGTTTTATCGCCGACATCTGCCCGCAGGTAGTGGAACTCGGGCCGCGCAACGCCACTATCCACAAGATCAACGAGTACGTGGAGGTGGAAGATCTGGAGCGGCTGCCGCAAATCTATCGTATGACAATGGAAAGCCTGCTCCTGGGCCCGATCTCCGGTTCCGAATGAGCACGCAAGGCAGGCGGATGAACTGAGCCGGCGTGCGCGCCATCCGTCATTCTTCATCGAAAGCAGGCTTTCATGTCCGCCGACCCCAAATCCAGTCTCCTCACGATACGCGATCTGCTGCGCTTCGCGGTAAGCCGCTTCAACAAATCCCGCCTGTTCTTCGGCCATGGCTCCGCTTCCGCCTATGACGAAGCGGCCTATCTCATCCTGCATACCCTGCACCTGCCGCTGGACCGCCTCGAACCTTTTCTCGATGCGCGCCTCACGGCGCCGGAACTGGAACAGGTACTGGGCGTGATCGAACGTCGCGTGACGGAAAGAATTCCCGCTGCGTATCTCACCAGGGAAGCATGGCTGGGGGACTTCAGCTTTTACGTGGACGAGCGCGTGCTCATACCGCGCTCCTTTATCGCAGAACTGCTGCAGGAACGGGTAGCGCCGTGGATAGAGGAGCCGGAGGGCATCGACAGTGCGCTTGATCTCTGCACCGGTTCCGGATGCCTCGCCATACTGCTTGCCTGCTCTTTTCCGAATGCCAGAGTGGATGCCGCGGACATTTCCCCGGAAGCATTGCAGGTCGCCACAAGGAACGTGGCCGATTATAACCTGGAGCAACGGATCGACCTGATCCAGACGGATTTATTCACGGGTCTGGCGGATCGACGCTACGATCTCATCGTCAGCAATCCCCCCTATGTCAACGCTGGTTCAATGGCGGCGCTGCCCGACGAATATCGGCATGAACCGCGCACTGCGCTGGCTAGCGGGGAAGACGGACTGGATGCAGTGCGGGCAATACTGAAGAATGCAGCAGATCACCTGACCGAACAGGGATTGCTGGTCGTAGAAATCGGGCATAACCGCCATACCCTGGAAGAAGCGTTCCCTCATATGCCCTTTACCTGGGTGCAAACCAGCGCGGGTGAGGAGTTTGTTTTCCTGCTCAAGCGCGATGAACTTCTCCAGCGCAGTAAATGAGCATTCGCGGGTTGCGATGGTGCGGGAAGCAGGTATGACTCTCTCCTGCGGGTATTCGGATGGAGCCGATCCTTCGCTTTCACTCCACTTTATCACCGGTTTGACGAGCAACCAGTTCCAGCAGACGCTTGATTTCCGCCTCGTCCAATTCTATCGATCTTCCACGCCTGAGCCGCGGAGGCAGGTTCACCGGCCCGAAGCGCACTCGCATCAGGCGGCTTACCGTCATTCCCGCCGCTTCGAACATGCGCCGCACTTCCCGGTTCCTGCCTTCCTTCAGTATCACGCGATACCAGTAATTGGAGCCTTCGCCTCCCTGATCCGACAATTGATCAAACTTCGCCAAGCCGTCTTCCAGTGCGATCCCTCCGGTCAATGAGGCCGCCTGCTCCGGCGTCAGGCGCCCGACAATGCGTACCGCATACTCGCGCTCGACTTCGAAGCGCGGATGCATGAGCCGGTTGGCCAATTCGCCGTCCGTGGTGAAAATCAGCAGCCCGCTGGTGTTGTAATCCAGCCTGCCGACCGCAATCCATTTGGAGGATCGCAACTGTGGCAGCTTGTCGAATACCGAAACGCGTCCTTCCGGATCGTCACGACTGACGATTTCTCCCTCCGGTTTGTGATATAGCATGACGCGAGGCAGGCGCGACGCGGACCGGAAATGAATGGTGCGCTTGCCGACACGCACGGAGTCCTCCATGCCCACGCGATCACCGAGCTGTGCCACTTTGCCATTGACGGTTACCTTGCCCGCTGCGATCAATTCTTCCATTTCCCGGCGCGAACCCAGCCCAGCCTGTGCCAGTATCTTTTGCAGTTTATGTGACGGAGTCACCGGCGCGACGTCAGCACTTGCGCGCGCCTGCCTGCCCGCAGGCATCCTTTTCGTCCCCCCCGGCGATACCGGCGATGTGCCAGGCCGCCTGATGCCTTTCGAACGCGAGGATGCAGTTGAGGTCGCCGGTCGGGATGATTTTCGTTGTCTTGGGGATCCAGAGCTCATGCGTGTTTCAAACTTCCCTTCGCTCCATCACCGCCTGCGCCAGGGTGCCGCTATCCACATGCTCCAGTTCGCCGCCTACCGGCAAACCGCGCGCGATACGGGTAACTTTCAAGCCCCTGTTATGCAAAAGCTCTCCGATATAGTGAGCGGTTGCTTCGCCTTCCACGGTGAAATTGGTTGCGAGGACGACTTCCTTTACCAGGTCATCCCGGGTTCGCTTCAGCAGGCGGTCGAGATGAATTTCACGGGGACCGATTCCATCCAGCGGAGACAACCTGCCCATCAGCACGAAATACATTCCCCTGTAACATTGAGCCTGCTCCATCATCAGCAGATCGGCAGGCATTTCCACCACGCAAAGCAGCGTCGCGTCGCGCCGCGGGGAGCGGCACAGTTCGCATACCGTTTCTTCGGTGAAATTATTGCATTTCTCGCAATGCCGGATGTGGTTCAAGGCGTGATCCAGCGAAGCGGCAAGGCGTTGCGCCCCTTCGTGGTCCCGTTGAAGGAGATGATAGGCCATGCGCTGGGCCGATCTTGGGCCCACGCCAGGCAGGCAGCGCAATGCGCTGATCAGGTCATCCAGACTGCGTGGGGCGTTCAATCAGGCTAAATGGAAAATACAGGATAACAAACCGCAACGGGTTTACGGATAGGCGCCGGATCGCAACCGGGTATCGCAAATGATCCAGCCGGGCATCAGAACGGCAGCTTCATGCCTGGTGGCAGCGATATTCCCGAGGTGAATCCAGCCATTTTTTCCTGGGTTGTTGCCTCAGCCTTCCGGACAGCGTCGTTCACGGCAGCGGCAATCAGATCTTCGAGCATCTCCTTATCGTCCCCGATGAGACTGTCATCGATGCTGACGCGCTTCACATCATGACGACAGGTCATGATGATCTTGACCATGCCGGCGCCGGATTGACCTTCGACTTCGATGGAAGCCAGCTTTTCCTGCATGACCTTCATGTTTTCCTGCATTTGCTGAGCCTGCTTCATCAGGTTGCCCAAGCCACCCTTCATCATTTTCCACCTCCGCTATTGAATAGGTTTGATCGAGGAGATATCCAGCTTCGCATCGAACTGTTCCACCAGTTCCCGCACAAACGGGTCCGATTCGATCGCTGCGACAGCCTGCGACTGCTTCTCCTGTTTTTCACGATCTTCCAGTTCCGCCGGGCTCATTCCGACAATCGCTCCAACGGAAAATTTCAGCTTTACCGGTTTATTCAAGTGCTTTTCCAGTGCGGCTTGCAGTCGCTCCCGGTAGCTTTTATCCAGCAAATGACGATGCAGTTCCGGTATGCACAACTCTATTTCGTCTGCTGAAAAGCTTTTTATTCTACAGTGCTGCGCCAGCATCCTGGGCATGCCGTTCAATTTCAGTTCGCTGACGAGCGCGGCCCACCGATTGTTGAGCGAATCCATGGCCGGATCGGACTGCGCCACAGGATTCGATTCTTTCTCTGCCGGTGCGCCGGTTACAGGGGCAGACGGGACGAATGGGGTGGATGGCACCGCATCCACCGATTCATCCGCTCCCGCGAGCGTATCTTCTCTTTCCCGGGTGACGTCCCCAGGGCTCGCTGTACCACCCCTTGCCCCCCTGCTTTTCTCGGGGTTTGCGGGCTTGCCAGACGATTCTGAACCGGAAATAACCTCTGTACCTTTCTTTCCTCCTGGTCTCGACACCGCAGGAACATCAGGCAGGTCCTCCGGCAGGAAGGCGAGCATACGCAACAGCGCCATCGTGAAGCCTGCATACTCATCCGGCGCCCGGCTCAGATCGTCACGTCCCTGGATTGCAATCTGATAAAAAAGCTGAATGTCTTCCGGCAAAAATGTTCTTGCCAGGCCAAAGACACGCTCGCGTTCCGGCATGTCTTCACTGATGGCGGAAGGCACGATCTGCGCCAGCGCAAGGCGATGGAGCAGGGTCGCCAGATCCTGCAGGGCCGCTTCAAACGAAAAGCTGCGCGCCTCCATCTCGTCCGCTATCGCCAGCATTCCCGTGCCATCTTTTTTTGCCAGCGCATCCATCAGATCAAGAAGGCAGCCTTGGTCGACGGCACCCAGCATATCGCGCACCACCTTCTCCTCGATCCTGCCCCCGCCGAAGGCGATCGCCTGCTCGAGAATGCTCAAGGCGTCGCGCATGCTCCCCTGGGCAGCATGCGCCAGCAATGGCAGCGAACCCGCATCAAAACCGACCTGCTCCTGTTCGAGCACGTGCCTGAGATGCGCAATGATCGAGGATGCCGGGATCTGCTTCAGATTGAATTGCAGGCAGCGGGATAGCACCGTCACCGGAATCTTCTGGGGATCGGTGGTGGCAAGTATGAATTTTACATGCTCCGGCGGCTCTTCCAGAGTTTTCAGCATGGCGTTGAATGCCGATTTCGAGAGCATGTGCACTTCGTCGATGATATAGACCTTGTAGCGCGCGACCGTGGGGACATAAAGCGCATTCTCCAGCAGTTCACGCATTTTCTCCACCTGCGTATTCGAGGCGGCATCCAGTTCGATCAGATCGACAAAACGCCCGCCATCGATTTCTGTGCAGGCGGCACAGACACCGCAGGGCGAAGCTGTAACTTCTGTCTGGCAGTTGAGCGCCTTGGCAAGGATGCGTGCTACCGTGGTCTTGCCGATACCGCGCGTCCCGGTGAAGAGATAAGCGTGATGCAGACGCTTCTGCTGAAGCGCATTGGTGAGCGCCCTGACCACATGATCCTGCCCGGTCAGTTCGGAAAAACGCCTGGGGCGCCACTTACGCGCGAGAACCTGAGTCTGGGACACGATATCGAAGCGGAAAACCGTTATTTCGGACTGACGTCGCGGTGACTGAAGGATACGAGCTACCGTAACTCCGGCCAGGGCAGAACGGAATGATGCCCCGTCTCACCCTGGCCCGGCAACGTGTAAAGGGTGGCGAGCCTGACCCCCGGCACTTGCAGAAAATAGCTGTGGCTGCTTCCTTCCGGACCTGACCAGGTTCGCTACCATGCAATGCGGGGAGGCCCGCCATAAATCTGATCAACTGCGGACAACGCGAAAACCGCAAAATTTCGCATTTCATGCAGCTATCCGTAACCGCGTATTGTGCCCGGAGTCGAAGCCTGCGTCTACTCCAAAGTACCTGCTGGCGCGGAACGGATCGATATCGGGAGAGGTGGGTCAGGTATTTGTCCGTGAGCCTATTTTTCGGCTCAAATCTACCAGTTCCGGCCCGTTTTCAAGACCTTCGATAAAACGGGCAGGGATTCCTTCCAGCCCCACCTGCGCACCGACCAGAGCGCCGGTGAGCATGGCGCGCGACATGTTCTGCCCGCCGCCATTCAGCGCATGCAGCACTGCGGATTCGAAGTCATCGGCGAAACGGGCCGCCAGATAATATGCTGCCGGAAGCTGATGATAGATCGCGCATGGCATGCCGTAGACCAGCGACACCCTCCATGCCGGCTCGATCCGGATATCGGGATTCTTCGCGGCAAGCGCAACGTAATGGGGCGTCAACAAGGCATCCGGCGAGGAGAAGCGGCCCGCCCGTGGCGGGTCCGGGTCGCCCGGTCGCGGAGCGGCGAGATTGTCTCCCGTCACCGCATGGAAAGGCAATTCACCGTCATGAACCAGTTGCATCAGCCTGTCGGAAATACCCGCCTCAAGCTTCTCTCCCAGGATCAGCCGCGACAGAATCACATTGTACGCCGTGGTCATCGCCACGATGGCCTCGTCGCCCTGCGTCAGAAGGCAATTGGCCGAAACGGTTTCTGCAACCTTCTTCGGATTATTCGCATAGTGCGCCGCCAGGACGATGGCGCGTTCCGCCGCCTCCGTGGTATCCGCGTGCCCACCTGTTTCGCGCCATGTCTTCCCTTGCTCCACACGCCTGCGATAGGCTTCGCGTATCGACTGACTGGTATAGCCGCCAGGGCCATACACAGGCTCTCCATTCAACAGCGGAAACAGCTCCTCATCCAGCCGCCGGGTAAAATCGTCTTCCCGGTATTCCCCATGCTCCGCCACCGAGCGCAGCAGCATGACGAAGATCAATCCCGTCTGCGAGAGCTGCCCCGCTTTCATCCCGCCGTGATAGCGGTCAGGCCTGGGGGTAGTATACCCCGCGACCCAAGGGCCGCAATCCCTGCGCATCTCCTCCAGGTCATAGTACCAGTGACACCCGAGCCCGAGCGCATCGCCGATCAACGCGCCCATCACTGCTCCCGAAACACGATCCATGCAAGCCTCCCTGCTCCAATTCAGTATATTCGGAACGGCCCTGAATCAGGACCGTCTTGCCAGGGCCTGTAAACAGGTCCTGCATTCGGGATCAAAGCGACGGTTGCTAGTTTACCGGATACTTTGGACAGTTAGCGAAATGGATATAATTTTCGTTTGTATCTGCATCGGTCATCAGGAAAATCGAGGCAGGATTTGATTTCTCTTCACATCCGGCCATTCCCTCTTAGTCGATCGAAGAAAGAGAGGCTCGCCTGCAAAATTCTTTTCTACTCTAATAAACTTCTATCTGTTTCCGCGTGCGCCCTACCAACCCCGGATACATCCGATACGGGCACGACGCGAGCATATACATCGTGATTATTCTCACTCTCATGGCGAGCGATTGGACGGGGAGGGACAATGGATACGAACAGGGAAAAGTTTGAAAAAGCTCTGCGAGCTTATGATGCACATCAGAGCTTGACATTGACCGATGACTATCCGTGTTACGCGTCACGCGTGACACGGATGGCGGCGCACATGTTCGAATCCCGCCAGCCCGAGATCAGTGCCCTTCGAAATGAATTGAGTCAATACCGAAACCTGATCGAAATGTACAAGACCGCGGTTGATATGCGCGAGATCGAGATTGATGCGCTCAAGGAAGAATTGGAACGGCTGCGCAAGCAGTTGCGGAGGGAGGAACTGCCATGAAAGCCATGAATGAAAAATACGGAAGGAGGATCGAGATTGGAGCCGGGATTCAGCCCGGCGGCTCCTCGATAAGGAGGGCGCGCAAGATTTACGTGAAATTTTACGCCGGAACGGAGGTGTGGTTGCGGGGGCAGGATTTGAACCTACGACCTTCGGGTTATGAGCCCGACGAGCTGCCAGACTGCTCCACCCCGCGACAGCGATTATAACAAGCTGGTTACATACAGGTCAAATCCCCTTTCTGCTCGTTCGCCCGTCCTTCATAAAAACGCGGTCTCGAGCTCACCATTTGCAGCTCGTGCCTCCCTTCATGTTTCCGGCCTTTCGCGGTCTGCCCCGTGTGATCGGATAAGCCAATAACAGTTTGAAACACCGAAAAAATACGCTGAAGCGGGGTTTTCCATTGATCTTATTACCATACCTGTTTCAGCGCTTGCTATGCGAGTTAGCGCACAGAACACCCACATAAAAAACGTCAGTATCGCGCCAAGCAGCGACAGTTTCAGGTCAATCGGGCTGTATTACCGTGCCTGTTGTTCCGGTTCGGTGCCGGTTAAAAGCATACACATTGTTGAAACGAGCGAGCACTATGGTTACTGAAGCCGAAATTCTCCGGGCAAAGATTCTGATCGTTGACGATCAGGAAGCCAATGTCCAGTTGCTGGAAAGCATATTGGCATCCGCCAACTATACGTCGGTCAGCTCGACCACGGACCCCTTCGCGGTGCGCGAATTACATCGGCAGAACCATTTCGATCTGATTCTGCTTGACATGAAAATGGCCGGAATGGATGGGTTTCAGGTAATGGCAGACCTCAAAGAGATCGAAGCGGATGGATATGTACCGGTGCTTGTCATTACGGCCAACCCGGATTGCAAGCTGCGTGCGCTCCAATCGGGGGCCAGGGATTTTGTCAGCAAGCCCTTCGATATCGCCGAAATACTGGTGCGCGTGCGCAACCAGCTTGAAGTCCGCCTGTTGCACCAGCGCGTGCAAAGTTATGCGAAATCCCAAGAGTTCATGGCGCTGCATGATCCGCTGACGGGGCTCGCAAACCGCCGGCTCCTGATCGAACGGGTTTCGCAGGCCATTCTTCACGCCAAACGAAATAGTACTGTCATGGCGGTTGTGTATCTGGACCTGGATGGCTTCAAGCAGATCAACAACACCATGGGGCACGATACCGGTGATGTGCTTCTGAAACTGGTTGCTGCACGTCTGGTTGCTGCGGTACGCGAGGAGGATACCGTAGCCCGGCTTGGCGGAGATGAATTCGTGATCGCCATGCCGCATGTCAATAATGCCAGCGGCGTGACGCTTGCGGCAGAAAAGATAATCAAAACAATGTCCGATCCTTACAGAATTCAGGGAAATAACATCAGCCTGACCGCGAGCGCGGGAATCGGACTTTATCCCTTCAATGGACAGGATGTTCACACTCTTTTAAAGAATGCGGATACAGCTCTGCTGCAGGCAAAGCAGGCAAGCAAGAATACGTACCGCGTTTCGGAGCAGGCGAATATCTAGTTTTATCACTCGCGATGGAAAGCTGGACAACCGCACTTTTTTCGGATGACGTCTGGCCGAGGCAGACAGAATAATTATCTGCGAGCGCATATGGACGGGGGTCTAACCGGCGTTTCAAGTATCCGTTGCTCCTGCCGGGAAGTCGGAATCAGGGGAATTAGTACCAGAGTACCATTGTGTCCGCAGCCGTAATAAAAATAAAATAAGTTAACTGTAGAGAAGGTAACCCTTTTCACATATCATCTATGTGGGAATACTTTGGAAAGTGGGGGCAATACGGTAATTGGACAATTGCCCTGGAACAGGACAAGAATAAATGATCGATAAGCCCGCCATTCTCAACGCCAGGATCCTCATTGTCGATGATCAGGAGGCCAATGTCCGCCTGCTCGAGCAAATGCTGAATGATGCGGGGTATACACACATCGCTTCGACGATGAATCCGCGCGAAGTGAGCGGCCTTTACCGCCAGCACCGCCATGACCTTATTCTTCTGGATTTGCAAATGCCGGGAATGGACGGTTTTCAGGTACTGGAGGCTTTGAAGGAAATCGAACCCGGAGGATACCTGCCCGTGCTCGTCATCACTGCCCAGCCGGGGCACAAGCTGCGCGCGCTGCAGGCAGGCGCCAAGGATTTTGTCAGCAAGCCTTTTGATCTGATCGAAGTGCAGACCCGCATCCACAACATGCTGGAAGTACGCTTGCTGTATAAGCAACTCGAAGGTTACAATAAGAAGCTGGAGCAAACCGTGGCGGAGAGAACCGCTGAATTGCGCGAGAGCGAGAGCCGGTTTCGCCGCCTCACGGAACTGGCGTCCGACTGGTACTGGGAACAGGACGAGAAAGGTAATTTCACGAAAGTATACGGCCCGGTTCTCGACATGCTCGGGATATCGGTCCAGAACCTGCTGGGAGAGTCCAAGGAAACAAACGGTACCCGCTGGAACGACAGCGAATACGAAGTATTCAAGGCCAATATTGCGGCACGGCGACCTTTTATCGATTTCATCTATAGCCGGACCACGAAAGATGGTTCCAGGCAATATCTGATGGTCAGCGGTGAACCCATGTTCGATTCCTCCGGCCGCTTCACCGGCTACCGCGGTATCGGCAAGGATGTCACCGACAGCATGGCTCCCATCAAAAAAATTCAGTGACTGACAAGCCGCTTCGGGATGATTCTGTCCTCCCTGAGCTCGCCCAGTCCCAGAAAAAGGCTTTCCTCATTGTACAACCTGATTTTCTGATCTTCTCCAAGTTTCTCTCCCGCTGCTTGCGTCCTGTCTGACCTGACTGCCTGCCCTTGCAGAAGCAACACCGCCGCTGCGTGATCCACAACGACAGCCGGCAGACTTTGCAGGAGGCTGTCGACCGGCAGCAGGCAGGCATCCCGCAAGGGCGGCGCCATGGCTGCAAGCTCTTCCAGCGTAAAAGCCTCTGCCAGCTTGAAGTCGCCGAGGGCCGTTCGCCGCAGCGACGTCAGATAAGCCCCTCCAAATCCGAGCGCCTTGCCAAGATCCTCAGCCAGCGTGCGAATATAAGTGCCTGTGCCACAGCGGACGTGCAGACGCATCTCGTCGCCCGCCAGCGCCTCGATGCGCAAATCGTGAATGAGGGCCTTGCGCGGTGCTCGCTCCACCTCCACACCTTCACGGGCATAGGCGTACATGGGCTTTCCCCGATGCTTCAGGGCACTGAACATGGGCGGCACCTGGATAATGGGGCCGATGAATCTTTTCAGGACAGCATCGGCTTCCTGTACTGTCAGCGATACTTCTTCGGCAGACATATCGGCAGCGAGGGTAATTTCTCCTTCCGCATCCCCTGTCGAACTGACATAACCCAGCCTCAGCGTTGCGTCATAGGCTTTGTCCGCACCCAGTAAAGTGAAAGAAAACTTGGTTGCCTCACCGAAGCAGATCGCCAGCAGTCCCGTGGCCGCAGGATCGAGAGTCCCGGTATGCCCGCCCTTTCGAGCCGAAAAAAGAACTCGCGCAGCTTGAAGTGCACGATTGGAAGAGATGCCGGAAGGTTTGTCGAGCAGCAGGACGCCATTGATTCGGCGATGAACGCGCCTGATTCCCGGAGACTCGGAACTCAATGCGGGAAGAGCGCGGATACGGCCGGAGTAATCCGGAAATCAGCCGTTATCACGTTCTTTGGGCTCTCTGGCCGCGCTGTCTTGCGCTACAGCCTCGTCTATCAGACGCGACAGCCGCATGCCTCGCTCGACCGATTCATCATAGATGAAATGAAGTTGCGGAATGACGCGGAGCTTCAATCGATGCAGCAACTGGCTGCGCAAAAACCCCGCCGCGTTGTCCAGTCCATTCTGGATGAGAAAATTGTCGGCTTCGTCATGCAGGGTCGTATAGAACACCTTGGCATGCGCATAATCGTGGCTTACATCCACACCCGTCAAGGTGATCATATGAATGCGCGGGTCCTTGAGCTCATTGCGTATCAGGTCCGCCAGTTCACGCTGAATCTGGTCCCCGATGCGCAACGAGCGGGAATAATCCTTGGGCATAGTGCTTTCCAGGCTGGGCAGAGAATGAACAGAACAGGAAAATGAGGTTACAGGGTTCGCGCCACTTCCACGATTTCATACGCTTCCAGCTGATCGCCTACCTGGATGTCGTTGAAATTCCTGAGAGACAAACCGCATTCGAAACCCGCCCGCACTTCCTTGACATCATCCTTGAACCGCTTGAGCGAATCCAGTTCTCCGGTATAGATGATCTTGCCATCCCTTATCAGTCTCACCAGAGATCCCCGCTTGACGATACCTTCCTTCACTGCACAACCCGCTACGGCGCCGACCCTCGAAATACGGAAGACTTCACGAATCTCGATCAGGCCCGTGATGTTCTCTCTGCGTTCAGGAGCCATCATGCCGGACATCGCCGCCTTGATTTCATCCACGGCTTCGTAAATGATGCTGTAGTAGCGCACATCCACGCCGGTGGTGGCAATGAGCTTGCGTGCTACCGCATCCGCCCGGCTGTTGAAACCGATGACGACCGCATTGGATGCCAGGGCCAGGTTGATATCCGATTCGGTAATCGCGCCGACACCGCTGTGGATGATATTGACCTTGACCTCATCCGTGGACAGTCGCTGCAGCGCGTGCGCCAACGCCTCATACGAGCCCTGTACGTCCGCCTTGATGATCAATCCCAGGACCTTGACCTCGCCCTTCTGCTCGAAGACGTTTTCCAGTTTCGCCGCCTGCTGCTTCGCAAGTCGCACATCCCGGAATTTGCCTTGGCGGAACAGCGCGATTTCACGCGCCTTGCGCTCATCCGCCAGCACGACCACCGTTTCCCCGGCTACCGGCACTTCTGACAGACCCTGGATTTCAACGGGTATGGAGGGTCCCGCCTGATCCACGGGCCGGGCGTTTTCATCAAGCATCGCCCGCACTCGTCCATAAACGGCGCCCGCAAGCAGAATATCGCCGCGCCGAAGTGTGCCGGATTGCACGAGTATGGTCGCCACCGGCCCTCGGCCCTTGTCCAGCCGTGATTCGATGACGATCCCTTTGGCGGGCGCATCCGTCGCCGCGCGCAATTCCAGAACTTCGGCCTGGAGCAGGGCGCTTTCCAGCAGGGCATCGATCCCTTGGCCGGTCTTTGCCGAAACCTCGACAAACATCGTATCTCCGCCCCAATCTTCCGGCACGACTTCATGCGCCACCAGTTCTTGCCGGATACGCTCCGGATTGGCCTCGGGTTTGTCGATTTTTGTAACCGCCACCACGATCGGCACTTTGGCGGCCTTCGCATGGTGTATCGCCTCGACCGTCTGGGGCATGACGCCATCATCGGCCGCCACCACCAGTATCACAAGATCGGTTACCTTCGCTCCACGCGCCCGCATGGCAGTAAATGCCTCATGGCCGGGCGTATCCAGAAACGTGACCATGCCCCGTTCGGTTTCGACATGGTAGGCTCCGATATGCTGGGTGATGCCTCCCGCCTCGCCGCTGGCCACGCGCGTGCGCCGTATGTAATCGAGCAGCGAGGTTTTACCATGATCGACGTGGCCCATTACAGTGACGACGGGTGCCCGTGCTTCTGTCCGGACTTCCACCGGAGACAGTTCGGTATCCGCAAGAAAGGCTTCGGGACTGTCCAGCGCTGCATACTTGGCGACGTGGCCCAGTTCCTCCACCACGATCATGGCGGTTTCCTGATCCAGCATCTGATTGATGGTCACCATGTTGCCCATTTTCATCAGGGCCTTGATCACCTCTGCGGCCTTGATCGACATTTTCTGGGCGAGTGCCCCCACTGAAATGGTTTCAGGTACCGCCACTTCATGCACGACAGGTTCCGTGGGCGCCAGGAAGCCGTGAGGCGTTTGCTCATCGGAAGAGGTTCTTCCCCTGTCCCTGCGGCCACGCCACCCCCTGGAGCCGGATAAATCGCCGCGCGTCTTGAGTCCGCGTTTGTCTACCCTGTCGTCTTTCCAGACCACCTGTTTGGTCTGTTTCTTTTTCTTGTCAGCCTTTGCGTCCTTGTCCTCCGGCTTGACCACGGGCTTGTGGAGCGTGCCTTCCGTGGAGGCGGGCTGGGCCTGAACCGGCCCCTTTGCCTCCGCAGGAGAAGGTGCAACTCCAGCAGCCGCTTCGCTGCCGGACGCAGTTGCCGGAGTCGCACCGTCCAGGGCTGCTGCGGGCGTAGCGGAAGGCTCTCCCGCAGCGGGCGCCACTTCCTCCCCTTCCCGGGTTTCTGCCACGGGAGACTTCTGGCGCAGCTTCTTTTCCCTGAGTTCCGCAGCTTGACGCGCAATCAGCTCTGCCTGTCTTCTGGCCTCCTCCTCTCGCAACGCCTGTTGGGCAGCGTCGATCACCGGGGTGAGAACCGGTGCCGGGGCAGCGGGCGCGGCAGTTCCTACCGGCTCGACCACCTTTTTCCCCCCTGCTTCGCCTTTCACCAGAACGCGCTTCTTGCGTACTTCCACCTGGATGCTGCGCGCTCTCCCGGTGCTGTCCGCCTTCTTGATTTCAGAAGTCTGCCGACGAGGAAGGGTAATCCGACCTTTCTCCTCTCTTCCGCCGTGAATCTTGCGCAGATAGTTGAGAAGCTGGGTCTTGTCATTCTCCGTCAGACTGTCTTCGGTCAGATGCTTGTTCACTCCGGCAGCCCGAAGCTGCTCCAACAGCACTGCGGGAAGCACACCCAATTCGCTGGCGAATTGCTCTACGTTCATTTAGTACCCTGATTACCTTTAGTCTATGCCCTGTCCGCCGAGACAAACCACGGCGCACGGGCTGCCATGATCAACTGCCTGGCTCGTTCAGCATCCATCTCAACCATTTCCACCAGATCGTCCACTGCCAGATCGGCCAGATCCTCCTGGGTATTTACCCCCTTGGCCGCAAGCTCGCGCGCGGTGTGCGCGTCCATGCCTTCCAGCGCAAGCAGATCTTCCGCGATATTCTCCACTTTTTCCTCGCTGACAATCGCTTCGGTTATCAGCGAGTTGCGCGCCCGGTTGCGAAGCTCGTTGACAGTCTGTTCGTCGAAAGCTTCGATCTCGAGCATTTCACTGAGAGGCACATAGGCCACTTCTTCAAGGGTGGTGAAACCTTCCTCAGCCAAGATATCGGCCACCTCCTCGTCCACGTCGAGCTTTTCCATGAAAAGCTGGCGCAGCGCTGAAAACTCCTCTTCATTTTTGGCCTGGGATTCTTCCATCGTCATGATATTGAGCTCCCACCCCGTCAATTCGGAGGCGAGGCGCACATTCTGCCCCCCGCGTCCGATTGCCTGCGCAAGGTTCTCCTCATCCACGACGATATCCATGCTGTGCTTTTCTTCATCCACAAGGATACTGCTGATTTCCGCCGGGGCCAGCGCGTTGATCACAAACGTGGCCGGATCGTCCGACCACAGAATGATGTCGACGCGTTCTCCCGCCAGTTCGCCCGTTACCGCCTGCACTCGCGAACCCCGCATGCCCACGCAGGTACCGATCGGGTCGACACGCTGATCGTTCGACTTGACCGCGATCTTGGCACGCGAACCCGGATCTCTTGCCGCCACCCTGATCTCCAGCAATCCTTCCTCGATCTCCGGAACTTCCAGTTCGAACAGCTTGACCAGAAACTCCGGCGCGATCCGGGACAGGACCAGTTGAGGCCCGCGTGAAGTACGATCTATTCTAGACAAATACGCCCGCACCCGATCGCCTACCCGCAGGTTTTCCTTGGGGATCATCTGGTCGCGGGGAAGTATCGCCTCGATCCGGCCGGATTCGATGATGGCGTTGCCCCGCTCCATCCGCTTGATGGTGCCGGTTACCATGTATTCCTTGCGTTCGAGAAAATCGCTCAGGATCTGCTCGCGCTCGGCATCCCGTATTTTCTGGAATATCACCTGCTTCGCTGCCTGTGCGCCGATACGGCCGAATTCCACCGGTTCCAGCACCTCTTCAATGAATTCATCCAGGGCGATTTCCGGATTGCGCTGCAATGCCTCGCTCAGTGCAATCTGACGCGCAGGATCCTCCAGCGCATCGTCTTCCACGACCTGCCAGCGGCGCATGGACTGATAATCTCCGGTCAGATGATCAATCGATACCCGCACGTCAGCGTCCTCGTTGAAGCGCTTCTTCGTGGCGGATGCCAATGCCAGCTCAAGTGCGACAAAAACAATGCCTTTTTCGACATTCTTTTCTCGCGCCAGCGCATCCACCAATAGCAAAACCTCGCGGGTCATCTTCCCTCCAGCCAATCTCTCGGATAATTACAATTTCGGAATCAGTCGAGCCTTCTCAAGATTGGACAGCTCGAGATCCAGCATCTTTCCGTCCACTTCAAGCTTCAGTACGCCATCGTTCACTTCCCGCAAAATCCCGACAAAATTCCTTTGACCTTGCAGCGCCACGCGCAGCTTGAGTTTAACCGACTCTCCCGCAAAGCGGATAAAATCAGACGCTTTTTTCAGCGGCCTGTCCAGGCCCGGCGACGAGATTTCGAGCCTGTCGTAATCAATGTTTTCAACCGCGAACAGCCTGCTCAGATGGTTGCTCACCGCGACACAATCCTCCACGCTGACCCCCTCCGGCTTGTCGATGAACACCCGCAGAAGCTTCCCGCGCGGAGACCGCTCCACATCGACCAGTTCATAACCCAGCCCGTCAAGAGTTGCTTCGAGCAATTCGTACAACACCATGGCGCCCATACAAACAAAAAATGGGCTGAAAAGAGCCCATAATTGGTGTTATTTTAGCAAAAATTTGCTGCGATTGAAACAACTCATCAGGAAGCGCCCCTACGCCAAAGGTGGCCCCACGATATCCCAGATGACCTTCCATCGATGAAATGGTTCCGAATTTTTCACAAACGCAACCCGAATGCGATGCCCCCCCCTCAGGCGCGGCTCTCATGATGGAGAATCTGGCAGCTTCATCTGATCTGTGCGTTCCACCCGCAAGCCCGGGAATGATACAATTTTTGAGTCTTTACCAGGAAAATTCACCAGAAGAGCCGAACAGGGAGGCGTTTCATGGCCACAATTCAGTCCATTCTGCAGGAAACACGCGTTCTGCCGCCCTCTGCGGCATTTGTCGCGCAGGCAAATATCTCGGGCATGGAAGGTTATCATGCCCTCTGCGCCGAAGCCGAAAGAGACTACACCGCATTCTGGGCCAGACTGGCAGAGGAGCATCTCTTGTGGCACAAACCCTTTTCCCGGGTGCTGGATGAAAGCAACCATCCCTTCTTCAAATGGTTCGACGATGGGGAACTGAACGTTTCCTTCAATTGCCTCGACCGACATATGAAAACCCAGCCGGACAAGGTCGCTCTCATTTTTGAGGCGGATGACGGAGCAGTCACCCGTGCCTCGTATCGCGACCTGTATCACCAAGTCTGCCGCTTTGCGAATGGACTGCGGTCGCTTGGCATCCGCAAGGGCGACCGTGTCGTGATCTACATGCCCATGAGCATTGAAGCCGTAGTGGCGATGCAGGCGTGCGCGCGCATCGGGGCCACGCATTCCGTCGTGTTTGGCGGATTCTCGGCAAAAAGCCTGCACGAACGCATTCGCGATGCCGGCGCAGTAGCCGTAATCACCGCTGACGAACAATGGCGTGGGGGCAGAATCAACCATCTGAAAAATGACGTGGTCGATGACGCGCTGGCCCGGGCCGATACCGGAACCGTCCAATCCGTGGTGATTTACAAACGCGGCAGTGGCGATATCAGACTGCAGGCGGGGCGGGATGTCTGGTGGCATGACGTGATCCAGAACCAGAGCGATACGTGCGAGCCGGAATGGGTGGATGCGGAGCATCCGCTGTTCACGCTCTACACCTCGGGTTCCACCGGAAAACCGAAAGGCGTGCAGCATTCCTCCGCAGGCTACCTGCTGGGCGCGATTACGAGCATGCTATGGGTTTTCGACTACAAACCTCAGGATATTTTCTGGTGCACGGCTGATGTAGGCTGGGTTACCGGCCATACTTACGTGACTTACGGGCCGCTGGCTGTTGGCGCCACGCAGGTGATTTTCGAGGGGGTTCCCACTCACCCGGATGCCGGCCGCTTCTGGAAAATGATTCAGGATCACAAGGTCACCACGTTCTATACTGCCCCCACTGCCATCCGGTCCCTGATCAAGCTCGGTCCGGATGAGCCTGGAAAATATGATCTTTCGTCCTTGCGATTGCTGGGGTCGGTGGGAGAACCCATCAATCCCGAAGCCTGGATGTGGTATTACACCGTAGTGGGCCAATCCCGTTGTCCCGTGGTCGATACCTGGTGGCAGACCGAGACAGGCAGCCACATGATTGCACCCACACCCGGCGCGGTAACGCTCAAGCCGGGCTCCTGCACTATGCCCCTTCCAGGGATCGAGGCGGGAATCGTGGATGAATCGGGCCACGATGTTACGGATGGCAAAGGGGGTTTTCTGGTCATCAAGCGGCCGTTTCCTTCGCTTGTCCGTACGCTGTGGGGAGACCCGGAACGCTTCAGAAAAACGTATTTCCCGGAAGAGATCGGCGGCAGATTCTACCTTGCCGGAGATTCCGCCCACCGTGACGAGGATGGATATTTCTGGATCATGGGCCGGGTGGATGACGTGCTGACCGTTTCCGGCCACAGGCTGGGAACCATGGAAATCGAATCTGCCCTGGTGGCGAGCCCCCTGGTTGCCGAAGCGGCGGTGGTCGGCAAACCCGACCCGATCAAGACGGAATCGATCGTTGCTTTCGTGGTTCTGAAAGGCGCGCGGCCGCAGGGGGAACATGCGCACGATGTGGTCCAGGAGTTGCGCAACTGGGTCTCGCAGGAGATCGGCCCCATCGCCCGGCCGGATGAAATCCGCTTTGGCGACAATCTGCCCAAAACCCGTTCTGGCAAAATCATGCGACGCCTGCTGCGGACGCTTGCCAAAGGGGAAGAAATTTCCCAGGATGTATCCACCCTCGAAAACCCCGCCATACTGGAACAACTGAAACAGGCGGTGGCCTAGCGCCCCCATCCGGCTCGAACCCTATGGAAAAAGGCGCACGCACCCCGCCGGCGCAAGCGGACGCATTCCATGCGCCTGTTCGCTCACCCCGTGTTACCGAATACGGTGACGGCATCAGTGCGATCGACGCGGACTATCTGCGACCGGGGCTGGCTGCCATCCATCTGATGGTACACGGCGGGAAAGCTGCACTGGTGGAGACAGGAACTTCATCTTCGTTTGGCGCAGTGCTGGGAGTACTGCAGGAAAAGAACCTGGCGCCTGAAGATGTCATGTATGTGCTCATTACGCACATCCATCTCGACCATGCGGGCGGTGCCGGGGAATTCATGCGGCGCCTTCCCAACGCGAAACTGGTAGTGCATCCGCGGGGGGCGCGCCATATGGCCGATCCTGCCCGCCTTGTCGCAAGTGCGACTGCCGTCTATGGCGAGGCGGAATTCACCCGCATATACGGCGTCATCCAGCCGGTGGAAGCCGACCGCATCATCGAAGCGCCCGACGGCTTCCGCCTGAATTTCAACGGCAGACCGCTGTTTTTCATCGACACCCCGGGCCATGCGCGGCACCATTACTGCATCTGGGACGAGCAAAGCCGATCATTCTTCACCGGCGATACGTTTGGCATTTCCTACCGCGAATTCGATGTAGATGGCATGGAGTTCGTCTTTCCGACCACTTCTCCAGTACAGTTCGATCCGGCAGCGGCGCATGCCTCCGTGGATCGGCTCATGGGCTACCACCCCGCTCATGCTTTCCTGACCCATTATGGTCGTATCAGCCATATGGCGCACCACGCGGAAGACATGCACGAACTGATCGATGCGCATGTCGCCATTGCGCGAAAGCATCAGAATGAGGGTTCGGGACGACGCGCCGCCATGGAAGCGGAACTGGGAGCGCTGCTGCTGCGCCGCATCATCGATCGTGGCTGCAGGTTGCCGCAGGATCAAATCCGAATGCTGCTTGAACTGGATGTGGGGTTGAACGTGCAAGGACTCGAATACTGGCTGGATCATGCGGCGTAAGTCCCGCCTGCCCTGCCGTCGGTCGTTCTGACGGAAACGTTGCCCTCCCTCGCCGCTCCTGAGCGGTTTCAATCTGCGGTCATCTGCCTTGTCTGCATTGCTATTTCCTGCCTCACTTTCTCGAAAACGCACACTGCGGCAGCCGCAGCCGCGTTCAGCGATTCCATACCCCCCGGCATGGGAATACTGACACGCTCCGTGGCCGCTTCCAGCAATGCATCGCTTAAACCCGCACCCTCATTGCCGAACAGGAATGAAATCGGTCCGGTCAGCGAAATCTGATAAAGATTCCTTTCCGCTTGCAGGGCCGTGGCGACCACCCGGCCCTCGAATGAGCGGGCAATGTCATCCAGATCGGACTGCTCATGGATGCGCACGCGAAAATGGGCACCCATTGCTGCCCGCAGCGTTTTTGGCGACCATGCGTCAGCACAGCCGGCAGACAGGTAAATATCCGTCGCGCCCGCGGCCGCCGCTGAACGCAGAATCGAACCGACATTTCCCGGGTCCTGTATTGCTTCCAGCAGCACGTAAAATCGCTCATGAGTGCACACCTCTATCTCTGCGGACGAGGGGATACTCACCAGCGCCAGGATGCCCGTTGGCGTTTGTACCGGGGTAATCGCGCGAAACAGCGCGTCGCTCATGAGTACCGTATCCACGTTTTCCGCTTCCGGCCGGGATAGCAAACGGGCTATTTCAGCATTTGCGTGGCCTGAGCTGCTGACAATCAGTTTTTTTGGCAACCCTATCGCAAAAAAATAGGCATCGATCAGATGAATGCCATCAAGCAGAGTCAGACGTTCTGCGTTGCGATGGTTTGCTGATCCCGCCAGCCTCATCAACTGCCTGAAGAAAGCGTTTTCGCGAGAAGAGATGAATTTCATCGACAGGGTGACTGGTTTCTATCTCATTCCGGTGCAGTAGCTCCTTCCGTGAATGGCGCCACCGGAATCGACTGATACCGGACTTCGAGAATTTCCAGTTCTTCAGTGCCCCCGGGGGCATGCAGCGTTACTACATCGCCTTCCCGTGCCTTCGTCACGGCGCGTGCAAGCGGTGAAATCCAGCTGATATGGCCTCGAACCGTGTCAATTTCGTCAACGCCCACGATAGATACCGTTTTTTCCTCCCCTTCGCTATTCGCGAAGGTGAAGGTGGCACCAAAGAAGATTCGCGTATCGTCTTCCCTCGGCGCAGCAGGATCCACGATCTCGGCCAGATCCAGCCGCTGCGTCAGAAAACGGATGCGCCGGTCGATTTCGCGCAGGCGCTTCTTGCCGTAGATGTAATCCGCGTTTTCCGAGCGATCGCCGTTGGAAGCCGCCCACGCAACAGCCGCTGTCACTTGCGGACGCTCCCTGTTCATAAGCCACAGGAATTCATCCTTCAGACGCCTGTATCCTTCCGGGGTTATATAGTTCTTGCTGCCGGAAAGCAGTGGAGATACCAGGGCCCCGGCCTCGTTTTCGCCAGCCTCGCAATCAAAGTCGTTTTCACGTGTGAAAGCCTTGCTCATATCTTTTCTCCGCAACTTTTTGCGTATCCATTACCTGATCTTGCCCTATTGTAGTGCGAGATAACATACGTTGATATCCGCTCATGGTTATATTTCAGATGCAAGCCAGCTATCATTATATGCGCCTGGAACCCTTCCAGCCCTTCATGCATAGAAGCAGCAACCGTTAAATCGAGTCACTGAATCATGAATCAAAAATCTTCCGCATGGCATCACCTTGGCGCGGCGCCCCATCGAAGCATGTTTCTCGCAGGAACACTGCAAGGCGTGCTGACGCTGCTGTGGTGGGTATTCGATCTTGCCGCGCGGCATGATCTCCCCGCTTTCGTCGGGGAGATCATGCCCGCCTGGAGCATTCCGCCTATCTGGGCGCACGCTTTCCTGATGATCTACGGTTTTTTCTCCTTCTTCATCCTGGGTTTTCTGTTCACCACATTCCCGAACTGGATGAACGGGGAAAAAATTCCGCGTCGAAACTATGTCCTTTCCTGCCTGCTGATGACTATGGGCATCCTGGTCTTCTATGTCGGACTGGCAACCTCAGAAAGCGTGGCCGCTGCGGGTACGGCGATACTGCTGGCGGGGTTCAGCGTGGCGATCTATTCTCTGCTGCGCGTGCTGCTGCGAGTCAGGGATCAGGACAGGCGCCATGCCATTGCCGCCAGTGCAGGGCTGATAAGCGGGTGGCTGGGAATCGCGGCCTATCTGCTATGGCTGGTGACGGATAACCCGATTATGCTGGATTTTTCCCGCAGCGCGGGGATCTGGTTTTTCCTGCTGCCCATCGTCATCACGGTAAGCCATCGCATGATTCCGTTTTTCTCCAGCCGGGTGCTGGAGAACTATGTGCTGGTGAGGCCATACTGGCTGCTCTGGGTGATGCTCGCCTGCTCCGTCGGCCATGGCATCCTGCAGTTGGCGGAGGCCGGGCTTTCCTGGTCATGGATGGTCGATCTGCCGCTTGCCGCAATCGTGATTTATCTGTCGCTTACATGGGGGCTGCTACGCAGCTTTTGCATCCACCTTCTGGCCGTATTGCATATCGGGTTTGCCTGGCTGGGTATCGCCATGCTGCTGTATGGCGCGCAAAGCCTGGTATTTTTTGCCAGTGGAAATGAGTTGCTGATTCTTGGGCTCGCGCCGCTGCATGCGCTGGCGATCGGTTATTTCACCAGCATGGTATTGGGCATGGCTTCGCGGGTGACGCTGGGTCATTCAGGGCGCCCACTGGCGCTGGACGACTCCAGCTGGCTGCTGTTTGTCGGTTTCCAGGCTGCGGTCATATTGCGCATTGCCCCGGACCTTACTGGCGGCACCTTGAGCGAAGCTGCCCCATTGGCATATCTGCTGGCAGGTCTGGTCTGGCTGATCTGTTTCGGGCTTTGGGCGGGCCGGTACGCCCCCATTTACTGGCGCGCGCGGATTGACGGAAAACCGGGCTGATGACAGCCGATCGATGAAATCGATGGCAAGAAGGAAGAAGCCTTACGCCGAAGCTTCCAGATGCTTCCGCTTCGCCTCCTGTTCCGCCCCAAGCAAACCCGCTTTCGAGTTCATGACGACGTATACCGGGATTTGTTCCATCAGTTGCGAAAAACGTCCCTTGTCGCGAAACGCCTTCATGAAACGCCCCTCTCTCAATTTATCGATGATGCGTGGCGCGATGCCGCCGGCAACAAAAACGCCATTACGGCAGAGGCCAGCCAATGCCAGATTTCCCGCATACGCTCCATAGATCCCGGCAAACAGATCCATAGCCTTCATCGCTACGGAATTTCCCTGGTTGAGAGCCAGATCGGATACATGTGCGCCCTGATCTCCTTCAAGATGTTCCGAAACCCGTTCTCTGCTTCCGACCCCATCCGTCAGAAGGAAATTGAAAATATTCGTCAGCCCGGGACCCGACAATACCCGTTCAACGGAGACGTGGCCGAACCGGCCCCTCAGGCTGGCAAGCAATCTGTCCTGCAGGGCATCTGCGGGCGCAAAATCAATGTGCCCGGCCTCCGTAGCCAGGGCAGTATAACGTCCATCCTGCCAGGACAGCCATGAGACGCCCATGCCCGTGCCGGCGCCAAGGGCCACTCTCATTTGGCCGGCATAGGGTTTGCCGGTCTGCAACGTAACCAGATCCTCTTCCGGCAGGCAATCGATACTCAATGCCACTGCGGCAAAGTCATTGATGAGCGTGACGCGGGCGATGGAAAATTCGCTGGCGATTGCCCCGGCATCCATGACCCACGGAACATTGGTGAGCGTTGCTCTCTGTTCTTTGATGGGTCCTGCCACCGCGAAACAGGCGCTCGCCGGATGACCTATCTGCGCGAGCAATGGATCGTTGAGAAATTCCCTGAGCACATCGGCAAAACAGGGGTACGATGAACTGGAATAGCGCTTTTCACAGCGAACCAGGGTTTGGCCGTCTCTCCATTCGGCTGCGCGAAGGAGTGTCTTGGTACCGCCAATATCTGCGCTGATAAAATATACAGTCAAGGTTTACCCCCCCTTTGTGCCGGATCCTGCCGATAAAACAGTGCCAGTTGCTCGTACACCGCGGGGAAATGCGTCTCGACCGAAAGGGGGCTGTCAAAAAAAGCTTCGCTCATCACGGCAAAGAACTCGGCGGGATTTTCGGCAGCGTACGGATCGATCTCCATCGCATCGTTCTCATCCACGCTTCGGCAGAAATCCGCATAGGCTTTGCTGAACGCCTCACTCCAGGCCTGGCGGCTCATATCCGCATGAAGCGGCGGAAATCCGTTGGCGTCCCCGTTCAGCATGTCCAGCTTGTGGGCAAATTCGTGTATCACCACGTTATACCCCATTCCCGCTTCGGTGACCGCTGTATCCTCCCAGGAAAGAACCACCGGGCCGCCGAGCCAGGATTCCCCCGATGCCGGCTCACTGGCATGGTGCACAATGCCATCATCATCGACATACTCGTAGCCCCGGACGAATTCGCCTGGATAGACAATGATTTCGACCCAGCCATCGTAATAATCCGGGTCGAGATTCAGGATCAGGATGCAGGCCTGGGCAGCGATCAGCACGCGCATCTCGTCGGTAATGACCAGACCGTGCGCCCCGCTTATTTGTTTGGCGTGGAGAAACAGGGTGGCGCGTTCACGCAGCCGCTCCAGCTCATCCGGTCCCAGTCCGCGCAGAAATCTCAGCCGTGCCACCGTGCATCGCCAGACCTCATCCGGTATCGGTTCATTTTTCAGGACCCGGCGGCGATACCAGTCTTTAAAATGCGGAAGCATCTGCCTGAACGGAGTGCCTACTCAGAAATTCTCCCTTCCATCGAGGCGCCCCCCCGTTCCCTCCACAGACGCTTCGACTTGAGGCATATCCAGCTCCACCGCATCGATCCGCGCGAAACGCTGGCTGATCTTGCGGCTTGAAACATGCACCTCTTCCACGTCCTGGTTCGCCTGGCGGATATGGTCGGCAAGCTTCTTCATGCGCTCGTCGAAACGCGCGAAATCCTTGCCGAGCCTGGAAAGCTCATTCTTGATGATGTGCACCTGCTCTCGGGTTTCAATATCCTTCAGTACCGCGCGCGCCGTATTGAGCACCGCCATGAGTGTCGTGGGCGAGACGATCCACACCTGTTTCTGCATGGCATAATCGACTACATCGTAGTGATAGGCGTGGATTTCGGCAAAAACGGCCTCGGCCGGCACAAACATCACCGCCCCGTCGCAGGTTTCCGGTGGCACGATGTACTTCCCGGCAATGTCATCCACGTGCTTCTTCACGTCGGTCTTGAACTGCTTCTGAGCCAGTGTCCGGCTCGTATCGTCTGCGTGCCGGTCGAACATGCGGTGAAAATTTTCCAGCGGGAACTTGGAATCGACCGCAACCATGCCCGTCGGGGGCGGCAGCTTGAGGACACAGTCCGCCCGGCTTCCATTGGAGAGAGTGTGCTGCATTGCGTAGGCGGCTGGAGGCAGAATGTTGCGCACCAGCGCTTCCAGCTGTACCTCGCCAAAGGCGCCGCGGGAGCGTTTGTCCCCGAGAAGCTCCTGCAGGCTCACCATGTTGGTGGTGAGGCTGTCTATCTTCTTCTGCGCCTCGTCGATCGCCGCCAGCCGTGACATGACACTGGTGAAGGTCTCGTTGGTCTTTCTAAACCCTTCATCCAGGCGTTCCGCGACGCGGCCGCTGATCTGATCCAGCCGCAGCTCCACCGTTCCCCGCAGCAACTCCGAATTCCTGTCGAGCACGTCCGACAACCGGGTGCCCTGATTGGCCAGCCCCTCGTGCAGATCCTTGAGCATGTCGCGGTGCTTGTCCTCCATCGACCTCGCCTGCAGTCCCAGCAGTTCCCGGACCATAGTGGACAGCATGCCCAGCCTGATCACGAGGAAAGCCATGGTGACCAGCAGGATGGCAGCGGCGGAAATGATCAGCAAGTCTCCTGTCATGATGGGTTCAAGTATACCCGAGATTACCGTCCGGATTGCCTCATCTGCTCATCCCGGCGGGATAATACAGTTCATTCTCCATCTGGCGTTTGCGCCACTTGTCCTGATGCTGTTTCAGCCGGCTCGAGCCCGCGCTGCGCTCCGATGCACCATCGTTGTTCTTTTCGAGCCTGTCGCGCTCATGCTCCTTGCGGGCTTTTCTGCCAACCCTGCGCCGATCGCTGCCAGGCTTCCATTCTTCTCCCGGCCGTGTTTCATCCGGCCTCAGCTCTTCCGAGGCTGATTCCCATGGCCTCGTTTCCCACCCCCTTGTCTCCTGCGGTTTTGCCCACGGCCGGCTCTCCCATGGTCTTGGTTCTTCAGGCTGGTGTCCCCGTTGGGCAGCAGGATGTTTTCCCTTGGCCTGGGGAGATTGAAGTCCGCCTTCGTAAGCCGTTGCTGGCTGCATTGCCAGTGTCAAGGCAGCAAGAATCATCCATCCCGCGAAAAAGTTCTTCATTCTGTTTGCTCCTGTACGATGAGTGGAAAAGGTTGACAATGGTATGCCACGTGACCGTATTAACGGCATGATCTATCCTCGGTGCACAGTCATCCTCGGTTATTCGGGATCATTCTGGCCATTGTCCGCAGCTGCCTCGTCTAAAGGATAGGAAATCCGCAGGCCATTCACCTGCGCCCACGGTGTCATTTTATGCGGTGTTCGCCCGCGACCGCTGATGATATCTTCCACCCGGGCACCGCGCGCAAGAAGCGCGTCGCCGATCAGTGACCGGTGGCAGCGCCATGGCACCGCTTCCGCGCACATCAGGACGCACCGTTCGCTCTCCGCCAATGCCAGGACGTGCTGGATGTTTTCCGCGAATTCCGCCGTCTGCATGTAGTCGGCATAGCCGCGGAATGAAAGATTGCGCCAGGCACGGTTGATGGAGGCCTTCTGTGCATGCCGCAAGCCACCGAGGCCCGGCAGATGCGTGTATCGGATGCCGCCTGCAAGCAAGACGGCCGGCAGCGTTTCCTTGTTGAATTGCGGATTCTTCCGGGAGCGCGGCACGGTGCGCACGTCGAGAACGTGCCTGACTTCATTTGCCCTCAACAGGCTGATAAATTCAGCGATTGGATGGGTTGAGTGTCCGATGGTGCACACGAGAGGTCCCGTTTTCACTTCCCGTTCCTCATGTTCATGCACCCTTCCGCCTCCTCCTGGACTGGCGTTCGACGCGCTGCCTCCTCAGGATGGACTCCGGTACATGATGGAAATGGAACAGGCATGTACCCGCCCGTCACCTCTGCCGGACAGGCCGCCACGCTAATGCCTGTCTGCAACCGGCGGAGCCGCGATGCAGCCAAAGCGCGAGGCGCTCAGCTGGATGTCCGCCCTTGCCCATGCCTTGTGGAAGCGGGCGTCGATCAGCATGGCTTTGTCGTCTTTCTTCTGCGCTCGCAGCGCCTGCGCCAGCCCATAAAGCGCCCAGCCGTTGTTGCGATTGCGCCGCAACTCTTCCCAGTACACCGTTTCCGCCTCCGCCAGGTGCCCCGATTCCAGCAATATCGCACCCAGCGTCAAACGGGGGGGTGCCTGCCATTCCGGAGGCTCGGTGTACGCCAGTGCGTCTTCCAGACGCACTGCCCTGTCTAGATGCGCGATGGCCGTATCAAACTGACCGCGCGCGGCCGCGATCTCGCCCGCGAGCACTTCAGGGCCGATTTGCAGCACGCCGCGTCCCGTATTGAGAGAAAAGAGCTGCCCATCCAGGGATGGTTCGTTCATCACTTCGCGCAGCGCAGCCAGTTCTACCTCTGCCTTCTCCAACTGCCGTTTCGCGGTGAAGGCCAGGCCACGAACGTAATGCCAGGCCCCTTTCAGGAATGCGTTCTCCGGAGGCGGAAGTTCCTGGAGAATCTCATCCCACTTTCCGAATCTTGCCAGCGCCCAGTACGGCACGGCACGGAAAATACCGGTACCGGGCATCTCCTTCAGCACGGCTTCGTCTATCGCATGTGCCACCTTTCGTGCCGACTCGATTGCCAGCGCGCTCTGCCCGTCGGCGGTCGCGGCTGCCCAGAGAAAATGAATGTTATGCGGAACATAGGCAAACGAATAGAAGCCTGCTTTCGGCTGGCGCGCCATATATCGTTCGTCCGCCGCAATGGCAAGCTGATTACTCCGGATCGCATCCGCATACCTTCCCACCCTCAGGTAAATGTGCGAAGGCATGTGCACCAGGTGGCCGGCATCCGGCATAAGGGTGAGCAGGGTATCCGCCGCTTTTTCCGCTCGCTCCGGCGTCGAGGTGGACTCCACCAGATGGATGTACATGTGCGTCGCCCCCGGATGTTTGGGATTCTGGCGCAGCACTTCCTCGGTAATGGCAACAATCTCTTCCGTACCTTCCAGCGGGTAGCCATCGCGCATCCAGTAGCCCCAGGAATTGAGATCCATCATCGATTCGACGTAGAGCATCGCGATATCCGCATCCTTCGGAAACCGTTTGTGGACTTCCCGCATTGCAGCCGCATAGGCCTTGTCGTTGGCCTTGCGCTCTTCGGCCCTGCCGGTGTAGCGCTTTTCAAGCGCGCCGATGAGAGCCCGTTCGCGTGCCGTAGCGCCGGCCGTGGAGGCCGACACCGCCTTTTTCACCAGTTCCAGGGCAGGCGTTTCGTCCTTCGGCTCCATCGGGGCGTTGATGTTGGGGCCCAGCACCAGCGCCTGTCCCCAATAGGCGATAGCGAGCGAAGGCTCCAGCCGCGCGGCTTCCCGGAAAGCGCGGCCCGCCTCGGCATGATTGAATGCGTAAGACAGGTTCAATCCCTGATTGATGTACTGCTGTGCCAGCCTGTTGGATGTGCTGACTGGAAAGGTGTGCGAACCCAGATTCAGAAGCCTCGGCGGTGCCTGGTCATCGGGTGCTGGAAGCGGTTGCTTATGGAGATTGTGTGTTCCGGATGAGGCGGGCGCGAGAGCATCGGAACCGGATACGCTCGAAGGGATCTGCGCAACTGCTGGACCGATACTCCCCATCAGTGCGAACAGCGCCCCGACATGGCAAAACCTGCGGATTTTCATGGGTATTTCTCCTTGATGGGCGTTTGATTCAGTATCCGCCACCTGATGCATGGTCCTGTCGCGGTCGGGTGACTGAAAATCACTTTCCGGACATTGGGAGGATGCTCATGCTGAAATATAGACGATGACGAAGCCGATGCAAGAATGGAAATTCCGCTCGCGATTGGCTTGGCAGGTGGGGAGCATAGCCTGGCTGAACCCGCAGTTGCCGCGCGCAGGATGATCACTTCTGTAGATGAAAAACTTCCTCCGGCCGATGGCGAAGTTCCGCCAGCCGCGCCAGCCCGAAATGAATGAACGCCAGCGCAGCCAATACCGGCGCGAACAGGTTCAGAAAAGGCACGAACTGCGCCAGGCCGGTTGCAAGGCCCAGCCCCCAGAGAGAGGGCCGCTCACTCGAAAATATCGTCCGCATTTCTTCATGGCTCGCATGCTCCGCTAACGCATCGTAGCGAAACAGACGCTGATTCAGATAGGCGGTGGCAACGAACGGAACGACCGCCCCAACCCCCGCCACCCATAAGGGAAGCGTGGCCCCCCAGATAGCGATGAAGATGATCAGTGCAATCAGGGCGTTTATCACGCTGCCCATGAGACCGCCCCCCTCTTTCCGCTCCAGGTGGGGATAATCCCTGCTGGAAACCAGCCGGACCAGCGCGGGCGCGGCAAACAGGGCGGTAATCACCAGGGCAGTGATGAAAACAGCGGGCACGAACAGAATAAGATGCGCAATTGCCTGGATCCCGTAGGCGATCCACCTTGGTTCCACCCCTTCAAGCCAAGTCTGGATGCCAATGGCGGTCAATGCGCTCGCAATCCATTCGGAGAATGTGCTCCAGAAGGCGACCCCCAGGATCAGCCACACCAGGCTGGCCGCAAGGATGGGCCAAACCACGATCCACAGGACCTGAAACTGGAACAGATCGCGAAAGGCCCGTGCAAGCGCATCCGATACCGCTTTCACCTGTTCTCCTTCTCAGCGCTTCGCCGGAACAAACCAAAAGGATTCCGGCGCCCTACAAACCGGCGCGGCACCGCGCTTCTCGCTTCTTTGAAAAACCGGCTGTTCATAGCATAGTCTGCCTGAATCAAAAACGGCCGCAGGTCGACATTCCATTCCTGTCTCAATTCATTGAATGCCGCTCACGCACCCCGGATCCCAGTCATACGCGAAGGAGTTGTACCAGACGGTTCGCTCCCATATTTCTTCACAGACTTCTCCGCAGACATAACGTTCGAATCCGCACGTTCCTCCGAGCACGAAGTGTGCCGTGTAGGCGCCCGCTGCATCTCCCCCTTTGAGCCGGATAAAGATGCGCCCTCCCTGTTCATGCACCTTCAAGGAGTGTGTATGGGCCAAATCCTTGTAAAACTTTCCGGGAATGACAAACCGCCTTCCATCGATAAAAACAAGGAAAGCATCGGCGACCCGCCGCGGCGTGCCTTCATCGACACCCCACGTGCCCCCGTCCGTCTCACTGCATTCCCACTTTTCGCAAACGCGTTCGCGAAAGGTGACAGCCACTTCCCTGCCCGACGGCAACAGGTATGTCTTTTCATGCATGAATGGCGCCTGTGTCTGGGCAATGGAATGTGAGGAGATGATGACACCAACCGCAAGGAATGCCCCCTTGATCCCATTGAGCCCGTCGAACCCCTTGACGACCCGTTTGAGGAATCCCTGCGTTCCGGAATGATGCGGGTGATGCAGGTGATAATGGGCGGCATGCACTGGTGCGCTTCCGGATTTATTCTATTTCAATAAAGATCTTGGCGCTTTCCGAATTGGCTTTAAGCTTGTCGAACAAGCGGTTGAAGGCAACCCGGCTTTGGCCGATGAAATTTTCGCTCTTCGTATCGCCGACGAGTATGCACCCTTCGGTGTTGGCCGCAGTGTTTCCCGGGTGTATCCGAACCCCTTCAAAATTGGGTACGTTCAGAAGAAGCGGGAGCGGGCGCTGGAAGCGCTGGGAAAAATTGATGATGACTTCGTAGCGTCCGGCGGGAATCGCCGTCCTTCCCTTGATCTTCACCGGGCGCACCTTGTCTTCCAGCGTGTAGCATTCAAATCGGCCTTCCACCGACAGTTCGCCGATTGTGCTCTCCTCCGAAAGTTGCACCCTTTTAACATGCAATTCCATTTCGGATTCTCCCCTGTATCCCGACCCCACGCCAGCGCGCTCGGCGAGGATATGTTCAGCGGTTTCTCAAAATGCCTGAAACGCTTTTCCCGGAAACGGCTATGGCATTACGGACCGGACAGGGCCGCTCCCCTTCTCCAGGTCGTGCCCTGCGGACCATCTTCGAGAATAATGCTCGCCTCCATCAGTTCTTTTCGGATGCGATCAGCTTCACTATAGTTCTTATTTGCACGGGCAACGAGCCTTTGATGAATCAACTGCTCGACTCTTTCCGGCGTGTAGCCGACATCGTCCACAAGACCGACGTTCTGAAGATATTGCTGCGGATTCTGCTGCAGCAGGCCTAATACGCCGCCCAGCGCTTTCAGCAGAGCCACGTTCCGTGGTAATCTCCTTCTGTTGATCTCATTGGCCAGATCAAACAGCACAGCGATCGCATCCGACGTATTGAAGTCGTCGTTCATTGCTTCCCTGAAGCGCTGAGCATGAGGCTCGTTCCAGTCGATCGTCATGCCGGCTGGATCGGAGCTGCCGTCCTTGAGCGCGATATACAGCCGATCCAGTGCCCGTTTCGCGTCATCGAGATGCTGGTCGGAATAATTGAGGGGACTTCGATAGTGCGCGCGCAGGACGAAGAAGCGCACGACTTCTGCCTGGTAGCGGGCAAGGATGTCACGTACTGTGAAAAAATTGCCCAGCGACTTGGACATTTTTTCATCGTTGATACGCACGAACCCATTGTGCATCCAGTAATTGACGAACGGATGATCATGGGCGCCTTCGCTTTGCGCAATTTCGTTTTCATGATGCGGAAACTGAAGATCCTGGCCCCCGCCATGAATGTCAAAATGGTTGCCCAGATATTGTTCACTCATCGCCGAGCATTCGATATGCCATCCGGGCCGCCCCGCGCCCCAGGGCGAGTCCCAGCAGGGCTCGCCAGGCTTGGCAGCCTTCCACAATACGAAATCCAGCGGATCCTTCTTGTGGGGATCGACATTTACTCTTTCGCCGGCACGCAACTCATCCAGGGACTTTCCGGAAAGCTTCCCGTAGCCCGGAAACCGGTGAACGGAAAAGTACACGTCCCCGTTGGACGCGGCATAGGCCAGATCCTTGTCCGTAAGGACGCGGATCATGTTGATCATGCTTTCCACATGCTGAGTGGCACGTGGCTCATGTGACGGAGGCTCGACCCCCAGGGCGGCGATATCTTCTTCCATCGCCCGTATGAAACGAGTCGTGAGCGTTTCGATCGATTCACCGTTTTCCCGCGCGCGCCGGATGATTTTGTCATCAACGTCGGTGATGTTGCGTACGTAAGTGACTTCGAAGCCGCTCGCGCGAAACCAGCGCTGCACCATATCGAATACCACCATCATGCGGGCGTGACCAAGATGACAGTAATCGTAGACGGTCATGCCGCAAACATAGATCCTGACCTTGCCCGGCGTCAGGGGAACGAAGGTTTGTTTCTCCCTGCTCAGGGAATTATGGATTTTGAGCATCATGCAGGATTGTGACGTGGACGGGCTTCTTGGTAAAATCGGCCGGATTCTGGAATAACTCGATAAAACCGGACAAGTATAGCACAATGAAAATGCTCGATTTTCGCCGGATGGCGGCCATGGTGACAGCAGCGTTGCTGCTATCGGGCTTCGCGGCGCGCG
The DNA here is from genome assembly GCA_964466955.1 of uncultured Nitrosospira sp. Classification (GTDB taxonomy): domain Bacteria; phylum Pseudomonadota; class Gammaproteobacteria; order Burkholderiales; family Nitrosomonadaceae; genus Nitrosospira. The sequence goes on from CAYXQR010000117.1 coordinate 32,432, forward strand.
CGGATGAAGGTGACGAAGTCGCCAGACTTTACCGGCAGGGCAATCTTGTCGAAGCGCTGGAACAGGCGGATGCCTATCTCTCCCGCAATCCCGGAGATGCGCAGATGCGTTTCCAGAAAGGTCTGATACTGACTGAGCAAAAGAAGACAGCGGATGCCATCAATGTGTTTTCTTCTTTGTCGAAAGATTATCCGGATCTGCCTGAGCCCCATAACAATCTCGCTGTCCTCTATGCCAGCCAGGGGGAATACGACAAAGCCAGGGATGCGCTCGAGGCGGCCATACGAACGCACCCCAGCTATTCTACCGCCCACGAGAATCTGGGAGATGTCTATGCGAAGATGGCAAGCCAGGCCTATGGCAAGGCGCTGCAACTCGACAAGGATAACGCGGCAGCCCAGACCAAGCTGTCGATGATCAAGGATTTGTTTACGGACAAATTCCGGGGAGTAAATGGCGCATCGGCGCCCGTCGGGGCAACAACCCCGGTTCCGGTTAACGGAGAATCGTTGAGAAATGCCGGAAACACTCCAAAGCCGCCGAAGAAAGCAGCCGCTGATATACAGAAAAAACCTGCGTCGGACAAGCCCGCATCCACAGCACCTGCCGGAGGGGCTATTTTGGAAAAAATTGCCGGGGAAAGCGTGGGCGTCGAGAAATCCGCCACACACAAGATCGCACTTGCCAACCCCTCCACGGAAAAGCCTTCGATCGCACAATCCGCTGCGGGTGCGAACGCGGCGAATAAATCTCCGGAAAAATCTCCCGGAGAGCCTGCGGCTGAAAAAGGTCCCATGGCGAATGATGCCGGTGAAATCATCGACACGATTCAAGCCTGGGCCAAGGCCTGGTCGGACAAGAACGTGAGCGCCTACCTCGCTTTCTACGCCGACGATTTCCGGTTTTCCGGTTTCAGGACCCGAGCCGCGTGGGAAAAAAGCCGGCACGAGCGCATTGCCAGGCCGAAATCCATTCAGGTGACCATCGGCTCGCCCAAAGTCCAGTTCATGGATGCGACGCATGCCAGAATCAGCTTCCGGCAATCCTATCGCTCCGATTCGTTCAAGAACGATTCGTCCAAAAAACTCGAGATGGTTAAAAAAGGGAAAAAGTGGTTAATAAAACAGGAACGATCAGGGCGGTAAAAACTCAGTGGGGGAGAGGCATGGGTGGCAGAATAAACAATCTTCCGGGCGGGATCATGGGCATCATCACGATCATGCTCCTGATTTCCAGTGCAGTTGCGGAGGATCATCAGGCTGGTTTACAGGGAATAACGATGACCGAGCCTGAAATGATGCTGATCAGGAGTCTCGAGGAAATCGTGGAGAATCGCATGGATTCGGCGCTGAGCGGAATCGAAGCATTACTCAGGACCGCGCCGAATTTTCGTCTTGCGCATCTGATCAAAGGCGATCTGCTCCTTGCCCGCTCCCGCCCGATCAGCAGCATGGGCGCCACGGCGGAAGCCGCCCAGCAAATGCTCGATGATTTGCGCGAAGAGGCGCGGGCGCGCGTTCAGCGTCACCAGGCGCCCGTACCGCAGGATATGACGCCCAGATACCTGCTGCAAATGCAGCCGGAGCAGAAATATGCGGTCGTTGCCGATACCGGCAAGTCCAGGCTCTATCTGTACGAAAATGTGGATGGGCAGGCGCGCTATCTCACCGACTATTATATCAGCAGCGGCAGGAACGGTTCGAAAAAGCTGAAGGAGGGAGACAAGAAAACACCCATCGGCGTTTATTTCGTTACGGCCAACCTGTCACCAAAGAAGCTTTCCGATTTTTACGGGGGCAAAGCTTTTCCTATCAATTACCCCAATGAATGGGACACGCGTGAGGGCCGCAGCGGCTTTGGCATCTGGCTGCATGGCACTCCTTCGAATACTTACAGCCGCCCGCCCCGGGCGAGCGATGGCTGTCTCGTGCTCGCCAATGAAGATCTGGGCAGGCTGGCTGCCCGGCTTCAGGTTGGCATCACGCCGGTGATCATCAGCGAGCAGGTGGAGTGGATCGAGCCAGGTGACGCAGCCAAGCTGCGAGAGCATCTGACCTGGCGCCTGGAACATTGGCGCCGGACTTGGGAAAGTGGAAACCTCGACGCTTATATCGCCAATTACGGAGACGGGTTTTCCAGCGACAACCCGGACCTGGCGGAATGGGCACAACATAAAGGCCAGGTGGACGTATCCAGAAACCGTGTCAAGGTGAACATCAGCAACGTGAGCATGTTCCTGTATCCCGGCAGGGACGATCTGGCCGTCGTCAATTTCGATCAGGAATATTCCAGCAGCGAACTTTCCAATAAAATAAGGAAACGCCAGTACTGGATGAAAGAAAGCCAGAGCGGACGATGGAAAATCATTCATGAAAGCGCAGCTGAAGCTGCAGGCTGAGACACGTTTCATTTGAGCTGCTTTGCTCGCATTTCCCGCATGGCGGGTGGAAATACTCTGAATACCTTGATTCCCCTTGGATTTCCTGAGCCCTTTTATCCATTTAACCATTCGAATATCTTGAACTTCTTTAATTCCTCCACGGCATCTTTTGCACCCTTTGAGCCCATGCGGATCATCAGGTCCTTTTGCGCTTTTCTGCTGATCTCCATGCTGGGTGGTCCGGTCCATGCTGCCGACCCCCAGGTGGAAATAAGGACCACCTTCGGCAACATCACGCTGGAGCTCTATCGCGACAAGGCGCCCCGAACGGTGGATAATTTTTTGCGGTACGTAAAAGACGCTCACTATAATGGCACCTTGTTTCATCGCGTCATTCCGGGCTTCATGATCCAGGGCGGCGGGTTCGACAAGTCGCTCAGACAGAAATCCACCAGACCGCCCATCGAAAACGAGGCGACAAACGGTCTTGGGAATGCGACTGGAACAGTCGCCATGGCGCGTACCCAGGATCCGCATTCGGCAACGGCGCAGTTCTTTATCAATGTTGCCGACAATACCTTTCTGAACCACACTTCGCCGACACCTCAGGGCTATGGCTATACGGTCTTCGGCAAGGTCATCCGCGGTCTGGATGTGGTCAGAAGCATTGCCGCCACGCCTACCGGACCTGGTGATGCGCCAAGGGAACCCGTGATCATCGAGGAAATCAGAATAGTTCCGGACGCCCCGGGCGCCACTTCCAGCACATCCATCAAACAGAGGACGACATGATCAGACTTCACACCAATCACGGGGATATCACCCTGGAACTGGACAGCGAGAAAGCTCCGCTGACAACACAGAATTTCCTGGATTACGTAAACAGCGGTCATTACGACAACACAATATTCCATCGGGTGATCGACAACTTCATGATCCAGGGAGGCGGATTCGAACCAGGGATGATTCAGAAGCAGACGCGCGCCCCGGTCCAGAACGAGGCAGCCAATGGGCTGAAAAACGAGGAATACACGATTGCGATGGCGCGTACCTCGGATGTGCATTCCGCTACCGCACAGTTTTTCATCAATGTGAAGAATAACGATTTTCTCGATTACAAATCACCTACCGCGCAAGGATTCGGCTACTGCGTATTTGGCCGGGTCGTGGAAGGCAAGGATGTAGTGGACAGAATCAAGAAAGTCAAAACAGGCTCGCGCAGCGGCCATCAGGATGTGCCCGTGGAAAATGTGATCCTGCACAAAGCGGAAGTGATTCAGTAATCACTTCGTTAAAGAAATGCGAAAAAAGCTTCCCCGTACCGGCTTTCTCCTGCTTGCGCTGACCGCGCTGCCATTCCTTGCGTTCCCGGCGTACGGGTTGCCGTTGGCCGATTCCGTGGTCAGCTTCACCGGAGGTCGCGGCTTTGGCGTGGAAGATAACAGCGATGGCAGTTATACGGGAGCCTGGGGCGAAGGGGAATATGACCCTGCCGCCGTAACCGCGCTGGATGGCGCAGTGCTGGGCCTGGGAGGGGCTACGGGCATCCCGGGCACGATCACGATGCATTTCAGCACGGGGGAGGTGATCGACGGACCCGGTGCCGATCTCCGCTTTTACGATACGCACTTCTTTCAGGACGGTTTCAGCCTGGATATCAGCGCGGATGGATCCGGTTTCACCCATGCTTTTTTCTTTGCAGGGGACCTCGGCATCTTCAACTGTTCCCTGGAATCGCCCTGTATTGCGGACGTGGACATATCCGGTACGGGACTCGACGCAATAAGTTATATCCGGATTTCGGCGGCCGGCAGCAGCGCGCACGAGTTTCCCGAAGCCTATACGCTGGATGCGGTGGAAGCGCTTCATTTCCGGTCTGCAGCTATTATAACTGAACCTGGAACGCTCGCATTGCTCGGGCTGGCGACTGCGGCGCTGGCGATCATCCGCCGCCGCAATGGAAACGACAGAGAAGGGCTTCAAACCCGGAAAAAGCGGGAAGAATAAGGGAACATACACATCAACCGCCTCATGCGCAGCCCTTCTCTGCCCCAACGGCGACAGACAACTCAAATGGGAGAAACCATGTCCACTTTTCGAACCATTGCAACAATATCAGCCAGCCTGTGGCTGGCTACGCTCTCAGGATGCGCCACCACCACCTCGGGTGGCGCAGTGGGCGCCGACCGTTCGCAACTGTTACTGATATCTTCCGAGCAACTGGAGCAGACAGCAGCGCAGGGCTACAGCCAGCTCAAGTCGGAAGCGACCCAGAAAGGCGCCTTGAACAAGGATCCGAAGATGTTGCAGCGCGTTCAGGCAATCGCCCGGCGTATCGAGCCACAAACCGCCGTCTTCCGCAAGGATGCCCCCGGCTGGAACTGGGAAGTCAATGTCATTGACAGCAATGAACTCAACGCCTTCTGCATGCCCGGCGGCAAGATCATGTTCTATTCCGGCCTGATCAACCAGCTTAACCTTACCGACGAGGAAATCGCGGTTGTGATGGGGCACGAAATTGCGCACGCGTTGCGCGAACATTCAAGGGAACAGGTGTCCCAGGCAATTGCGGCGCAGACCGCGCTGGGTGTGGGAACCGCGGTATTCGGCCTGAGCCAGACGACAGCGGATCTGGCCGGCATCGGTTATCAGGCCTTTATCGCAACCCATTTCAGCCGCTCGGACGAGGCCGAAGCAGACCGCATCGGCCTCGAACTGAGTTCACGCGCAGGCTACAATCCGCGCGCGGGCATCACCCTCTGGCAAAAAATGATGAATGCCAAGAGCGGAGGCCAACCGCCTGAATTTCTGAGCACGCACCCGGCGGACTCCACCCGCGTGCAGCAGATCGAATCTCTGCTTCCCGTCGTGCTGCCGCTGTATGAGGCAGCACGACGCTGAAAGCAGGAGGGAAGCGAACCGGACGAGCCATTCCGGTCAATTGCAGGGTTATTTGACGACCGTTACATTCACGGAAGAGGATGAGGTGTTCCCAGCCGCATCCTTGGCGGATACCTGGATGGCATGCACCCCCGCCGTGAGCGGCCGGAGATTCCAGTTATATCCCAGGGTGCTTCCCTTTCCGGTGGCCTTGAGGACGCCGTCGATATAGAGCATCTGGGTGATGCCGGCAGCCCCGCTGTCATCGCTGGCATTCACGCTGATGGCAACGTTCTTGCCGGATACCGTGCCTGCCACCGGGTTGATGATTCTCACCTGCGGCGCGGTGGTGTCCTTCGGAACCGTGGGAACCCCGTTTGCCACATTCACCGATACCGCGCTCGACGCCCGGCTATTGCCCGCTGCGTCGAACGCATGGGCAACGAGGCTCACCATGCCGTTGGGCACGCCTGCCGAATCCCAGGTAAAGGCGAATGGCGCCGCAGTGTCCACTGCGACGGTCGTGCTGTTGACCCGCAGTTCCACGCGCGCCACGCCGAT
>CAYXQR010000118.1:0-10549 GCA_964466955.1 uncultured Nitrosospira sp.
CACCTCGAACCCCGCCTGCTCCACTTTATGGCGCAGTTCCGGCGCCTCATACCGCCGAACGTGACAGGCATATTCATCCTGCTGGCTCCACAGGAAGCGATGCTGAGGAACCGTAAGAATAATGCCTCCGCCGGGCACCACCGCCCGGAACATCTGCACCAGAACCTCCTCATCCTCCTCGATGTGTTCCAGCACATCGAACGCGCCGATAACGTCGAACTCGCCCTTGAACGGAATGCTGCGCGCATCCATCTGAAACAGCTCGGCGCGCTTTACGCGATCCGCCGCATAATTCAGCCCGGCCGATTGCACCTCGCTTCCACTTACCTCAAGTTGAGGAATAGCTGCCGCAACCCCGGAGAGGACGAAGCCGGTTCCACAGCCGATTTCCAGGAAATTCCTTGCGTCGGGGAAAAAACGTTCCAATGCCCAGATGATCAGGCGATTACGCGAGCGAAACCAGAAATTGCCCGCTTCGACTTGCGCGAGTCTTGCAAAGCTATGAGGCTGAAACCCTTCATCCGACCGGGCCAGTTCAGGTGCAAAGCTGAGGTATCCGTCCACCTCTTGCGGGCTCGAAAAACAGAGGGGGCAACGCCAGCCTTTATCTGCAAACGTTTCACCGCATGAAATACAGATTTTCATCCCCGGCTCCCCACCATGATTCCAAGAATGATCAGGCCCAGGCCGATGAGTTTTGGCGGCATGACAACCTCATGAAATAAAAGGCCGCTCAAGATGATGACGAACACAAAATTGAGACTTATGAATGGGTAGGCGTGGCTCAGATCCAGCTTTGTCATCGCTGCCATCCCTGCCAGCGAAGCAAGAAATGCCGCGAAAAATCGCTGATCACCCACGGATTGAGTGCCAGTCTTGTCAGGAAAAGGATCTTATCCCATGCAGTGGCGGGAAATTCTCCGGCGCCGATGACCTGCCACTTCAGCACGATCTGGCTATATACGGTAAAGGCAATGGTCAGAAAAAAATAAAAATAACTCATCAATCCATCAATGGTCGATTTTTTCGTCGCCTCGCCATCCCCATATATAGTACGGCGCTTCCAGCCCGGTATGAAACAGGAGATCGAGGATGGTTACGCCATGTTCATAGGGAGGATGAAACTGGCTATACTCGGGGTAACCGCTGTAATCTTTCCATACCAGCTCAATCCCCGTCCGGGCAAACCTGTCCTCGTCGATATAATTTCTGGCAGAAGGGCCGGAAACATAAAGCGTAGCACTGGTTTTTGTCAGCAGATCGATTATACGCTCCTGCTTGGCCGCATCGGATTGATATTGGCGTGCGTCGACGAATGTGGTCGCGATGCCCAGAAAATGGGTGGAGATGTTCTGGATGAGATACTGATTCATATCCGAAAGGTGGGTCCACTGCCGGCTCAGATAGACCTCTTCCAGAAAAGGCCGATAGCGCTCGAAATAAGGCGCTTTGCCATAAAGGTGGCGCAGAGTCTGCCAATGCCGGGTCTGCCACTTTGGATCCGTCATCCGCACATCGCAGATCAGATGCTGTTGCGTTCCGTCGGTCGGGACAGTCAGCCATTCCAGACCCCGGGCAGTCTTGACCTTGTTCCGGTTGCGCCAGTCTCTCGGCGTATACTGGACATCGTCAAAAAAAATGAACAGATCGACGTCGTGAATGATATCGAAGTATCCTTTCCAGGGTATGTAACTGGACTGAAGGATGGCGACTCGCAGGGGATTTCGCTCGCGCAAAGGGTTTTGCTCAGGTTGTAATATCATGATTTTTGTAACGGGGCAGATGCCAGAAAAGCTCATTCAGACCGGCGATAGGCATGCTTGCCGCCGCTGCTGACCGGACACGTGCCGCGAGATCCGGACTGAAGTTGAAGAACGCGCCTGCGCGCATCGCGCTGTTTCTTGACATGCCATCATTTGACCCGTTATTCTCAATGTGGCCCGAAATGTCCGTCTCCCCGCGAGACATTGAACAAATCGTGAGTGATTTTTCCTGAAGAATACGAGATTACCGGATCATTTCTTAAAGGCCTAGCCAGCGTGCAATAATGTTCCGCTGCATTTCAGAGGTCCCTGAATAAATGGTGCTGCCGATTGCGTCACGCAGGGCGCGCTCGACCTCGTACTCGACCATGTAGCCGTACCCGCCGTGGATCTGGACGGTATCTAGCGCCGCCCGGACCAAAGATTCGCTTACGAAGAGCTTGGTAATGGCCGCATCAAGGGATGCGCTCCTGGCATGATCGAGACGCCACGCAGCCTGATAGGTGAGAAGACGGGCCGCTTCGATCTGTACTTTCATGTCGGCGATCTTGTGCGCCACCGCCTGGAATTTACCAATTGGCTGGCCGAACTGGGAACGTTTGCGCGCATGCGCGATCGACGTTTCCAGCAGCCGCTGCATCGCCCCCACGTGGGCGGCAACCAGCAGTATGCGCTCCCAATCCATCGCTGTGGCAAATACGCTCGCACTGGCACCGACGGTGCCAAGTACGGCGCTCTGCGGAACATAGACATTTTCCAGCGAGAGGCTGCTCACCTGTGCGGTGCGCAAGCCCAGTTTCTCGAATTTCCTCCCGGCAGAGAAACCGACGGCGCCCTTCTCCACCAAGAAGGCGGTCGTGCCGCCATGAAAACCTTTTTGCGGGTCCGTTACGGCAAATATGATCCCCACGTCACCGACGGGGCCGTTTGAAACAAAAGCCTTGGTTCCGTTGATGCGCCACCCGTCGCCCTCGCGCTCAGCGCGAGTGCTCATCGAAAACGGATCGGAGCCGGCATTGGGCTCGGTCACGGCATGCATCCCGATCAGGCTGCCATCACAGAGCCCCGGCAGGTATCGCCGTTTCTGCTCGTCGGTACCATGCTTCGTCAAGGGAACGACACAGGCGAGCATGTGTGCGCCGATGGAAAAAACCAATCCACCGTCGTGGCAGCCGTAGCCGAGCGCTTCCAGTCCGATTGCGCATGAAAGAGCATCGACATTGCCCCCCCCGTAAATGTCCTCTGCGGGAAGACCCTGAATGCCCGCCGCGGCACCTTTCCGCCAGAGGGAGTATGAAAACGTCTGCTCGGTGTCTCGCGCTATGACGTCTTCGTTCAACTCCTGCTGCGCAAGCCGGACAATCCTGTCGCGCAAGCTTTTCTGTTCTTCAGTGATGGAAAAGTCCATTAGTGCAACTCCTTGAGCCGCTGGTAATCGATCTTGTCGGTGGATGTCTTCGGCAACCCCTCGCACCAGATAAACTCATCCGGAATCATGTAGAGCGGCAGGTTTTCGGAACAGAAGCGCTTGAGTCCGATGATGGACGGGCGTTTCCCCTCCTGGGCATCCTGCAAACTCAGGAAAGCTTTGATCCTGATCCCCGCTTCTTCATCGCTCAGCGCAACCACCGCTGCCTCCTTGACCGAAGGGTGGCGATACAGCCCGGCCTCGATTTCACCGAGTTCGATACGGTAACCGCGGCGCTTGACCATGCGGTCGCGCCTTCCCTGATAGGTGTAATTGCCATCCCCGTCCTCAACCACGATATCGCCAGTACGGTACCAGCGTACCTCGCCGGCAGCAAGAAAAGCGGAAGACGTCTGCTCGTCCAGCGCCCAGTAACCCTTCATGACGCCACTGCCGCTGATGCAAAGTTCTCCTGCACTACCACGCGGCACCTCTTGCCCGCAATCCTCGACAACCTTTCCTCTCATATGGGCGCAAACTTCGCCGATGGGAAACGGAATCATACGCGTTTCCGGAATGGGAAGAGAAACTTCATAAAAGGTGCATACATTGGTCTCGGTCGGACCATACAGGTTGAAATACCTGGGCGCCGGCCAAAGCGAGGTCAGGGTCCGCAGATGCTTCACAGGAAAAACTTCGCCCGCGAACAGTACGAGCCGGAGCGAGGAATAGTCATGATGGGCAAGATTTCCATGCTGTGCCAGCAGGCTGAGGATAGAGGGTGCCGAATACCAGCATGTGATTTTCTGTTCGGCAATGAGCGGCGCCAGCCGAACAGGGTCTTTCCCGATGTCTTCCGGCACCAGCACCAGCGTGGCGCCATGCTTCAATGACAGGTAGATGTCGAGAATGGAAAGGTCGAAATGGAAGGGAGCATGCGAAGAAAAACGGTCGGAATTCGTCGGTTCAAACGTGTTCGAGCACCAGTCGATGAAACTCACCGCATTCTCGTGGGTCAGCATGACGCCCTTGGGTTTCCCCGTCGAGCCGGACGTATAGAGGATATAGGCCAGATCATCCGGCTCAGGTATCACCGTCTCTGCGGCTGGATATGGTGAGCCGGCTCCGGTCAAAGCCCGGTCCAGTCCCTTCCCGCCGCCGGCCTGCGGAATAACGAAAAGCGCGGGGTGGGCCTTCAATGATCGCAGCTCAGCCTGCAGCTTCGATTCAAAACGCTGTTCGGTAAAAACCAGGGTGACCGCGCAATTATGCATGACAAAAGCGTTCCGCGCCGGCGGGGCTCCCGGATCCACGGGAACATAGACCCCACCCGCTTTCAGGATGCCGTACAGGATCGCGGTCGCATCGATCGATTTGCGCATGTATATGCCCACCCGGTCGCCGCTCCGTATCCCATGGCTATGGAGGCAGTCCCGCACCCGGTCAGACAGCTCTGCAAGTTCCCGGTAAGTCACGCTTCCGGCGTCCGGTTCAATTACCGCCATATTCTCCGGGTAGCGCTGAGCGGCTTCCATGAGAAAGTGATGCAAGACACGATGCGACATGACCACGGATCCTCAAGATTGCTTGGAACGAACCAGTTGCGCAATGGAAGCAATGGTATCCAGGTACTCCGGATCGGTTTCATGTGCTTCAACCTTGATGCCGAACTGTTCTTCAAGAAAGAGGACCAGCTTGATGGTGGCAATGGAATCGAGTATGCCTCCTGTGATGAGCGGTGTCGCCTCCGTCAGTTCATCCGGATCTTCGCCCGGAAGAAACTCCTTGAGAATGTATTCCTTTATAGCCGACTGTGTCGCCTGCACCATCTGTGCCTCCGAAGTATGGCAATTGATAAATTCGCGCTGGACCCCGCGCCAGATCATCATTTCGATCCTTGGACGGAGTTGTTGAACAGAATATCGCGCTTGTTGCGCAGTTCATCGTACAGGCGCGATGCGATCAGGGCATGACCCTGAACATTCGGGTGTTCATCCCATTCCGCGAGGCGGATCGTGGCAATGTTTTGACCGCTGTATACATCCGCCAGATTGATGACAGTGAAGCCGGCATCTTCCGCCAGACGCAGCGTCTGGGGCGTTTCCTCCTGCCACGTTCCTTCTCTGACCTGTGGCAGGAAAATCAGCACCGGCAGCGCTCCAGACTCCCGGGAACGCTGTGCGATATGGCGATATGTCCATGAAAGGAGCTCGTCCCGATGCGGATTGAGCCGCTTCAGAATGGACGTTTCGTCCATTTCGCGCGTCACTCCTGCCTTACGAGCGATCTCGCGCAGCGCGTCAAAAGGGATGTCAATATTCTTTTGCACCACTTCAGCAAGATACGCGGTCGCACGTGATATTTCACGACCTGTTGCCACATAAAAAACCGCATCCGGCTCGAACTCGAGTGCCTTTTCGATCGCAACAAGCTGTTGTGGCGGCTGATAGCCTTGAACGCCAAAATTGAGGATCTCGTAGCTGGCTTGGGAGGCATGCTCCCGGTTGAGGCGTTTTTCGACCAGAGCTTCGAATGTCTGCCCATCGCCGACCCCCCAGCCCATGACCGTGGATGCCCCGAGCATGGCGATGCGATAGGTATCCGGCGCCGGTTTTCGCGCATAGTCCTGGTCGCGCATCCCCCAGCGATTGATACTGATCGTTCCATAGTTCGTATCCAGCATCACCGACGGAACCATTTCAGACTGGGCAAAATCACTCGTGAAGCGCTTCAGTCCGGCGTTGCTGTCCAGCCAGTTCGCCGGTTTATTCGTGTAAACCTCCCACAACTGCGAATTGAAGCGATCGACGGAAAGCAGATTTTCATAATAACCCCGCTCCAGGGTGGCAGTATCGAGTCGGCTAAGCCGGGCTGAGCGCAACGAATGAACCATCGTCGCCACTTCCGTGCCGAGCCGCGTGTGCACCGGTTCCATGCTGATGCCTATCAGCACAACGGTGGCAGCCACCATGGCCGACCTTGCTCGAATCCAATCCCTGCCCGTCTCTTCAGAGGAGCGCGTGTTGCGGATCGTGCTTCCTTCGATATTGCCCAGGAAAATGACGATCAGCACGATTCCAGGCAGGATCAGCGCATCCGCGGTCATTCTGCCTTCGAGCGCGGACCACAGTGAAAACCAGTCAGACAGCGATTCGATGGTCCAGAATGACCATAGTATGCAAATGAACCAGAATGTTGCAAAAGACTTGAGCGTCAGCGTAGCGAGGCTGCGCCATGTCTGCCTGGTCTTCCCAAGGCTGCGGCTGCGGCCACGTTTAAGCTCATAAAGCGCATTGATCACCACCAGTACGCCCAGAATCGTCCAGAACAGGATGTCCTGCAGAACCAGCAGGGTGGTCCCTCGCAACCAGAACCATTGGTAAGCGTGCAAGAACCAGGTCAGCATGAAGACGTACAGGGTCGCAACGACCATTGCCCAGGTGGTTCCCAGATTACGCAGCCTGAATACCGCGGGATAATAGAAAATTTTCTGCATGAAATCTTTCCAGTAGATATTGATTCGCCGCCAGAAGTCGGTAAAACTGGCGGCCAATAGATACCGGTTATGTGTTTCGGGCAGACGGAAACCGAACAGATACAACATCCCGATGATAAGGTGAAAGAGGCCGGAAACCCTCAGGTACAAAAGAAAATTCGCCACCAGGTACTGGATCAGTTGGGAGGGCGCGGCAACCTCCGATGGAGCCAAGGTAAGGTGGTAATAAACAAAACGATACAGGATGAGGTGAATGACGCCACGCACGATCCAGTCGATGCCCGTCTGATAGATGCGATAGGCATTGTCGTCGTAATAATTGCGGCGGAAGGTCTTGTAATCGATGACGGGGAAAAGCGGAAAACATACATTCGGCAGCATGAAGAAATAGGAGAATGTCTGCACTGGCGATACCGGAGCGGTATCGTGCCGCAATTCATAGATATAGATGATCAACCGGAACATGAACATCGAACCCAGGATCGGCCAGACCGCATCCGATACAGGGCCATCGAACCACTTCGCCCGCCACGTCACAAGCAGTGCCACGACAGCGAGAATCGCGATTCCGCGCAGCCTGAAAGAAACCGGCAAATGGCAGGCACCGATAAGTACCAGTCCTATCGCGATAAGAGAGGCGCCATTTGCGATGCCCATGGTGGTGATGATTCCTGCCAGGGAAAGTGCCAGGAAAAATGGCAGGCGATGACGCAGTGGCAGGAGGGCGTGTACGGCATAGCCGATGAACGCCAGCAAGGCAAGCCGAATGAAAGCCGCGCTCTCGATCTGGAACTGCCTCAGCAAAAGCGTGACGAGACCCAGTTGAAAAAGAATGAGCAGATATTCCTTGATGCCTATGCGTCCCACGGAAACTTCCGCGTTCGTCTGCCGGACCTTTATCTCATCAAGGATTGCATTCATCTCTATGGACTACCCACAAAAGGACAATCAGGGTTTTTGCGATGCTTTTGTTCCGTGCGGGGGATTCCGCAGGCAAAAAAACGCGGAGAAGATAATCGTTGCGATGGAAAGTGTAGACGCTTTATAGGAGGGGGCTGCCGGTGCTGGATAGGAAGTGGCACCGGGCAGCCCCTCAGGCGAGTTTCTGCTTGCGCTCAGATAAGGACAGGCCCGCGCGCGGAGCTACGCCTGCGAGCAGCCCACCCGACAAGACCGAGTCCTGCCAGAAAGAGCGCGTATGTTTCGGGCTCCGGCACAACTGCCGCAGAAACGGGCTTATATAGCCAGACGGCGGCATCCCAGGCTCCTCCACCAACGTGGACCGCCTCGTCAAGCGCGACAAAAGCGCCTAATGCCGCGTCATAATGCCACTTTCCGAGCACGCCAGTGGCAAAACTGCCATTGGGGTGATCAGCGGTTGCGCTTCCCAGTTCAGTTATGGTCCACGTGGTGTTGGAGCCGATGTTGCCGTCCGCATCGGTGATCACATCGGCTGACCAGACTGTGCCGCCTCCGTTTCCGCCATCCCACAGAAGGATTCTATTGTTGACCGGATCATAATCAATGCCGTAATTTCCGGTCATTACAAAGTCGCTGCCGTCCCCTTTGACCAAATTGATCCCGATACCGACATTGCTGTTGGGGTTGTCCGCATTGGCTTTGTCCAGATCCCAGACGGCGAGATCCGATGTATAGGAACCTGCAACGGTCGCTGTTTTGATATAGAGATTGTGGACGTTATCGATCGTCCCGACACTTTGGAATCCAACGGTATTCCCTGAAACACCGATCCTCTCCCATTGATCCTGCCCGCCGTTTCTCACGTCTCCGACCGTGTAACGGTAGAGGGAAGGAAATCCCGAAGCGGCCCCCACCTCTGCGGTAAGGTAAACCACGTCCTGGCCATTCTCCGTACGGTAAGCACTTGTAGTCATTGCCTGGGGTTGAATGCCTGTCCATTGTCCTTGCCGGTCCATCCACATATTACCGCCCGGCACGGCTTCCGTCGTATTCCAGCCGGAGCCGGTAACCCCTCCAATCTTTGTCGGGTCCGCCTTGTTCGGGTCCCACATGAACGGCCCGGCGCGGCTCACCGTTGTTCCGTCGGTCTTCTGAAACCCCCCACCCGTCACCCAGGCCGCTCCGCCGAACGTAAGGAACATGTCGTTGACAGGAAGATACAGATTATTGTCGTAGGTATGGGAAGACTGGGGTGCAGTCGAATCGATGACAAAGCCGGTAGCGGGATCCATCCGGCTGGGTAGGGAGCCAAGACCCCATTTGCCGGTAGAACCATCCCACACATAAACTTCATTCCCCGCATAATTGGCATGACCGCCACCCCAGAGCAGCATGTTTCCGCGAGTCGAATCCCACGCGAACGAACTCCATGCGCGAACCACAGCGTGAGGCACGCCATAAGAACCGGGTACGGCATCCGGGCCGGTTGGCCAGGCATCTGAATAAATGTTGGTGCTGGCCTTGACCCAGCCGCCCTCCGGTGTAGCCGCCAGCAATGCCGACAGCCGTTCCAGAGAGGTTTCCGCATACGCGTTTGCCACGAACAGCGGGAGTGAAGCTGCAACCAGGAGAACAGACAGTTTGGGATTTATTCCGTGCGCGTCCTTTCCCGCCAGCATACCTGCGTCTCGTTTTCTGTTCCATGCATGAAGTCTGTCCATGTCGTTGCTCCTGTTTTTGTTATGAAGGAAATACTCGTGGCCGCCACAGAATTATAGGAAAATATGCTGAAGAGTAAAACAATTTTTACCTTTGTAATATAGTGTTGCTCAACTTATAGTACTATTGGCCTACCTTACCCAAGGAACTTGACGGAAGTAACAGACTCAGGTACGAAAGAAAGATTTAGCCTTCAGGCTGAGAACAGTCCATCGACTTTTCCACCCCACGAAAAAAAGGTTATTCCGGATCCGGCGCCTTTCCTGATCTTGAAGGATCCAAATCTCCTGACAGCTCGATTACACGCTCAATTTTTCGTGATCACGGCCGTATTGGATTTCAGAATCGAGAAATTTTGTTCCTGCGATGTCATCGATAGCAGAAAGGAGAGACGCGCTTTTTCAAATGTCACGAGAGTGCGGCTGGTTCAACACCAGTCTTTTTCTGCTCGACAAATTTCTGGCCGCCCTCTCGAAGGGCCGGTCTCGTCTGTATCGCTACTATTTTGTTGCCCAGCCCATCACGAACCTGGCTTTACTGCCTCCTGGAAGAGGAAAGAAAATAGAAACCCGGCTGATCCATGAGCAGGAAGGATTCGTTCAGCAGTTTCCAAGATCGGCAGCCGTGATTCAGTCCAGATTCAGCCAGGGGGCAAGATGTCTTGTCGCGTCAAAAGAGCAGCGCTTTGTCGGCTTTCTGTGGTTTCAGCCTGGGAATTATCATTATCGGGAAGATGAGGTCCGGGCCTGCTATATACCGCTGCCGCCCGATCGCACCGCTTGGGACTTCGATATCTACGTGGCGCCGGAATTCCGGCTGAGCGCGGCGTTTCCAAGGCTCTGGGAAGAAGCGAATCGCATTCTGAAGGAAAATGGCGTCTTATGGTCGTGCAGCCGGATTTCGGCACTGAATTCCGGATCACTCGGCGCGCATGCACATTTCGGAACCGTGTCGCTCGGGAGCGCAATCTTTTTTTGCGCGGGCCCCTGGCAGATCACTTTCGCCTCCATTCCACCCTTTTTTCATCTGTCTACTCACCCGGATTCATATCCTGAGTTTCGCTTCAATACCGAAGGGCTTGAGGCGGCACCTCGTCTTTCAGAGCATAATCCGGAAACGTAAATCAACCATGGAGTAAAAATGCAGCATCTTGAAGAAGTCAAAAATATTTTGTCCGATGTACTGAGCCTGGGTGTCCGGAAAAACACGCTCGGGGAGAATTCTGCCCTGCTCGGCGCTATC
>CAYXQR010000119.1:0-7755 GCA_964466955.1 uncultured Nitrosospira sp.
ATCCAGCTCAAGATCGAGCGCGAGGCGGTGAAGAAGGAAAAGGACGAGGCTTCGCAGAAGCGCCTGGGTCTGCTGGAAGAAGAAATCGCCCGGCTGGAGCGGGAGTACGCCGATCTGGAGGAAATCTGGAAAGCGGAAAAATCGCAGGTGCAGGGCTCGCAGCATATCAAGGAAGAGATGGAGAAGATCAAGCTGGAGATGGAAGCCGCGCGGCGCAAGGGCGACTGGCAGAAGGTCTCCGAACTGCAATACGGCCGCCTGCCGCAGCTGGAAGCGCAGCTGCACGCCCAGGACCAGGCCCGGCAGAAAGATGAGGCGGAAGGGCAGCAGGTCCCGCAGAGGGAGCGCAGGCCCAAGCTGCTGCGCACCCAGGTAGGCGCGGAGGAAATCGCCGAGGTGGTTTCGCGCGCGACGGGCATCCCCGTCTCCAAGATGATGCAGGGCGAACGCGAAAAGCTCCTCAACATGGAACAGAAGCTGCATGAGCGCGTGGTCGGGCAGGATGAAGCCGTGCGGCTGGTGTCGGACGCCATACGCCGCTCGCGCGCGGGACTGGCGGACCCCAACCGGCCTTATGGCTCGTTCCTGTTCCTTGGCCCTACCGGCGTGGGCAAGACGGAGCTGTGCAAGGCGCTGGCAAGCTTCCTGTTCGATTCGGAGGAGCACCTGATCCGCATCGACATGTCCGAATTCATGGAGAAGCACTCGGTGGCGCGGCTGATCGGCGCACCGCCCGGATACGTCGGCTACGAGGAAGGGGGCTACCTGACCGAAGCCGTGCGGCGCAAGCCTTATTCGGTCATTCTGCTGGACGAAGTGGAAAAAGCGCACCCGGACGTGTTCAACGTGCTGCTGCAGGTGCTCGACGACGGACGCATGACGGACGGGCAGGGGCGCACCGTGGATTTCAAGAACACCGTGGTGGTGATGACCTCCAACCTCGGCTCGCAGATGATCCAGCAGATGGCGGGCGACGACTACCAGGTCATCAAGCTGGCGGTGATGGGCGAGGTGAAATCCTATTTCCGGCCGGAATTCATCAACCGTATCGACGAAGTGGTGGTGTTCCATGCGCTGGACGAGAAAAACATCCAGTCCATCGCGCGCATCCAGCTGCGCAACATGGAAGCGCGCCTGGCGAAGCTCGACATGGGGCTGGAAGTGACCGATGCCGCGCTGGCGGAAATCGCCCAGGCGGGGTTCGATCCGGTGTTCGGCGCACGGCCGCTGAAGCGCGCGATCCAGGCACAGATCGAGAATCCGCTCGCGAAGGAGATACTGGAAGGGCGCTTCGCCGCCAAGGATACCATCACGGTGGACTGCAAGAACGGGATCATGGTGTTTTCGAAGTCGTCAGCGTCCTGACACCGAGACACCGATCCTGACAGCTTGGGGCGGGTGAGCCGTCATCACCCGCCCATCCCCGGTCAACTGCCCCGAATCCTTCGCCTGAGGAAGTACAGGAAATCACGTACCAGTGGCCTGTGGCTTCGGGGCTATAACGAAGACCGCTCCTCCGAGGCGCCGGCAAGATGCCTTGGCGGTGTTCCGGATGAAAGGCTCGCAGGGAAGAATTCTTATGCGGCAATCTATTTCCTTCAGCTATCCATCCGCTGAAAAACGACGTAACCGTGATCGATCTTCATTGCTCTTGCATATCCATGATGGAGCAATGTATTTTCGATTTCCTCTTTGTTTGGGAAATTATCATAGGTAACTACCAGCTCTGGATTTTCCATGGAGGAGATCAGGTTTGCAAAAGCCTCTTTTCCCTCTTTTATGTCTTCGTTCGAGCCGTGCTGATATAAATAACGAAATATTTTTGATCTATTGGTGAAATCGGTCTGGCGTCCATTGCTTATCAGGAAGAATCCAAGATGATCTTCTCTCATATGGAATTGCGGGTATTTCGACGATAGAAGAACGATATTGCTTGAAATCTCAAGCGGAGCAAGCATGCTGCCTTTTGGGAAAGCGGCAGCAATTTCTTTCACCACCGAAAGCTCGGGCTCATGGATCTTGTAGCCGGGAGAAGCGAGGACGGCCTTATTCTCGGCGCGAATCACAGATGTAGGCCCCCAGAACGCGGAATAGAACGCAACCAGCGCTGTGAAGAATGAGACCGCCTTCAAGATACTGCTGTTCTTGAGAAGAGACAGATAGGCTATGGCTATGATTATCGGAAATGGCAGAAGGTAGAACAGTCTCCAATAGATATTTTCTGAGGTGACGTTATTTATTATGAATCCCGAAACAACAGGGTTCAGGAAAAGAATGAATCCCAGAGCAACCCAGCACAAAAAGAAACGTCGGTAAGGTGAAAGAAAAAGCAGAATCGCAAGCGAGGAAATAAACAGTACCGGCGTCACCGGATAATCAGGATTGACCAACAAGCGAAGCTGATCCTCGAAAGAGGCCGGAAAACCAGAATTTATGAAAGATCCAGCACTGAGGTTGTTTTTGGCGTAAGAGCGGAAATTCAATGCAAGCAGCACTATTGGCAGCAGACAGGAAAAATACCCGGCCATCAAGAAAAATGTATCTTTTTGAAAAACCCTCAGGCGTTCGTTGAAAATGTATGACGCCGCAATCAGAGCAGAAAGAAACGGCAAAAATACCAAGGCAGTGGTAGTGGCCCCTGCCATGGCAATCCCGAGTGCCGTCAATATAACCCATGCTTTTATCTGCCTTGAAGCCAGGAATTGCAGGGAAAAATACACCCAGGCAGGAACACCCACCGCCATGAACATGTATTTTCCGTGAAAACCTCTGGCGATACTTATATTTCCGAATGTCCGATGCGTTTCGCCGAGAGATAGGATAACCAGAAGCAGAAAAACCACGCCAAGCAGTGGAGGCCATCGCCTCTGGTCAAACAGGGAAACAACCAGAAACATGGATATGCACATCAAAAACCCGACAATTGCCGGGAGTACAATGTGATAGAGATCAAGAAAGTGAATATCCAGTCTGTGGGCTAAAGCCGCTTGCGTTATTTCGTAATACTGAAAAATCCCTGATGAAGTGTTTTTCGGCAGCCCAGCTATCCAGTTCACTGACCTGTTTAACTCGGAACCAGGGTTTTCCATATAGAAAACCGCTTTGGGCACATAGATAGAGTCGTCAATATCCGGCCGGTTTATGGATGAAGTCAGAAGCGCCCCCGCCAATGAGACCACCAGGACAAGAATTACGAAAAATCCGTCGTCACTGCCTTTATTGCCACTTTTGAATATATCCTTTAGACGATGCCATAGTGGAATACCCGCAACAAACAACAAAGCAATTATCCACGCCGATATTGTGGAAAACCTTGCGGAAAACTTTAGTCCCACCATCAGGGTCGCCGTGGACAAGGCACTAAAGGAAATAAAATAAATCAAGGGCAACTCAAGAATCGCTCTTGCTCGCCCATTAAAGTTGATTTGAGCGATCTTCATTACTCGTATATTGACATTCTCGCCATTTCATATTGTTTTAATCTGGGAACACGCATCTTCGCATACCGGATTTAGCTCGCATCCGTACTCATACAACCCTCAACTGTTCGCTGACACAAACCCCTTTCATCCGGGGAGCCTATTCTTCCCCGCAGCAAAACGCTCGATGGCCATGTATGCGATGGCAGAATGAAGGTGCTCAACGGGTGGAAACACGGGTTTTTCGACTTCCAGGAATTCCAATGCCGGCTACTGGAATTCCGGGAGCGCCGCAGCAGGACTTGAGGTCTTTAATGCGTAAGTAAAATATTATGAAAACAATTAAAACGTTTTAATCTTGCTTACGGAAATACGGAAATACGGAAATACGGGGATACGATGTTTCCAATGTCATGGGCCGCATCAGATAAGGGTAAGGGCTTTTATCGCACCCATTTCATTGGAGTTTACCCGTCATGGAAAAGAAATAAGGAAGTTTTTAAAATCCGTATCCATTCCTGACGGCCTATTACTCGGCAGTAACCGTTACGTTCAAAGCCCTTCAGGTTCCAAAATAATGGCCCGATAAAAGCCTGGAGCCGGACAGGATGCGTTCTATTCGTACCTTATTCGAATCCTGTGTGTAGAAAATCAGATAGCGGCCAAAGGAATGGCGCGGATGCCTTCACCCGGTTCTTCGCGCAGCGGGAAGGCCTGGGAAACGCCGGGATTCCGATCTGCCTTGCGCGTTATCCGATATTCACCTGAGCGCTCGGATACTGAATATTTCCGCTGCGCACATTGGTGAGGGTAAAAGCAATGGTTAGCGGTCCGACACGACCGATCAGCATCAGCACAGCGAGGATACATTGCCCGGCGGCTGATAAATCAGCGGTTATTCCTCTCGATAAACCCACTGTGGCAGCTGCCGATACTGCCTCGAATACGAGATCAAGGAAATTTTCCTTTTCAGTGATGGCGAGCAGAAATACACCCATGCTGACGCAAAAGAGCGAGATAACGATGATTGCCAGCGATTTGCGGATGATATCGAGCTGAATGCTGCGGCCAAATACAAGCGGCCGTTCCTGTCCCCGTAAAAATGCCCATGTTGCGAGCAATGCTACTATAAAAGTGCTGAGCTTAATTCCGCCGGCTGTAGAGCCGGTGCCGCCACCGATAAGCATCAGGCCGATAAGGAAAAATGCGGTGGAAGGAAATAGCGCTCCTGTATCCAGCGTGTTGAAACCCGCACTTCGTGGCGTAACCGCCTGAAACCACGACGCCCATAGTTTTGTGCTCCAGTCGGGCAATGCGGCCAGGGTATGGGGGTTACCATATTCAAGTATCAGGATAACCGCCATAGCGATAATGTTTATCGTCAGGGTGCCGATGAGCATCAGCTTGGTATGCAGCGAAAATTGCCTGAAATGTTTTTTCTCTATGATGTCGGCAATAACGACGAATCCGATGCCTCCAGAAATAAACAGCAGGGAAATGACGATATTGACGAGGGGATGACCTACAAAAGTCATGAGACTATCGGGCTCGAGGGCGAATCCTGCATTATTGAATGCGGCTATGGCATGAAAGAAACTGTAAAACAGGCCATTGCTCCAGCCCATCCGGGGTATCCAGCACAGCGCCAGCAGGAGAGTCCCCAGCAACTCCACTATGACTGTGAAGCCGATGGCCCACAGCATGATGTGGCGCACATCGCCTTCTCCCCTATGGTTGAAGGTTTCACGCAAGGCGGAGCGGTGCTTGAGGCTCAGCCGCCCCTGTGTCAGGTGAATGGCAATAATGCCGAAGGTCATCAGCCCCAGCCCGCCACATTGCATCAACACCAGCAGAATCCAGTGTCCGAGCAGCGTAAAGTGTGTCCCCGTGTCAACTATCACCAGTCCCGTCACAGTCGAAGCGGATACAGCCGTGAACAGTGCCTGAAGCCAGGATATTGGCTGGTGGCTTGCTTCGGGCAGTTTCAGCAACAAGGTTCCGAGGATGGACAACCCAATATAGGAGAGGATCAGGGCCTGCGGGGGGGTGAGACTTAGAAACCACTTCTTTATCGACGAGAACCTCTGTAAACGCGTGGTCTCCGGCATTACAGATACTTTGTAATTTTACGCAAATTGCCAAGAGTGCCGAACAGGACGATCTTGTCATGGAGTCTGAACTCATACTGCGGTGGCGGCAACACCGTGACCTCCTGATCCAGGCGTTTGGTCAGCAAAGGTTGAAGTTGGTTCTCGGTCAGGTGTAACGCACTTGTATCCTGTCCTGCAAGCCGCTCGGAAGCCCGTAAAGCGACAATGAACTGGTCATGGCCGAGGCTGATGTAGTCCATTACTTCCGGATAAACCATGCTGCGAGCAAGACGCAGGCCCATTTCGTGCTCGGGATGGACGATATGATCGCTACCCAGTTTTTCCAGGATTTTATGGTGATTCGGATTGAGCGCTTTGGCCCATACTTTCGGTTTCGGCATGCTCTTGACAATCAGGGTGACAAGAATATTGGCTTCGATATCTTCTCCGATGGCAATCACCACACCGTCGCACTCATGTACTCCAAGATCGCGCAATACTTTCTCGTCGCGCGCGTCGGCTATCACCGCCTGGGTGATTTTATCGGCGATGTCGCTGACGAGGTTGGCGTTAAGATCGATTCCGATGACGTCATGGCCCAGGCGCGATAGTTCAAGGGCAATGGTTGAGCCAAAAGCGCCAAGGCCCACAACGGCGTAGATATGTTTCATAAAGGAAACCGAGAGTTGAGGATGAGATGTCGCTTTTGAATTATCAAGGGCTATTGAGACTGATTTTATCAGCAGGGCATAACGGGGAGCTTGTGCATTCGTTCTATGTCACGGGCTATTGCGCGGGAAAGGGCGCCCTATTAAAGTACTCGATTGATATTGACGGAGGCTTAGCATGTATCCAATAAAAAAAATAATGGTTGCTACCGATATGTCCTTGCTTGCCCGCTGGGCGGAGACCCGCTCGGCGTTGCTGGCACGCGAACTGGGCTGTGAATCCCTGGATGTACTGTATGTGGAAGACCGCGCGGCACTCGAATCTCTGCGCAGCCTGATTCGCTCTCCCGAGGACATCGGGTTGCGGATGGCGGATTCAGTTCGCAAGCAGATGACGGAAACTGCACGCAGCCTGCAGGAGCGTTACAGTATATCGGTTAACGCAATGACGCTGGAAACGGGACGCGTGCATACAGAGATCGTTCGGCATGCCCGGTCTGCTGGTGCTGGATTGGTTGTGCTGGGCGCCCATGGAGGAAGCTTTATACGGAAAATGTTTGTCGGGTCGACCGTGGACAAGGTGCTTCGCATGTTGGATCGTCCTCTCCTGATCGTGAAGCAGGAGCCCAGGTCATTCTATCAGCACGTCCTGGTGACAGTCGATTTTTCTGAAGCTTCCAGTCTGGGGGTGAAGATTGCGATGCATATTGCTCCCCAAGCAAAAATAACCGTATTGCACGCGTTTGAAGCACCCCTGGAAGCAAGGCTGCGCTTTGATGAGGTCAGTGAAGATACGATCCTCGCGTATCGTGCCCAGTTGAGAGCGCAAAAGGATGAGGAGCTACGAAAACTGGTTTCCGGATTGCAAGGCTCGAACTGCTCTCTGACTCCCGTTATCGAATTCGGTCCTCCCGCAACCCTGATCACGGAAAAAGCAGTTTCGCTGGGAGTGGATCTGATCGTTATCGGAAGGCATGGTCAATCGGCATGGGAAGATATGCTGCTGGGAAGCGTCACCAGGCAGGTGATTCAGGAATCCAGTTGCGACATACTTGTGGTGGAGCAGGTCGAGGCAAGTCCCTGAGCGATTTCCCGGGGAGCAGGCGCGGCATCGTGGCGTTTTCCGATCCTTCCATGACTGGAGCGTCGTGAGGATGTAAGCGTGCCTGCACGAGCCGCGGGGCATCGTGTGCGTGAATACCTCTTCAATGCCGGGAAACGGAGAGGGGCATGGAACGTCTGAGGCTTGACGCCGTACCGGGGAGTAGTATGGAGCACCATGCCGCAAGAGCCAGTTGAATGACACGTCAGGCCTGGCCGATGCTCACAGGCAGCGGAATGCCAGCATTGCGACGATGGTCGGCGGTATTGCGCCCACCAGCAACCCCAACGGATGGACGGTACTCTCCTCGAAATGCCCGCGTAAAATGGCGATTCCCGCCGGATTGGGCGCGTTGGCGATAATGGTCAGTCCCCCGCCTGTAACTGCGCCGGCCACCAGAGCATACTTGAAATCGTCGGACAGGCCCTCGACGAGGGAGCCGAGGTAGGTCAGCGCCGCGTTGTCGGTAAATGCAG
>CAYXQR010000120.1:0-14616 GCA_964466955.1 uncultured Nitrosospira sp.
CATCTAATTAACATAATAGATCTCGATAGAAGGTATTGAATCCGCGAGCATGACGATGATAACGAAGCGTCACAAGCTCGGTGAGAACGTACGGTAGACGGCGCCAACGAGCCTCAGGCAAGGAAGCGCATGTGTTTAGAAAAATCAGTTTTTCTTCAAGTTGGCGAATCCTTGATATACTAACTGTAAAACGCTCCTCACAAGTCAAAAGTCGTTGACGGGCTGCTTCATATAGTAATACGCGGGGCGCGTAAATTTCAGCACATGTTTTTCCCCGATTCCTGCCCCGCCGTGGAACACCTAATTGGTTGGCGCCATGCTGGCGATACGCAATGAGCGGCTCGGACAAAGCTTCCAGGCTGGATGTTGCGCTTATCAGGAGAGAAATCCAGGCGTCATGCCAGGTGTCCGCCAGTGGCAGCACGAGGTCACGGTAAGTGGAACGGAATGCCATGGTCGCTCCGGTTACGACCGGATGCTTGACAAGCACGCTCAGCGCGTCGCAGGCCGCCACCCGGGATTGCTCCTTCGGGCTGAATTTGAATGCTTTCCACAGCCGCTCTCCGGACGGAAACAGATTTTCATCCACCACATCCGCATCGGTAAACACCGCGCCTGTCCCGGGTTTACGGACGAAGCGTTCTTCGATCCGGGCCATCTTTTCCGGGTACCACACATCATCCTGATCGCATAGGAAGATGATGTCGCCATTGCAAGCGCGTATCGCGTTCTCGAAGTTGCGCGTGGAACCGAGTCGATCCGTATTCCGGGAAAAGCGCACCGGAAAATCCACGCGCCGGGCAAAATCGTGCACGATCCGCGGTGTCGCGTCCGTCGAGGCATCGTCAAAAATGATGAGTTCGTGCGGTAGCCTCGTCTGACGCGCGATGCTGTCGAGTTGTTCGCCGATGTAGCGTTCGCCGTTGTAGCTTGCGAGCGCAACGGAGGATCGCAATTGTGTGCTCATTGCGGCAGGGATGGCCGCGGAGCGGCTAGCGTGAAGATGAATGTACTGGTACGGGGCATGGCTCTGTCATACTCTGTCGGTGGTTGCCTCGGTCAGGAGAGCGAACACCTCCCCTGCGTATCTGTCCCGGGTAAAGCGGCCCTCCGCCCAGGCGCGCGCCGCTGTTCCCAGCCTTGCCCGCTCATCCGGGTTTTCATACAGATACTGTATTTTGTCCGCAAGTTCGTCGGGCCTCCCACCTGCGTAAAGCAGTCCCGTGACGCCATCCTGGATCAGCTCGGCCGTCGCGCCGCTATCCGCCATGGCGACGACAGGCTTGCCTGCCAGCATGGATGCGACCGTTACCCGCCCGAAAGCCTCCCAGCGCGAGCACATCAATATGACGTCCGCGGCCACGATGAACCTTGCGGGATCGTTTACGTACCCCGTGAACTCCACGCGCGTTTCCATGCCATGACGGACGACCTGCTTCTGCAGTTCGTCCATGAAGCACTTCTCATCTCCGCCCACTACCAGCAGACGAACATCCACCCCTTGTCGAAGCAGCCTTGAGAGAGCCTCGATGGCCTCGGCCTGTCCTTTGCGCGGTTCCAGCGAACCGACGATCGCGCACTGGAAATGGGTTCGGGTGGCTGCGGAACCGGTTTGTTCCCCGATTTCATCCGGTAGGGATACGGATTGATAGATCCGGCGCAGCTTGTCGGGATCGATGCTCTGCATGTATTCCTTCCGGAGCGCATCCGAAACGACGATGACCCGCGTCGACAGCCGATCGATCAGCCGGAGCGCGAGGCGGGTTCCCAGATCGAACTTCAATGCGGCATCCCGGAAGGCCGACTCATGCAGATGCCATACATGCGGCTTTCGCGCAAGCCACGCCGCCAGCCCGCCGGCAGGGATGGCGATCGTATTGGTATAGACCACGTCGCAGCGCCACCGCCTCAGCAGGGTCGCCATGCGAATGGCGGGAACCAGGCCCAAGAGCGTGCGCAATATGCGATGAGGCAACGATAGCCGCCGGGATTTCCACCACCAGCGATATTTCAGGATGCGCCACTCGACGCCGAGGCGGTCGAGTTCGGAGAGAAGGGGGCCTCGCCTGGGTACCAGCACCAGGCATTCGACTCCCAGCCCCTTCAGGCCTTGCAGCAGTTCCAGCAGGGCCAGTTCCGCGCCGTACCGCCTGGCGCTATGGGATACGAAGCAGACGCGCATCGGTCAGGGCCTGTTTTTCATCCGAATGAAGAAGGATTTCCAGTTGGGGGTTTTCGGGAGATCGAAACGGGCCGAGCGCTACTCCCTGCGAAGGCTGTCACGGCCGGTCGCGCCGGCAATGCCGATCCCGGTGAGGACGAGAAGGAGATAAATGATCTGACGGAAGAAAACCACGTTGTCCGTCAGGCCCAGGATGAGGATGAAGCAGATCAGCGCGGCTCCCGGAATGCCCAGCCCATGCCGTCTGAATGCCCGCAGCCAGCTCAGCAGGAAAAAGGCGTAGGCGGCCAGTCCCAGCGCGCCTGTATGCATTCCGATCTCGATCCAGTCGTTATGATAATGAAGCGTAGGCTGAAATTCCAGCGCGCTTTGGTAGCTGCCGTTCCTGTAGGTCGCAACCGTCTCGTCGAAATACCTTGCCGCCATGCCTGTGCCATGCCCGAAAAGCGGACGTTCAGCAATTCCGTGCATCCCGACCTCCCAGAGCGCCAGGCGATATCCCAGGCTGGAGCCGTAGTTGCCATCCTGCGCGAGCTGCACGTCCTGCCGGGCCTGCGCCAGCCTCTCGTGCAGGCCGCTGCTGTTCCAGGCAAAGAGGCCGATCACCACGGACAGCGACGCGGCGACCATGGCCAGCCTCTTCAGCTCTTTCCCGTGGAGAAGGAATATCAGGAGCATGCAGGAGACAAGCGTGGCGACGAGCATGCCGCGCGCGTGCTGATTGAACTGCACGAAAAGCAGGAAGATCGCCAGGCCCCAGAAGAGCATGCTCTTGGGGGTCTCGGCACGGCTGGCGAAATGGATAGCCAGGATGACTCCGATCCCGAGCATGGATGAGAAATGCAGGTAGGGCATTGCAAGCGGCGGGATGCCCTGAACCCCCACGACCAGCCATTGATAAAGCCCGATGAACAGAGCACCGAAATAGCCCCCCAGCGCGCCGCCCGCAGCCCAGGGGAGCCGCTCCCGGCTGAGCAGGGCGAAATAAGGAATGAAGATCAGAAATACGGAATACCTGCGCCAGATCTTGAATCCCAGCTTCGAATCCTCGCTCCAGAGAATGCCGATCGCAAGGATGAAGCACAGGATCAGTATGCCGGCGACCAGCGGTTCCCGGATCGTCCGGTGAAACCGGGACAGCCCTCCGTCCAGAATCCAGGCAAGCGGCAGAAGGTAATAGGCGTGGAAACTCAGCCCCTTGTGCCACAGGGCGAGGCCAAAAAAAAGGAGAACGGATTTCGCCAGAACATCGCGCCAGATCAACCCTGTGGGCCACAAAAATGCGTATCGCACGGGCTGCTCTGCGTCTCGCATTTCGCGGCTCCGATGAACGGGTGGCGGGAAGGCAGGGTGGTTGGGCAAGCTGTGCAGGACGGGCAGTTAAAATCGCCCATATTAGCCTATGTTCGCCCAAAGGCGTTATAAAGGGGTATATTCTCGCTGAGGCTATGAATAAGACATGAATAGCCGTGGATAGCCACGGATGGGCGGATGCGGATACGGACGAGTCCGATGTCCGCTCCATCCCGCACGCTTGGGGCAGGCCGGACAGGTTTTTCTTCCTCTCGCGCACTCGGACTGAGGTCAGCCGCGACATCTGCGCGTGTCGGCGGAGCCTGGCCTGCTGCTTTTTACAGCCATGGGCGAGGAAAACGAAAACCGAGAGTTTTTTTCCGCTCATGTACCGATTTGCCTGCATCCCCACCAATCCTATGGAGGTAAGAGCCGATGGATAAAATGCTTCTATTGTTCGCAGCGGTTGTACTGGCCGCCGCTATCCCCGCGCATGCCGGGGTTCTGCAGGATGGAAAATGGTCCGCCAGCGGATGCGGCGCAATGCCGCAGACGCCGGTGGTCGACTCCAGCAGCGCCGCCGCTTTCAACGAGAGCATCGGAAAAATCAACACCTGGCAGAACGAGATAAAGGCCTATCATGACTGCATGGTCAAGGAAGCCAATGCCGACAGCACAGCCATCAACCAGGCGGCGACCGGTGAACAGACGCGGATAAACAAGGCAGTGGAAGAGGTCAACGCGGCCGCAGCTGCCGGAAAGCAGAAACTGGAAAAACAGCCTTCCTCGCCTTCACCTTCCTTCAACTCCCCGATGATGCCGCCTTCATCGATGCCCGGCGGCGCGGGATACTGAGAATGACGGCCGGGGAGGGGGGCGGACATATCCGGGCTTTTCCGGTCGGGTGCCCGCTCTCTCTTTCTTCTCTCCCGTCAGGGAAAAAGGAGCGGAGGGAGTTTGTGCCGCTCCCGGTTCTTTTCTTCCAGCTCAGCCGGTCGTCGTGATTTTCCGGCGCGAAGCACGCAAAGCAGGGAAGCTGAATCCCATTCTTGCCGCCGGGATCATCGCCCAGCCGGTCCTCGCGCTACTGCCCGGTTGGTCTCTCGCGCAGCCAGGGGAACAGCCTGTGTCCAGCCCGATCCCCCACTCTGCCGCGAAATCTGTCGCGAAACCCGTCGAGGCAAAAACGGGGGAAAAAGAAGAGACGGAGGCAAAACCGGTGGATAAAGCGGAGGAAGGAGCAGAAAAGACGGCAACTGATGCTGCTCCGCCCAGCCTTGACCCTGTGGTCATTACCGGCACCCGCGTCGAACAGCGAAGCTTTTCGCTGCCCATGTCCATCGATACGGTGGAGGGCCTCGTCATCCAGGACAGCCAGCCGCGCGTGAATCTTTCCGAAGCGCTTTCGCGCGTTCCCGGCCTGGTGATCCAGAACCGGCAGAACTACGCCCAGGATTTGCAGGTGTCCAGCCGCGGTTTCGGGGCGCGCTCGACCTTCGGCATACGCGGCATACGCATGTTTGTCGATGATATTCCCGCGACTATGCCGGATGGCCAGGGGCAGGCCGCCAACATCAATCTGGGCTCGACCCGGCGCATCGAGGTGCTGCGCGGGCCTTTCGCAGCGCTGTACGGCAATGCGGCGGGAGGCGTCATCAATGCATACACCGAGGACGGGCCGGCGGAGACCACGCTTTCCGGCACCATGCTCGGGGGCAGCTACGGCACGACGCGGGGAGAGATCAAGCTGGGAGGAACGCTGGGAAGCACGGTTGACGCCGCCGGCCCCTTCAGCTACATGGTGGATGTATCCCGCTTCCAGACCAGCGGCTACCGCGACCACAGCGCGGCCACCCGCTACCAGGCAAGCGCCAAGCTTGTTTACCAGTTCGAGCATGATGGGACGCTCACGCTGGTTGCCAATGAGCTGCACCAGGGCAGCACTCAGGATCCGCAGGGGCTGACGCGCGAGGAGGTTGCCGCCAATCGGCGCCAGGCAAGTCCGAACGCAAGGCTGTTCAATACCCGCAAGCGCATCGACAATACCCAGGGCGGTTTCGTCTACGAACACCGGTTTTCCGCGGCGAACAGCGTCAAGCTGATCGGCTACGGGGGAGACCGGCAGATCGAACAGTTTCTCGCGGTGCCGGTGGGGGCGCAGATTCCCCTCACCAGTTCGGGCGGCGTGGTCGATCTGGACCGGCAGTTTGGCGGAGTGGGCCTGCGCCTGGCGCATCGCGGCAGCGGCCCGCGTCCGGTGACCCTCACCGGCAGCATCGATTACGAAATTTCGAGCGAGCGGCGCAAGGGATTCGAGAATTTCTCGGGGGCGGCTCTCGGCGTGCGCGGCAACCTGCGCCGCAACGAAGACAATACCGTCTCCAGTTTCAGCCAGTACGCGCAGGCCGAATGGCGTTTCGTTCCGGACTGGTCGCTTTCGGCCGGAGTGCGCCATACCGAAGTCAGATTCAAATCCCGGGATTTTTTTATCCGTTCAGGCAACGGCAACGATAGCGGCAGCGTGACTTTTCGCAACATCAACCCCGTCGCCGGCCTCCTTTACCGGGCGACCGACTCGCTCAACCTGTATGTCAGCGGGGGAACGGGCTTCGAGACTCCCACTTTCACCGAGATAGCGTACCGCGCGGATGGCGCCAGCGGTTTCAACTTCGCCCTGCGTCCGAGCCGGAGCCGCACTCTTGAAGCCGGGCTCAAGTGGCTGGCAACCGACAATACGCGCCTCAACCTCGCTGTTTTCGAAAGTCTGGTCACCAACGAAATCCTGCCATCCACCAATTCCGGCGGACGGACCACTTTCCAGAATGCGGCCGATACGCGGCGGCGCGGGGTAGAGGTTTCGGCCGATTCCCGCTTCGGGCGCAATCTCTCCGCCTATCTGTCCTATACCTGGCTCGATGCCCGGTTCGAAGATGCCTACACCTCCCACCGCGGCCCGGCGATGATTCCCGTCACGGTCGCCGAGGGAAATTTCGTGCCTGGCGTGCCGCGCAACACCGCTTTCGCCGAGCTTGCGTGGCGGCGCGGATCGCCCGGTTTTTCCGCGGCAGTGGAAGGCATCTACCGCGACAGGATTTTCGCCGATGACACCAACACGGAAGCCGCCCGGCAATACGCCCTGGCAAATATCCGGTTCGGGTATCTGCACCGGTGGAATCGCTGGAATCTGAGCGGCTTCGTACGCATGGACAATGTTACCGGCACGAAATACGTGGGCTCGGTCATTGTCAATGAAGGCAATGGCCGTTTTTATGAGCCCGCGCCCCGCCGCAGCGTGATGGGGGGCGTGAACGTGCGCTATGTTTTCTAGTGGCGGATAGCGGTCAGATTAGGCCTGAAAGAACGGGAAGCGGCATTATTATTCCAGCCCGGCGCCACAATGCCAGCAGAGCTGGAAGTTGTACGGATTTTCCTCGCTGCATGCGCGGCAAAACACGATCCGCCTGTCCACCGGCGCTTTTTCGAAAGCCCTGACAATCTCCCGGCCACGCGCCAGATCGTTCTCCCTGAGGACCCATACCTCGGGGTAAGCATGGGTGAATGGGATATCCCCGAGGCCGCCCTGGGCGTGCTCGTTGAACAGCCGCGCAGGAATATTGGCATGCGCGAGCAGATCGAGCATGATGTGGGCTTCCATGAGATTGGTCGCGGTGCAAAGCTTTTCCATGGCCGGAAATCTTTTGAGGTACTCTCCAAGCATATCAAAAAATGCCGGCATTATTCTTCACACCGCTACGTGGTTTCGATTCGCATGGTTTCGACTCGCATAAACCGGCGGGGGCAGGGATACGGGACCGGCAGGCATTGTTGCGGTTTCTGTATTTTCCGATCCGCTATAATGAAAGCCGAGGCTCACATGGCAATGCGTAATTTGCAATCTGCAATTGGCAATTGCGCTGGCGCTTGCTTCATTGACGCGCGGGGAGGGCGGCGTTCCGCCTATCCAGTCCAGGCCTTGCCAAAACCGCCGTCGGGTTGCCGCCTACCGCTGTTCCCACCGAATCCGGCAAACTCACAGGGAGTACGACATCAAGAATATTCTGGTAGGAACCGACCTTTCCGATTTTTCCCGCCGCACCGCGCAGCGCGCCTCCATGCTGTGCGCCGAACTGGAGTGCGATTCGGTGGAACTGCTGACGGTCAAGGAAGCCGGGTTGCCGGAAGCGCTTGGCCTTGCGCTGAAGAAGACAGCGGCGGAAGCCGAAACGAAAGTGGTCGAACACGCCTTGCGCGAACTGCGCCTGATCTGCGGGCTGCTGCATGACAATTACGGCATTCGCTGCGCCAGCCATGTCCGGTTCGGCCGGGCAGAGGAAGAAATCGTCGCCCATGCCGACGAACTGTCCTCCGGGCTGACAGTCATCGGGGCCCGTGGCGGCAACTTCTTTACCGATCTTTTTCTCGGCAATACCACGGACAAGCTGGCGCGGATGAGCAAAACGCCACTGCTCGTAGTCAAGAATCAGTCCACGGAAGCCTACCGGAAGGTGCTGGTTCCCGTCGATTTCTCGGAGAATTCACGGCGCGCCGCGCGGCTGGCGCTGCGAATCGCGCCCGTTGCGCACGTCACTTTTTTGCATGTCTTCGACATCGTGGTGGAAGAGCAGATGAAATACGTGAACGCGGCGCATGACGTCATCCATGACTACCACGTCAAGGCTGCGGAAGAAGCGCGGAACGATCTGAACCGGTTCATCGCAGGGCTGCCGGCGGAGGATCGGCATATTTCCAGAGAGATCATTTTCGGCCATCCGGGCCACGCCATCCCCGACTATGCCAAAAGCATGAAGCCGGACCTGATCGTGATGGGAAAGCATGGCCGTTCGCGCATGGATGAATTCCTGCTGGGAAGCAGTTCGCGCCATGTGCTGGAGCAATGCTTTTGCGACACCCTGATCGTGACCAGGCCCACCACGGATGAGCCGGCCTTTGGTCCGCTTGAGTAGTCACGCTGACTGCGACAGGGAAAACCCGGGAAGCCCGGGAAACACGGGCGGTGGGCTTCCCTGGCATGCGTGGGCTGCGCCATGCCCTACACGTTCATGCTGATCATGCCGCTGGTCCTGCTTTCGGGGCTCGCAACTTCCGTGCGCAACATGCCGCAATTCCTCCAGGTTGCGACGCTGATCGATCCGTTGCGCTTTGCCATCGACCTGGTACAGCGCGTTTATCTGGAGGGTGTCGGCATGCTGACCGTCATCCATGACCTGATCCCGCTCGTAATCATTTCAGCGGTGACCCTGCCGCTCGCGGCATGGCTCTTTCGCCACCGGTTGCTGTAAGCCGGCAGGCGCGAGGCGAGCGCAGGTCCGCGAAAGCAGTACGCCGTATTTCTTCCGGAACGCGGTTCCGCCTTTCCCGAGGGAGCCATGGAGGAGTATCGTTGTATCTGTTGCGCCGCTCACTCGTACAATCTGTAGCCTTTTTCCCAGCCCTCTTTCCGGGCCTTCGTCCGCTCCCGCATCATTTCCTCGTAATGCTTGCGGCTCTCGCGATTCATTTCCTCCGCATCCTTCAAGTGCTCGCGATGCATTTCCGCAGCGTCCTTGCGCGCCTCGCGTTCCTTCTCCGCTGCCTCCTTCAAGTATTCCCGCTCCCTTTCCTCCGCATTCTTGCGTGCCTCGCGTTCCGATTCCTCGTACGCCTTGCGGTACTCTTTAGCCGCCTCGCGCTCTTCCTTTGCCTGTTCCCTCGCGCGCTCCAGACGCCATTTTTCCGCTTCCACCGCACCCTTGGCCGGGGAATCGGCAAAACCGGAGAGCGGCGCCGCTGCCCAGGCTGCCAGACCGATTACTGCACCTGTAAACCTGTTCATGTTCCGTTCTCCCCTCAAGGTATTGATATCGTCACCATGGCCGGCTCTCTGCCCGTCAGACCCAGCGCGGTGGGGCAGTGAAACCGTACCTTCTGAATACGTTCAGCAATGATGCCACGGGCTGGGGTTGCACGTAAACATCGCTTTTCGGCCGCAATGCTTTGCCATATCGCTCAACGCTGCTATAACGACATGATCGCGTTACCGATGGAGTTGACATGAATACGACCGGAGACATGGAAAAACAGCTGCTCAGGCTGCGCGACATGTCCTGCTTTCTCGAAGAAGCGGGCAGCCTGGACGATAATCTGCTGAAGCTCGCGGAAAGAACGGCTGGCATCCTCGGCGCCAGAAACTGCTCCATCCTGCTGTTGAACGAAGGTGAACCCGGTGATCCGCACATGAGAGTCTGCGCCGCTTATGGACTGCTGCCGGCGGCCGCTTACCAGGAAGCCGTGCGCAAGGGCGAGGGCATAGCCGGACATGTCGTTGCCACCGGAGAATCCCTCCTCGTGGAGGACATCGGCCAATCCCCCTTTGTTGCGCATGCCCGGCGGGCAGGAGAGCCGGATAAAAGCCTGCTGTGCTGCCCCATACGGATCAGTGCCTGCATTGCAGGCGTGGTCAACGTCACCGGCAGGGATTCAGGCCGGCCGTTCACGCGCACGGACCTGAACCTGCTGGACGTGGCGGCTCTTTTCATCGGCAAATCCATCCAGACCATGCAGCTCCAGAACATCCTGAATTCCCGCTTCGCCCAGCTTGCCGTGGCGCAGCAGGTCGCGCAGGCCGGCGCTCCGCTGGGAAACGCCTTGCACAACCCGGACAAGGTGGCGAGAATCATTGCGAAATCCTTCTACAGGGAAATGATCCGCACCGGCTTCGGCCCCGCCCAGGTCATTCACGTGGCATCCGATCTTATCGCCCAGCTGAACAGCCAGCTGCAGCGGCACAACAAGCGCCTGGGACGGCGCGGCAGCAAAAACAGGGAAGACATTGCGGATAGGGCGGACAAGAATGAAACCCCTGAACGGCCAGCGGCTGTCGATCCGGAAAGCGGTTCGGGAAACCTGAAATAGGCTGTCATACAGCGAGAGAGAGAGGCGGAGATAACGCGGGAAAGCGGGATGGAATTGACAACCTGCAAGGCGTTCAGTACATTCATCGTGTTTCGGGGAATATGCTGTTTTCCTGAAACATTTCTTGCCGTTCTGGACTGGAAATCCGGTTTCGATCGGGATTTCCGGATGATAGCAGCCCCCTTTTTGGAGAAAGCATTATGAAACTTTATAAGCGTATTGCGGTAGCGGCGTCTCTCTTCCTACTGCCGGTCTCCGTTTTTGCCGCCGCTGGCTATGGCGCGGCAGGTTGCGGATTGGGCTCGATGGTGTTCGGATCCAAGCCCGGGGCGGAGCAGATCTTCGCTGCGACAACCAATGGAACGTTCGGGTCCCAGACTTTCGGGATCACGTTCGGCACCTCCAATTGCGGAGACCATGGACTGATCAACGTAAGCAAGGAACGCGAAGTCTTCGCACAGGAAAATTACACCAGCCTCGTCAAGGAGATGGCCCAGGGCGAAGGCGAAAACCTGTATACGCTGGCCAGCCTGTACCAGTGTCCCGCGGCAAGCTATGAGGAATTCGGGACTATGGTCCGCGAGAAATTCGATCACCTGGTGACAAGCGATCAGACCACTTCCACCGAATTGCTGAGCCAGCTCGAAAGCCAGCTGACCAGCCACCCCAAGCTTGCCAAGTCCTGCAATATCAATATATCTGCGCTGAACTAGGAACAGAAATGATGAACGGATGCAGGCGCAAGCCTGTGTCCGTTTGTTCATTGCGCTATTGCGATCACGCCCGTGCAGCCTGTCCGTCTTGCAATCGGCCTGTTCTTCTGGATATGTCTTTTCCCCGTAACGGGTCACTCCAGACCCACCCCTGCCGCCGATTATCTGGCTGAGCTGCAGCAGCAGGCCGGGCAGAAAAGTCTCGCCTATGAGCGCCTCTGGCATCTCCTGCTGAAATACAACCAGAAACCGCTGATCGGCGTGGTCAGTGAAGCCGATGGAATGGATTTTTTCAATTCCCCGCAAGGAAAAACCGACCCGGAAGCAGAACTGCAAGCCACCCTCGCCGCCTTCTTCGTTCCGCTGGCAGAAATCAAGGAAGGCGAAGAACATCCCCAATGCAATTTCCCCGCCCGCTTCAAATGGCTGAGCCAGCAACTGGCATTCGACCCTGCCCGCCTGAAAATACAGACATGCGACCGACTCGACCGCTGGATGAAGACCCTGGATCCGGTGGGCGCAACACTGGTATTTGCATCCTATTTCATGAACAATCCCGCGTCCATGTTCGGACATACCCTTCTGCGCATCGACAGCCGGAGGACCGGCAGCGGCCACAATCTGATGAATTATGGG
The DNA here is from genome assembly GCA_964466955.1 of uncultured Nitrosospira sp. Lineage (GTDB taxonomy): Bacteria > Pseudomonadota > Gammaproteobacteria > Burkholderiales > Nitrosomonadaceae > Nitrosospira. Next base: position 11,737 of record CAYXQR010000120.1, read on the forward strand.
GCGAACTACGCGGCGAATCCCGATACGGAAAATGCCTTCCTCTATGCGCTGAAAGGCCTGATCGGCTCATTCGAAGGCCGCTTCGCGATCTTTCCTTATTACACCAAGGTGCAGGAATACAACAACTGGGAAAGCCGGGATCTATGGGAATATGAGCTCCGGTTTACCGAGGAACAGCTGAGCATGATGCTGCTGCACCTGTGGGAACTGGGCGGGACCTATTTCGATTACTACTATTTCCAGGAAAACTGCTCTTACCATGTGCTTTCCCTGTTGGAGATCGCCAACCCCGAACTGCGGCTGAAAGATGCGTTCTTTTTCAGCGTGATCCCGACGGATACGGTGAAAATGGTGATGGCGCAGGATGGCCTGGTAAAGGACATCGTGTACCGTCCCGCCGTGCTCAGCCAGATGAATCACAAGCGGCTCAGGATGAGCGATGACGAGAAGCGCATATTGCAGCGCATGGTCAAAGGAGAGCTCCAGCCGGAAGACAGCACCTTCAAAAGCCTTTCCACGCGATCGCAGACCCTGGTCCTGAATGCCTACATGGACTACCTGCAATACCAGAGCATGCAGGAGAAGATCGATAAGGAGGTGAGGATTCCGCTCCCCGTTCTGCGGGCGAGAAGCCGCCTGCCGGCGAGCGACGACGGGCCGACGGGTCTCATCACGCGCTTTTCGAGCCGCCCCGATCACGGCCACGGCACAGATCGGTTCCGGACGGGAGCGGGGCACAACAAGCAGGAACCTTTCCTGGAATTCGCCTATCGCCCCGCTTACCATGATCTAATGGCCAGGGATACTGGATATGACAGAAACTCGGAAATCATTTTCCTGGACTTCAAGCTCCGCTATTACCTGGAATCCGAGCGACTGAGGCTGGACCAGGCGAAATTCCTTTCCATTACTGCGCTGAATCCCTGGGATTCCCTGTTCGCGAAGGCGTCGTGGCGGGGAGAGGTGGCGATCGATACGCTGAGAGACCGGGATTGCGGCTATTGCAATTCCTTCAGGGCCTCGTACGGGAGAGGCGTTTCCTACCGGCCGGATTTTTTTTCACCCTTGCTGCTGTTTTCGTTCATTGACCTGAAAACCGAATTTTCCCATCATCTGAAGCAGGATTACCGTCTGGGGGGAGACGCGGAAGCAGGCATGTATTACGATATGAACGACAATCTGAGAATCAAGTTCGCGGGCAGTTACCAGGTTTTTTTTCTGGGCGAAAGCAAACGTTTTTTCACCGCCCATTTCGCCACCCGCTACGCCGTGTCGCAAGACCTTGATCTCAGGGTGGAACTGAACCGTTACGATCACAACAACGAAGGAATTTTTTCCGTCAATTACTTCTTTTAGACTGGTAGCGACAGACAGGAGACCGGCATGAAAAAAATTCTCGGCGTGCACAGCGCTCCACGTCCGCACTGGGTGGGAGACGGCTTTCCGGTGCGTTCTCTGTTCTCCTACCAGACCCATGGCGAACAGCTCAGCCCTTTCCTCATGCTCGACTATGCCGGCCCGGTCGATTTCACGCCGGGCGACAAGCCTCGCGGGGTGGGGGAGCATCCGCACCGTGGCTTCGAGACGGTCACCATCGTCTACCAGGGCGAAGTGTCGCACCGCGACTCGACCGGCAGGGGCGGCACCATCGGTCCCGGCGATGTGCAATGGATGACCGCGGGTGCGGGCATTCTGCATGAGGAGTTTCACTCCCCCGCCTTTACGAAATCCGGCGGGCCGATGGAAATGGTGCAGCTATGGGTGAACCTTCCGGCTAAGGACAAAATGACCCCGCCGGGCTACCAGGCCATCCTCGATCGGGACATTCCGAAAGTGGCGTTGCCGGAGGGCGCAGGTACCGTGCGCGTGATCGCCGGCGAATGCGGAGGCCATGCCGGCCCGGCAAAAACCTTCTCTCCGATGCACGTCTGGGACATGCGGCTCAACCGGGACGGCGTCAGCCGACTGACGCTCCCGGACGGCTGGAATGCCGCCGTTGTCGTCCTGCGTGGCACCATTCTGGTCAATGACGGCACCATTGCCCGCGAAACGCAGATGGTGGTGCTGGATCGCGCCGGGCAGGAGCTTTCCATCGAGGCCAACAATGATGTCGTGGCGCTCCTGCTCAGCGGCGAGCCCATCGATGAGCCTATCGTAGGGTACGGGCCGTTCGTGATGAACACCCAGCAGGAAATCACCCAGGCCATGGCCGACTTCAACAGCGGCCGCTTCGGCGAAATCACGGGATCGTGATCTGGCGCCAGACAGAAACAAAGGAAAAAGGCAAAAGGGAAAGAAAAGCCGATGGATGAGCGTCCGCCTTGTTCAATTCGCAGCAATCCGGACCTGAACCGTGGAATCGCGGAAAAACCGGCCGTACTGAATGTAGCGGATATGACAGGATGAGGGAGCGGGTATCCTGTGAGGCTTGCCGCAGGAACAGGCGGAGGCTCTTGCCAGAATATGCGCCCCCGCTTCATGCTCCGTTCCGTGTCAGGCCAGCGGTTCAGCATGGCCCGTTGGGAATAGCCCTGAATTCCGGATGGAACTTAGAAATTGAAAATAAAGAATATCAGGGCTGCCATCATTCCCATGAAGTAAGAGATGGCAAGAAGCTTTCCAGTTTTCGTCATCATCTTTGACCTCCATTTGGTGATTGCCCGTATTCGTACCGGCGTACTCCGATTGTGAAGATTTTGTTAAATATTTGTTATTTTTATGTTAAGACAATTTTTTCGCCAATGAAGTTCCTTTCAATCAGAAGGACTTGGCCCTGCAAACACTATCTGCCTTCTTTATTTCCCTTACATCGTCCACACCGGAGAACGCTTCATGGAAGTCATTGAAACCGTCACGACCCGCATTCCCATCAGGAATCTC
>CAYXQR010000121.1:0-9038 GCA_964466955.1 uncultured Nitrosospira sp.
ATACACCATCCTGGCGGCCAGCCTGGCGTATCAGTTCGGGCTGGAATGGGGGGTGGCACGTTCACGCTCGTTCCGCTTCGTGATGATCGATGAAGCCTTTGGTCGTGGATCGGACGAATCCGCCCAATATGGCCTGAAGCTGTTCAGGCAACTCAACCTGCAGTTGCTCATCGTAACCCCGGTGCAGAAGATTCACATCATCGAACCCTACGTCTCCAGCGTGGGGTTCGTTGCGAACGAGGGTGGACGAGCATCCAAACTGCGCAATCTGTCCATCGAGGAATACCGGGCGCAGAAGACGACGATGGCTCCGCAAGCCCCGCAGGAACTGGCGCAGTGACATGGACCGGCCCGAAAGAATTGAAGGCGCAATTGATGCGGCTGTGGGTGCGCGGCGAACTCCTGCAAGACGTGGTGACGGGCAATGCGCGCTTTCCTTTGCGCCTGATGCTCAAATCCCCAGGTTCAACCGACATCACTGATCGCTTCGACGCCGTGCGTGCCTGGGCGGCTGAATTGATGACCGCGGAATCGGTGCGTCTCGAATGGCAGGAGGTTCGTCACCGCGTTCAGGGCACCCAAAAACTGCCCTCGGGCGCCTGGATCGAAACCCGCGACGATGCACTGGCCTGGCTCGGCAAGCGCCGGGAGTGGGATCGCTTTTCGGCTCAAGTCTCAGCAACCTTGCAGATGCATCCCGCCTTGCTGCCGTGGCTGGAAAAGCGCCCTCTGCAAGCGCTGGAACTGTCCGCCGAATGGCTCCGGTTGCTGGCCGTGGTGACGTGGCTGGTCGAGCATCCTCGCCCCGGCATTTATCTGCGGCAGATGGACCTGCCGGGCGTGCACAGCAAATTCATCGAAGCCCATCGCGGCGTGCTGGCCGAGTTGCTTGATCTGGCATTGCCCGCTGACGCTGTGGATCACAGTAAAAGTGGTGTCAGCCTGTTTTCCGCCCGTTATGGCTTTCTGGAAAAGCCGACGCGCATTCGCTTCCGAGTGCTTGATGCAGCAATACGGGCCGTGCCCGGCTCGGCATGCCCCGACGTGACCCTGGATGCCGGCAGCCTCAGTTGCCTGGAGTTCGCTGTGCGGCGTGTATTCATCACCGAGAACGAGACAAATTTCCTGGCATTTCCCCCGGTTCGTGATGCCATCGTGATTTTTGGCGCGGGTTATGGTTGGGATGCACTGGCATACAGTCAGTGGTTGCAGAACTGCTCGATCCATTACTGGGGCGATATCGACACCCACGGCTTTTGCATCCTGGATCAGTTGCGCGGCTACTTCGGTCACGTCGAGTCGTTCCTGATGGATAGGGCAACCCTTGATGCACACGCCGCCGTCTGGGGACGCGAAGACAAGCCATTGGTCGCGGACCTGCACCGACTGACATCCGATGAGCGCTTTCTCTACGACGATCTGCGCGACAACCGCATCCGCGCGGATCTGCGGCTGGAACAGGAGCACATTGGCTTCGATTGGCTGGCTCGTCGCCTTCAGCATCTCCTCGATAACACTGCCATCCCCCATCCAGTCTTTGTCATGAGGCCATAATCGGGAGCGCGGCCATGCGCTACTCGTCCAAATCAAGCCGATCAGCTACCTCAAGGCCAACGTTGCCGAGTCCTGACGCCCCGTTGAGCAGCGTGAGCCCTTGGTCATCATCCAAACCGGAGAGGCCAAAGCCGTACCGCAGGATCTGCCATGTCCCAGGCAACCAGATCATCATCTATTTGATTACTGACAGGCGCCGTGAGATGCAGGATCATCTCCGAGCCCCGTTTCTTATCAAGGGGATGGGCCTGCCTCGGTTGTTTTCGACGACTTGACAAATGTCATTTGTTCACATATTCTTCACATTAAAATAACAAAACCTTTACAACCCGGATGGGTAGAGGATCCCTTGCCAGGTGAGATGGGTGAAGAGGTGCAAAGTGGAAAGTTTTTAAGACTGAAATATTTTTTGAGGATAAGATCAAATGGGATTTATGGAATGGTTGGAGATGTTTCTTTTTGCCGTCCCGGTCATGACGGTTCTGTATGGGATTCGGCAAATATGGGAGGAAGAGCCCAACAAATCTTCTTAAGCAATTTATAGTAATAGACATGGTTGGCTGGACCCACAATCAGACAGGCACCAGTTATTGGCCTTGCAGCAGGGTCCTGCCTTTATCTCTACTACCTTGCACGGCTAGCATTTCCAGAAAAAGCCTCTTTTCTCTTCTCCCCGGATTTTTATTCTAAAATCCATTCTTATACTACTGTCATTCCAGTTGCTGCCCATGTTTCCGGCAAGAGGATGAATATGCGCGTCATCCATTATGACTTTCAGGAAGTGACGAGCATGTTCCTGATAGCAGCCGGATAGCAACTTAAAAGCGATAGCCGTAGCGCATGCCCAAGGTGTCCATTCCCTCGTTTTCCTCCGCAAGAAAGGCGTTGGAGACGTGATCGAAATACACCGATAGCGCGCTTTTGCCATCGAAGCGATATCCGATTTCAAGCGGAATATGGAACAGGACCCGCGAGCCGAGGGCCTTGCGGTCGCTTTCCTCCGGATGGAGCTTGCCATTGTGAACCGCGCCACCCAGGCCGATCCCGGCAAACAGACCGCTTGCATGATCGTACTGCCAGCGAAGGCCAGAGTACAGCTTGGATGTGTCGCCGGCGGTATTCACCGATCCCCCGAAGGCAGGGCGGATGAATCCGCCAAGAACCTGAAAGTCAGGCGAAAAAACAGCTTCGAGGTTGACGTCCACCCCGCTTTCCCGGTTGAAGCCGCTCCATAAGCCTCCCGTGTCGTGATGAAGAACACCGATCTTCACCTCATGCAGCCAGCCCGGAACGATACGCTCGCCTGCGTTGGCAGCAGGTGAAGCAACGGAACAGCTCAAGCCGAGAGCCAATGCCACGTAAAAATTTTCCCGCATTTCCCTTCCTTTCGACGAATTTGCGCTTAATGCTATCAAGCACAGGTGAGTTCGCGATGCGGCAAGAGATGAGGCCGCCACGGCAGCATTTGCCTCATTCCCCCTCTTTTCTGTTCAGAATGACCTGGGTCTCGACTGTGTGTTTCTTAAAGCCTGTGAAGCGTATTGGGGTGATGAACCGTAACCTCATGGCCGGGTTAGAGATACTTCATGTTGCTATACCCGGAAGATATAGGCCAGAACATCGGGAACAAATAATTCTATCCCCGCTGCACCTGAGGCGCGCGGACCTGCCACGTTCAGTATCTGAACCGGTGTCGCTTCAAAAAAAGAAGCGATTCTTTCGCGCCATGTGTCGTGGGGATAAACATGCAGCCAGGGTCGCCCCATTTTTTCCGCCCATTGCCGGGTTGCCAGCGAACCTCCGCTCAGTTCTGCCGCGAGACTGACGATCAGCGTGGCATCACTGTCGCGCACATTCCACCGCGTACGTTGCTCATAATCGTGCGCGGGGGTTTCCCGTAAACGATAACGTTCCGGGATTACGCCATCTTCCGCGCGCCGCCCCGCGGGGCACCAGCCACCATGCGGAATATCATGCTCGACGGCCCAATCCAGAGCGGCCCGATCCACCCCCGTCTGGCCGCCCGATATGATTTTCCGGATCATGATTTGCGCTCTCCCGCGACTCCGCCGGAAATTTTTTCCGGATATCCTTACCAAGGAACTCTGGCGGCCAGGCGAGAGAAGCACTCTTGCTCCCGCTTTCAGGACCCATCATCGTTTGAAGGGGGCCTTTTCCGATGCCAGATCAATTCCCGGTTCCTGTAGACTTCCCTGACGCGGTGAAAAGGAACCTCGTGAACATGTCCCTTCGGATCGATGACCTGAAATGAAAACCGGTTTCCAGGGACAAACCGGATCTCCTTCAGTGGAACTTCGATGATCAGGTCATCGCTGCGATCATAGTACCCGATCACGAAATCCCCTTGCTCAAACGACCGGTCCCAGCGAATCTGGCTGAGCAAATCCTGTATCGGGATCATCAGGCTTCCTTTTCAGATCTGATGCAATAGGCTGAAATTCTGCCTGCCACAGGTTCCACGCGCAAGCCACGCTTGCTCGCATATACTGACGGCTGCGCTTGCTCGGCAATACATTCGAAACTGATGAAGTCGACGTGACGAACCAGAAATTATCCGTGGCTGCTGCCGTTTCTCTGACACTTCCTCGCCATACGGTGCAGGGCTGTTCTTCCTGTCTCATCATCGCTCACAGAAATCGGGGGTAAACCTGTTGTCCTTCTTCTCTGCAAATCCACACATGACCCAGGAAATACGCATGCACGAGATTGACGGCTCTTACGGCGAGGGCGGCGGACAGCTGTTACGCACATCCGTGGCACTTGCGGCAATCACGGGAGAGCCGCTCCACCTGCGCAATATACGGGCGAAGCGAGCAAACCCCGGCCTTGCGCCTCAGCATCTCACCGCTGTCCAGGCAGTAGCGGCCCTTTGCGGCGCCGAGGTGGAAGGACTGGCGGTCAAATCCACGGAACTCATTTTCTGGCCTGAGGCGCTGCGCGCAGGCGAATTCGATTTCGATATCGGGACGGCAGGCAGCATTACGCTTGTACTGCAAGCTGCGCTTCCCGTTGCGATTCATTGTGGCGGAAAAGTGCGCATGACTATTACTGGAGGCACCGATGTGCACGCTGCGCCGTCGCTGGATTATTTTCGCCATGTCCTGCTTCCGTTGCTCTCCGGCATGGGTGTGAGAGCAAAAATAGACGTGTCCCGGCGGGGCTATTATCCGATTGGAGGAGGGCGCGTGTCGGTGGAGGTGGAACCTTCCGCTTCCCTTTCGCCCCTGACCCTCGGCCATTCAGGAAGTCTGACTGGAATTGGAGGTCTTGTGCATGTCTCGAACCTCCCGTCTTCGATTGCTACCCGCATGGCTGATGCGGTGCTGGCGGAACTATCGGAATTCCCGCCTCCGGCGATCAACATCGTGGTCAGAGGCAGGGAAGAGGCGATAGGTTCCGGTGGTGCGGTTGTTTTCGCGGCCGGCATGAAAACCGGTAGCGGGAACACCAAATTGGGTGCTTCCGCGGTGGCGCAACGAGGCGTATCTGCAGAAATTCTGGGCAGGAACGCAGGGCGTCTCCTGCGAGAGGAAATCCTGTCGGGCGCCACACTGGATATGTATGCCGCAGACCAGGTGCTGATCTATCTTGCTCTTGCGCGCAGTTCCTCCTGCTTTCTTGCCGGCAGTCTGTCATCTCATGCAATGACCACCATCTGGTTACTGGAGCAGTTTCTGCCGGTTCGCTTCAGCATCAGCGAGGAAGGCAGCCTGGTAAGGGTCAAGGCGGAACCCAGCCACGCAAAGCGGCAGAACATGACATCATCATTCATGGCCAAGGTGCCAGCAGGCTCTTCATGACTGGGAATCCTGTGCGCATTCTTCTGGCATTTTTTTTGGCGTGGACTATATTGGAAGAAATCCCGAGGGGCCTGGGGGCTTCTCCGGTTGACGCCGACTACCATCACTGCGAGGAAAAAATGGCTGAACAGCGAGAAACCTACAAGGGCCGGGAAATCGTTCTTCAAACGGGTGCGGCGGCCGCAGCCGCGCGAACGACGGCAGGAATCAGCGAAGATGAAGCGGGAGCCGAAGGGTCTGAGCTATTCATAGACGGGGAACGGATCTACACGGTACGCGATGCAGGCGGAAAGTATGGTGCTTCCGGCTTTGTTTTTGACCCGCAACCTACTCAGATCGACCTGGCCAAAAAGATTATCGATTACCGTGATACAGGGGAATAGCATGGGAATCCGAAAAAACCAGTCGAGCCTGACCGCTTCCGAGAAAGCGGCGTTTATTGCCGCGGTAAAAGCACTGAAGGCAAATGGCACATACGATACATTCGTGGCTCAACACCGCGCGGCTTTCATGGCCAGCCCCAACGATCCCGCTCACCGCGGCCCGGCTTTTCTGCCCTGGCACCGGGAATATCTGCGCCGGTTCGAACTCGCCCTCCAGTCGATCGACTCCAGTGTTTCCATTCCTTACTGGGACTGGACAGTGGACAGGACAGCCAATGCTTCGCTCTGGGATGCGGACTTCATGGGCGGGAATGGCACGGGTGCCAGTCGCCGCGTGACCACCGGTCCGTTTGCGTTTTCCACAGGGGAATGGACCCTTACGGTGCGCGATCCCGGCGATACCGCCAATTTCCTCAGCCGTTCATTCGGCGCGATGGGCTCCCTGCCGACACAGCAGGCCGTCAATGCAGCGCTTGACGTGACTCCGTATGATTCCGCGCCATGGAATACCAATAGCAGCACAAATACGAGTTTCCGCAGCCGCCTGGAGATGGTGATTCACAACCCGGGACACATGTGGGTGGGCGGATCGATGATGGCGATGTCTTCACCCAACGATCCCGTGTTCTGGCTGCATCACTGCAATATCGACCGTCTGTGGGCGCAATGGCAACGGGAAAATCCGGGAGAGGCCTACCTGCCGCCCAACGGGACGCCCAATGTCGTCACCGGCCACAGCCGTGACGATCCCATGCCCCCGTGGGATAATGAAGGTTCGCCGCCGACGCCTCAAAGCGTTCTAGATTACGAGGCGCTCGGCTATACGTATGAGGACGAACAACCCGCACCAGGTGCTGTCGCCCTCACCGTGGGCGGGCCCGTCACTTCTGCTTCGATAGGTCAGGCCGGGGAAATGGATGTATATCGTTTCGTCGTGACAACGGCAGGGAGCCACGTCATAGAGACGCAGGGATCGACAGATCTGGTGATGTCTCTGTATGGGCCGGATGACATGGCGATCTTCATTACGGAAGACGATGACAGCGGTCCCGGCACGAACCCCCGTATCGAGCGAAATCTGGTACCAGGCACCTATTTTTCCCGGGTCCGGCATTACAGTGGCTCCTCCGCCGGCCCTTACAGCATTTCCGTGAGAGCAGCAGCGGGACCTCAACCCGCCATTCAGCCCATCCAGGTAAACGGCCCTGCGATTCAGGGAGCGATTTCCGCCGCGAACGAGCGGGATATGTACACGTTTACGGTTGGCACGCCCGGTCAATACACGATCGAGACCGCCGGCAGCACGGATTGCTTCCTTACCTTGTTTGGTCCCGACGACCAGACAGCGTTCATCGCCCAGGACGATGACAGCGGTCCCGGGACCAACTCGAGGCTGATACTGAATCTGTCGGCAGGGGCGTATTTCGCGCGAGTGCGGCATTACAGCCCGGCGGGGACAGGTTCTTACAGCATTTCAGTCCGGAGTTGAAAGTGACCCCAATGCCTGCTGTTTTTTTTCAGATACTTATGGAGCCTCATGAAAGATTTTTTACTGCTGATTCCCGCAAGTTGTGTTGCACTGCTTTTCGGATGCACAGCCCTGACAGGTCCAAAACCGGAACTGGCTGAAGACGGGTCGAGGATTTACTCCTTGACGAGCTTGTACCAGGGAACCGGGGAATCAAAAAGGCAGATGACGGAATGGATGGACAACGACGCCAGAAACCTGTGCAGGTCGGACTATACGCTTCTGTCCGAAGAATCCATCCCGATCATTGATCCAGTCGGTGCGGCGACATCCAATCGTCTGGTCTGGAAAATCAAGTGCAGGCCGACGGGAGAGGAAGCCGGGCCGTAAAAGGACCAGGATTCCCCCGTTTTAGTGGCAGGCTGCGCGGGACCGGAAACTTAGGCCGTGGAGGCGGGGCGCGGTTTCCACGAATATTCCCACCTGCCGCAAAGTCCGGTAGCAGTTCCCGTGCGGTAGCGCACCGACAGCCGGGAAGCCGATCGCGTACTTTCGTACTTGCAGTGATATGGCTGCAAAGAGATCAAAGGAGAGATGTCATGAATTGTCCGTCATTATCCGGGAAAGTGCGAATGGCCGCAGGACTGGCAGTCAGTGCGGGAGGTCTGATTGCTGCGTTATCGACACCGGCCGTGCTTCATGCTCAAACCCCTGCGGAAGATCGTGCCATAGCGGAGAAGCTCAAGGGGGATGATTACAAGCGCGGCGAGACGCCGACCGGGCATGATTATGGCATCATCAAGAAGGGGGATCCTCAAAAAAGCGATGCGGTCAAAAAAAATTCGGATGACCCCCATGAAAAACACGATATGAAACACGGCACCAAACCTGAAACCCATCCGGGTACAGGCTCGACGGTCGATCGCGACAAGAGGGAGAGCCACGAGGGGTCTGGGCCCGATCCGTTCGGCCGCTACTGATCGAAGGTACCGCATGTGGGGGCTCGCTCCGCATGCATGTTGCGACACCCGCGATTACGCGAACCTGAGTGGTCGGATTTGTTTCTGTCACCATTCGATCGGTATTTTCGTTTTTTCCAGTCTTGGCGTGTGTGCGACCGGCCCTAACCATCCGGAGCCATCCGGAACCATTCGGGCCATTGAAGAGCCGCAAAACCTTGCATGAAGCAGCGTCACGTTATTCCCAACCGGGAGCAAAGCGTGAAGCAGTGGGACAATACACGTATCGGGATCATCCCCATCCATCTTTCAGAAAATAAGCAGAAGCACGCGTGAAGACGCGAACCCGAGGCCGCTGAATCCGTATGGCTGTGATCGGGGCAAAGACTCGCACTGAATGTCGATGATGTGGAGTTCGCACGGTTTTGGCCGATTCCGGCAAAGGATGGCGGGTATTCGATTTCCCGCCTGATTGCAGCGGATAAGCAAGTAACCTATCCTTGCAGCCCTGATGTCAACAGCAACCGATGCAGAATAATCCGCGGGAACCTATCCATTTCCCCATCTCAGGTATTGATGGCGCTTGCGCTGTCAATTCTGGCCGTAATCGCGCTTTTCCTGTGGCAGGGACACAGGGGGCTCAACTTGTGGGATGAAGGCTATCTCTGGTATGGCGCCCAGCGCGTCATGCTGGGCGAGGTGCCCATCCGCGACTTCATGTCGTATGACCCCGGCCGTTACTACTGGTCCGCTGCCCTCATGACTGTGTGGGGGGACGACGGAATCATGGCGCTGCGTCGGGTCGTGGCGATTTTTCAGGCAGTCGGATTGTTCGTAGGCCTGCTGCTGGCAG
>CAYXQR010000122.1:0-14613 GCA_964466955.1 uncultured Nitrosospira sp.
TGCGCCGATGAAGCCTCCAACGGCGATGCATCCGAGTATCAACGCCCAGTTTTGGGTGATGGTAAGCGTGGTGAGCACGGCAATAGCCATCCCCACCATGCCGAACAGGTTGCCGCGCCGCGCGGAAAGCGGCGAGCTCAGCCCTTTCAGCGCCAGGATAAAGAAAACCGAGGCGATGAGATACGCAAGTGCGACTATGTTTGCCGACATTACTAGCTTCCTTTTTTATCTTTTTTTCTGAACATTTCCAGCATGCGCTGGGTAACGAGAAATCCACCGAAGACGTTGATGGCGGCGAGCATCACTGCCACTGCGCCCAGCCATACTCCCCAGTCGGTTTCCGCCGGCCCGGCGGCCAGCATGGCGCCAACCAGGATAATGCCGGAAATGGCGTTGGTTACGGACATCAGCGGCGTATGCAAGGCGGGCGTCACATTCCACACCACGTGATAGCCGACAAACACCGCCAGTACGAAAACGGTAAGATTAATGATGGTCGGGTCGATTTCACCAATCATGATTGCTCCTTCTGATCCATTGATTTTTCTCCAACAAGCGAGAACCGGAGATACGGGAATAAAGACAGCTTGATAATTGCAGGGAAGGCACGCGCCTTGTTCTATATCTGACGAGCGGACCGGGCGGGACCTCAGGTCTTCCCGATCACTTCTCCGCCTGCACAAACCAGCGTGCCGGCCACGACCTCATCCTCGCGATCTATCTTGAACTCGCCGCTCTTGGCATCCAGCATCAGGTTGAGGAAATTCAGCAAATTACGCGCATACAGCGCGCTGGAATCCGCGGCGACCAGGCCAGGCAGATTGGCAATGCCGACAAGATGCACCCCATGCTTGACGATGATCTTGTCCAGTTCGGACAACGGACAGTTGCCGCCGGCTTCAACCGCCATATCGACGATCACCGATCCGGGTTTCATGGCACGCACGGTCTCTTCCTTGATAAGAACCGGTGCCGGGCGGCCGGGAATCAGCGCCGTGGTGATGATGATATCGGCCGCTGCTGCGCGCTGATGCACCAGTTCCCCCTGTCTCCGCTTGTAGTCATCCGACATTTCGCGCGCATACCCTCCCGCCGTCTCTGCCTGCGCTTTTTCTTCGTCGTTCAGCGGGACCTCGACGAACTTCGCACCCAGGCTTTCCACCTGTTCCTTTGCTGCCGGGCGCACGTCGAATGCCTCGATCACCGCGCCCAGTCGCTTGGCCGTGGCGATCGCCTGCAGCCCCGCCACACCCGCGCCGAGAACCAGAACCCTCGCGGCTTTCACGGTTCCCGCCGCCGTCATGAGCATGGGAAAGAATTTCTGGTAGACATTGGCCGCCATCAAGACCGCCTTGTAGCCGGCGATATTGGCCTGCGAGGACAGAACATCCATGCTCTGCGCACGCGAAATGCGCGGAAGTTTTTCCATTGCAAAGGCGGTGAGGCCATGGCGGGCGAGGGCTTCGATGCCTTCCGCATTCTGCGGGGCAAGCAGTCCCACCAGAACGGCGTCCTTGCGTATCAGCGCCAGTTCGTCCGTTTCCGGTCCGCGCACCTTGAGCACAATCTCGGATTGTCCATACAAGTCCGCCGCGCTGGCAACAATGGTTGCGCCGGCAGCCTGATACTCCTCATCGGGTATGCTGGCCCCTGCTCCCGCGCCGGACTGTACCAGAACGGCATGCAACCCCTTCGCGATAAATTTCTTCACGGTCTCGGGCGTGGCCGCAACACGGGTTTCTCCTCCCCGAATCTCTGCGGGTATACCTATCTGCATGGATTAATCTCCCCTTATCTTTTGTATTTCCAATTCTTTTGTTCTGCCGGAATCATGAATGAAACGGCGAGGATGCCTTGTACTGGCTGTAATCCGATCCGGCAAAAACTTCGAATTATAAATGAACCCGGGCATGTTGCATGCCGGGATGTCGAAAAGAAAACCGGAAACAGATCATTCAGGTACTACGCGGAAAAAACGCGAAGGACGATGCCTGCCACATTCTGCTACCGTCCACTGTCAGTCATTCCTGCAATTCATGCTTCGATCTGGCTGGTCTCATTCAGGCAATGACTGATCCAGCGGGTAGTCAGTTTTTCCTGGACGCTGTTCTGGCGCAGCCGCGACGCCAGTCCGCCAAAATCGACCTGATCGAGCGGCTGATCCTGATTGAAGCAGGAAAATACGTAAGTGATCTCTCCGGTGTCTGGGTCCTTGTGCGGCTGCAGGCACTGCGCGCAAATTTCTTTCATCATGCACTGCATGGGCGAATTGATGGAACCGATCGCGAAGTGGTCCGTTTTCAGGTACGGTTGAAGCTTGGTGTGACGAGCGGCGCCCACCGCCGCCATCATTCTGTCGGAGCCGATCGCAATGATGCGGTTGACCTCGGACAGGGGAATTTTCTGGGGTCCCAGCGCACCGCTGCCATAGGCGACCATCGCATCCACGATGTTTCCGACGAAACTGAGATCGCCTGCGCGAGTCGGTTCGAAGCCCGGAGCTTCGTCACAGCACCAGACCACGATATCCGCCGCAGCCTCGATTTCCTCGACCTTGTAGCGGTCGATCAGCTTCTTGTAGCCTGCAAAGTAGAGAATTCTCGACCCTGCCGCTCGGCCTGCCGCGCCTATCGAAAACAATACCGCGTTGCCCAGGCCGCCGCCGACCAGCACGACCGTCTCGTCCGGCGGAATCTCGGTCGGTGTGCCGGTCGGACCCATCAATACCACCGGATCGCCAGGATTGAGCCTGGCACACAAGTCCGCGGAGCCTCCCATTTCCAGCGCGATAAGCGATACCAGCCCTCGGGATACATCAACCGACGCACCCGTAAGCGCGATACCTTCCATGGCCAGCTTGGTCTCGCCGGCAGTAGTGGCAAGCGCGGCGAAATTCTGGAAGCGATAGAACTGCCCCGGATGAAAACGCTCCACCGCCATGGGCGCATGCACCACAACTTCGACGATGTTGGGCGTCAGCCGCTCGACTCTGTGAACCGTTGCGCGCATGCGCCCATTGATTTCGGCAAAAAACAGCCATGCCGGCTTCGTGGAGGCAGGCGCGAGACGATCCAGCACCTGGCTGACCACCGGATAGCCCTGCTTGGCGCTGGACATCGCTTTAACGACATTGCCCGAATAAGACGGGTGCAGATCGCCGAAGAAACTGATGAAACGGCCGTCCTCATTGCGGCTCATCAGCACGCTCGGCGTTTCCGGCTTCGGATTGCCGCGCACGGGGCTGACCTGCTCTCCATTCTCGTCGCACGCGGCGAAATAGCGTCCATGCAGCTTGAAATTCTTGTCGTCTTCCCTTGCAAGCACGGTGTTGGGCTGGGTCCCCGCCGCAACCAGTACCGCCCGGGCCGGCAAGACGGCTTCACCGGTTTTTTGCCATGAGCCGGTTTCATCCAGTCTCTGCACGGCGAACTGCACAGCCTTGGCGTGATCCCATTCGTCCGTTTCAACCCGAACGGGGGTCAGCCCTTCGGCAAACCAGATACCTTCCTCGAGTGCCTTCTCCACCTCTTCGTGGTTGAGCGTATAGGACGGGCTGTCGATCAGACGTTTGCGATAGGCGATGGTGGCCCCACCCCAGGATTGCAGCAGTTCCAGCACACGCGCCTGCCGCCCTTCTTTTTCGGCTTTCCTGCGTTCGGCGCGGATGGCACGGGCGTGATTCAGGAATTCCTCGGCAATTTCGCGCTCCTCCGCGTCCCATGCACCCCGAATGGCAGCCTCTCCCTGGACAGCGGTCAGTATTTCGTAGCGGCGAAGAAACTTATCCACCTGCACGGGATAATAGGCCAGCGCCTCCGTTGCGGTATCGATGGCGGTCAATCCGCCCCCTATAACCACCACGGGCAGGCGCAACTGCATATTGGCAACGGAGTTGCTCTGCGCGGCACCGGTCAGCTGCAGGGCCATGAGAAAATCGGATGCCGCCCGCACGCCGCGCGCCAGTCCGTTCGGCAGGTCGAGGACGGTGGGCCGTCCTGCCCCCGCCGCCAGCGCGACATGATCGAATCCCATGGCGAAAGCATCGTCCGCCGTCAATGTTCCACCAAAGCGCACGCCGCCAAAAAGCGCGAACTCTTCACGCCGTTCCAGGAGCAGACGAATCAGCTTGAGAAAATTTTTGTTCCAGCGCACGGTGATGCCATACTCGGCCACGCCGCCGAAGCCGCCTGGCATACGCTCGTCCAGGTTTTCCGCAAGGTCATTCACGTCCCGGATGGCGCTAAAGGGCACATGCTCTCCCCGCTGATTCACCCCTGAAATTTCAGGTGTCAGCGGCTCGATCTTGAGCCCGTCGATTCCTACCACCGTATGACCATCGTTCATCAGGTGGTGCGCGAGCGTGTAGCCTGCTGGTCCCATTCCCACGACCAGCACCTTGCGGCCCGACGGGGCTTTCGGCAGCGGCCGGCGCAGATGGAGCGGGTTCCAGCGCGTGAGCAGACTGTATATTTCGAACCCCCACGGCAACTCCAGCACATCCTTGAGCGTGCGCGTCTCAGCCTGGGGAATGTCGACGGGGTCCTGCTTCTGGTAGATGCAGGACTTCATGCAATCGTTGCAGATGCGATGACCGGTTCCGGCGCACATGGGATTATCGATGACGATCATGGCAAGACTGCCGATGGCTACGCCTTGCGTCTTGAGCTTGTGAAACTCCGAAATGCGCTCTTCCAGCGGACACCCAGTAAGCAGGACACCCAGCTGGCTTTTCTTGAACGAAGGTGCTTCCTCGGGGGTTTTCTGTTTTTCCTTGAGCCCTTTGGAGCAGGAATCTTTTCCCTGTTCATGACACCAAATGCAATAATTCGCCTCATCCAGCGCACCGGCCAGATCAGTTCCGGAATCGGTAAGCGCGAAACCTTCGCGGCGGCGTACATGCTGGAGCTTGTGAACCGTGTAGCCCCTGCTATCATCCGTATCCGTCGCCAGCAGGTGCTGGAAATCGAGCTTCGCCGGCGCCTTGAACAATATACCGGCGCGGTTGCGCTCCTGGCCTTCGGGAGTCTTCAGAGCCCAGGCGGCATAAAGCAGGGCATCCTTGATTCGTTCCTCGTTCGCATCCTCATCCGTCAGCCACTCCGTAACCGCGATCGCAAAAGTCAGTTCGGAGAACGGCGCGCCAAACTCGGCCGTCAGTTTTTCCTCGAGCGCGATCCCATCCGCAGCCGCTGCATCCGCCGCGCTCACCTTGTTCATTGCTCGTCGCTGCACGAACAACCGCTTGCATGAATAAAGCGGGGCAAGCTGATGGTGACGCGCGGCCAAGGCCCCTGCTTCCTTTTCTATTCCAAACAGCTTGGCGATGAAATCCTCCAGCCAGGGGCCCACCTCGATCAGCAAGGCGGCTTCCTCCTTTCGATCCAGGCTGTCGGGATGAAGGCGGGCATGCTCCAGCCGCGCACGCAATGCCGGGTCGCCCTCGCCCAGAAAATCGATAAAGGCCTGATCCAGTCTCACGAGACCTTCGCGCCGATACAGATCGGCAAAAGCCATGCCGAACCCCAGCGCGGGAGCAATCATCGAAGCGGGGGTTGCGGATTGAGGTGCCGATAGTAAGCTTGTCATGATAACATCATTAAAAAAAGTGAATCAAAAGCTGGCGGAAAGGGCCAGTGCGTTCATTTTTCCCGGAAAACCATTCTCGTCTTGTGCTTTCTCGTATCCGGAAATGCAAAAGCGGCAAGGCTCTTCCACTCGTCCGCCTTGTCCGCCTTTCGGGTGATGCGATGTTCCAGCCAATCGATGCCGCACGTGCGGATGGTGATCAAAAACCGGGATTCTGATTTTCTTCCGGACAGATCATCCCGGCCGCTACGGTATTGTTGCTGACTTCGTCAATGACGATAAAACTGCCCGTTGCGTGATTACGCTGATATGAATCGCATACCAGCGGCTGCTGCACCTTGACCAATACCCGGCCGATATCGTTCATCTTCAGGGTATCGACCGTATCATGATCGAGGGTATTGATATCCACGCGATAGGCAATTCGCGATATCAGCGCCTTGACCACCCGAGTCGTATGTTTGATGAGATATCTGCGCCGTGGATCGAGAGCCTGTTCTGACAACCAGCACAGCATCGCTTCGAATTCCCTGGTGATAATCGGAAGGTTGTCCGGCTTGACGAGCATATCTCCCCTGGAAATATCCAGATGATCCTCGATGGTCAGTGTGACAGACTGCGGCGCAACCGCATCATTGATGTTTCCGTCATAGGTGACGATTTCCCTGACCCTGGAACTCAGTCCTGAAGGCAGAACCCTCACCGCATCGCCTACACTGATGGAACCCGACTCGATTCGCCCCATATAACCGCGAAAATCGTGCAGTTCCTCCGTCTGTGGACGGCACACCAGTTGCACCGGGAACCGGAAATCCTCAAGGTTGATGTCATAATCGATAGGAACGCTTTCCAGCAAATCGATCAACGTGGTCCCTTCATACCAGTCGAGATGATTGCCGCGCTCGACCACCATATCCCCGTTCAGGGCGGATATGGGAATGTAGAGGATATTCCTGAGTTGCAGGGCTTCTGTAAAACTGCTGAAATCCTTGCGAATCCGTTCGAACACCTCCTGCGAATAATCCACCAGATCCATCTTGTTGACCGCCACCACCAGATGGGGAATACCCACCAGGCTGGCGAGATACGCGTGGCGGCGCGACTGCGTCAGAACACCTCTGCGCGCATCGATCAGAATGATGGCCAGATTGGCGGTGGATGCGCCAGTCACCATGTTGCGCGTATACTGCTCATGGCCCGGCGTATCGGCAATGATGAACTTGCGCTTGGGGGTGGCGAAGTAGCGATATGCCACATCGATGGTGATCCCCTGCTCCCGCTCTGCCTGCAGACCATCGGTCAGCAGCGACAGATCGACATTTTCCATCCCTCGTCGCCGCGACGTATTCGTGATGGCGCTCAGCTGATCCTCGAAAATGGACTTCGAGTCGTGCAGCAACCGGCCGATAAGCGTGCTCTTGCCGTCATCCACGCTACCGGCCGTGATGAAACGCAGTAATTCCGAGCGATCAAAGGAAACGTCTTCTATGGCTGACATTTAATACTCTTCCGGGAGAATCCAGTTTTCAATCAGTATGTGGAACGGGCCCAAGTACAATCATCCAGATTTGAATGACTCGCGTTACTCCGCGCTATCCCGCATTCTGCAAATCGGAGAGGACTGAAGGCGAAGTGCCTTTCAGAAATATCCCTCTTTCTTGCGCAATTCCATCGACGCATCGGATGTCTGATCATCCATGCGTGTTGCCCCGCGCTCGGTAATCCGCGTGATCGCGGTTTCGGCGATGATGTCTCCGATGCTGGTCGCATCCGATTCCACCGGGCACGTGCAGCTCATATCCCCCACCGTGCGGAAACGCACCATGAGATTTTCAGCCGTTTCGCCCTGAGCGGGCTGAACCAGGGCAGATACCGGCAGAAGCGCCTGCCCGCGCCGGATGACATCGCGTTTATGAGCAAAATAGATATGGGGCACTTCCAGGTTCTCGCGCGCAATATATTCCCACACATCGAGTTCGGTCCAGTTGCTGATGGGAAACACACGGATATTTTCACCCGGATGCACTTTGGCGTTGTAAAGATCCCATAATTCGGGGCGCTGGTTTTTAGGGTCCCACTGGCCGAACTCGTCACGGAATGAAAATATCCGTTCCTTGGCTCGGGCTTTTTCCTCGTCGCGGCGCGCACCGCCAATACATGCATCGAAACCATGCTGCGCAATGGCATCCAGCAATGTCACCGACTGAAACGGATTGCGACTCTGGTTTTCCGAACGCAGCACGACTCTGCCCTGTTTGATGGAATCTTCCATGCTGGCCACAATCAGCCGCTCGCCCAACTGGCTGACGCGCCGATCACGAAACTCGATCACTTCGGGAAAGTTATGACCGGTGTCGACGTGCATCAGCGGAAAAGGAAAGCGTCCGGGACGGAAGGCTTTTTCCGCAAGACGCAATAGCACGATGGAATCTTTCCCCCCGGAAAACAGGAGAACCGGGTTGCTGCATTCCGCCGCAACTTCGCGCATGATATGAATCGCCTCGCTCTCCAGCGCATCCAGATGACCCAGATGCCAGGCCACCCGGCGCTTGACCGCCACCGGCTCGCTCTTGGCATCAAAACTGACAGCGGGTTTCCGTTCTTCCAACCCGTTCAATAATGGTTCCATCAATCCCCCAATCACTTTAAGCCTTGGCACAGCAGGTGCTCATCGGCTCCACATTCTATTTTCGCATTTCCGGCAAAATCGCCGGGGATCAGCCCGGGACCGTCAGATCCTGGGCAGCTGTCGCATTTCCCCTGTTTTTCCCGCCAGGGTGCAAGCCGCATTCCTTGATTTCGGGATCTTCCCACCACCAGCGGCCGGCACGCACATCTTCGCCCCGTGTAACCGCCCGGGTGCAGGGCGCGCAACCGATGCTCGTATATCCCCTGTCATGCAGCGCGTTATACGGAACGTCAGACTGCTTGAGATAGTCCCATACATCCGACAGGCTCCAGTCCAGCAGCGGGCTGAACTTCTGCAAGCCGTTGCCGGCATCGAACTCCGATTCGGCCAGATCCTTGCGGGTAGACGCCTGGTCGCGCCGCAGGCCCGTGATCCAGGCACGCTTGCCCTGCAGGGCGCGTTTCAGCGGCTCCACCTTGCGGATATGGCAGCACGCCTTGCGCAGTTCCACGCTCTCGTAAAAGCCATTCGGCCCATGCAGCGCCACGTATCCCTCCACCGCGGCAGATTCGGGAAAATAAACCGGCACACGAATCCCGTACCGGTCGGCCACTTCTTTCATCAGGCGGTAGGTTTCCTCAGGAAGCCGTCCCGTATCCAGCGTAAACATCTCGATGCCGGGATAATGCCGCGCGACGAGATCCGTGAGCACCATATCCTCGGCACCAAAGCTGTTGGCGAAGGTGGCAGGCGCCCAGTTATCCTGCGCCGTATCCAGCAGCTCCCGCGCCTTGGCGATCTTTTGATCCAGATTCATGATACGGTCCCGGCAATCTCCATTCGTTTTCAGACCGTGAGCGATGGCTGGGCACGCTCGACTCTGGCCCCTGGAAGCGGCCGAGGCAGTGCGCCCGCCAAGTCGAGCCCCCGGTCGAAACTCAGACAAAATTCTGCAACTTCCATTGTCCAGTTATCCAGTTCGGCAAACCATTCGGTCAACCGGGCGTCATTCATTTCCTCTGCGGGACTGGCGAAATCCTCGGCGAATCTGGCCAGTTGCCGGGACAGGCGAGGCTTCGTGGGCAGCAGGCGGCGGAATTCCTCCGCAAGCTCTGCCAGGCTGTCAGGTTTCTGGCCACCTATCAGTTCAAGCGCACCCTGCCCGATCAGGCGTGCGATCTCCTCCGCACAGCCGACCGAATCCGCGAACTTGAGCTGGAACTTGAGCGCATCCCGGTAATTCCGTTCGTGAGCTGCTTCAAAAAAGCTCGTGCCGGTCCTTGTCTGAACCACACCCGCACATTCGCCCCCGCCCAGCTGCAATACCTTGAAGTCGTCCTTCTGGCCGTGATCGCGCAGCACCGAACCCAGTTCTTCCGGTTTGACTTCCGCCAGATCGGCCAGCAGATCGCTGAAATAAATCTTGTCCTTGCGGTGAGCCCAGGCAAAGAACGGCTCATCCGCTTCGCGGGTGGCGGCAAAAACGGATTGCACGCGCTCGATCGCCTCCTGGATGCGGGCAGTCGGCACCGAGGGGCCCTTGAACGCGAGCGCGTGCCCTGCCATCGCATTCCCGCCAAAATACATCTGATAATGCGGAACGAGCTTGCCGTGCATGCGCTTTCCTTCGCCGTATATGCCGATGTCTCCCGCTTCCGGCTGCGCGCAGCCGTTATGGCATCCCGACACCCGGATCTTGAGATCATTCCTGCCCCCGCTCAGCTTGGGCCCCACGATCGTGCTGGAGGTGATACCCAACCGGCAGGTCGACGTTCCGGGGCATGCCACCACGTCGTCACCCGCCTGGGGGACACCCAGGCCGAGCTCGCCTAGCGCGGCACGCAGGGGTTCGAGCGTGGCCTCAGGCACATCGGTCAGGAACATGTTCTGATCCTGCGTCGTGCGGATATCGGGCAGATCGAAGCGGTCGCAGATGTCCGCCAACCCGCGCAATTGCGCCACATCCAGGTTTCCCATGGGTACGCTGATCGGAAAAACGTAGTAACCTGTCTGTTTCTGCGGAAAAATATGACGCGGCGCGCCAATACCGGGAACCTCGCCATCCTCGGCGCCTTTGCTCCATTCGCCCTGCGGATAATCCAGATTGGCCAGGGCGGATCGGGTACGCACCAGTTCTTCGCGATATTTCTCCACGAATCCTTCCGGGCCGAATTTGTCCACGAGAAACTTGATGCGCGATTTGGCCCTCTTGGCGCGATCGGAATAGCGGTTGTGCAACTGGATGACCGCCTCCATCACGGACAGCAGATCCTTTTCCTCGATGAATTCCTCGATGACAACGGCTTCATGCGGCTTATGCCCGAGGCCGCCTCCCGCCACTATCTTGAAACCGAACCTGCCGCCATCGTGCACGGCAATGACGCCCAGATCGTGCATCATGCCCTGGGCGCAATCCGACTCGCAGGCAGACAGGCTAATCTTGAATTTGCGCGGCATCTGCTGGGTCAGGGGATTGCGCAGCATATGCCCGACCGTGCCTTCGAGGTGCCGGGTGACATCGGTATGCTGGCGTGGACAAACGCCGGAAAGCGGGCAGGTGGTGATATTGCGTATGGTATTGCCGCATGCTTCGCGCGTCGTCAACCCGCCCGCTGCAAGGTGGCGCAGCACGGTCGGGGTCTGTTCGAGCGGCACGTAATGCATCTGGATATCCTGGCGCGTGGTGATATGCACGACATCGTGACGGGAATATTTTTCCAGGGCAGCGGCGATGGTTCTCAGCTTGGGCGCGCTCACGCGCCCTCCGGGGAGCTTGATACGCACCATGTTGACACCTTCCTGCCTCTGGCCGTAGATACCCATCTGCAGGCGACCGGCGGTAAAGCGCGTCACGTCCATTTTCAGGTCCCGATACTCCTCGACCGACTGACTGTACAGTTCTATTTCTTCGTCATTCGCCAGATTATCCAAATAACTCATCTGCATTCTCCACAGTTTATTGCCATATCAGCATGATGCCGCAAACGCCACATTGAACTTCATCCTCCCCATATCCCACCGGTTCCGTAATTCAGTCGATGCCCCTCAATCCTGAATTTCCGCAAAAGCGGTCTGTCGCGCGGCCGGATCTTTCGTTTTTTCCTTTAACCCCTTTTTCCTTTAAATCTACACTTGCACAGATTCATGAATCTTCCGTAAATTCCGCGCCGTGAACCCGCGTCTGCGATGAAGCGGATCAACCCCGAAACCGTTCCGAAGCCATCTCGAACCCGCCATTGAACAGCCGTCCTGAAAACGTCATGATAGCAAAATCATATATATCATGAAAGAATACTATGTTAGAATATTATAACTAGATGTTATCAAGAGTTGAAGAGTATGAAACTGCAGCAACTACGCTATCTGTGCGAAGTCGCAAACCAAGGCCTCAATCTGTCCAAGGCAGCCGAAATCCTGCATACATCCCAGCCTGGGATCAGCAAGCAGATTCGTCTGCTGGAAAACGAACTGGGAGTCGATATTCTCGTGCGTAACGGCAAACGCGTGGTCGAAATCACGCCACCGGGACGGGCTATTCTTGAAATAGCCGAAAGAATGTTGAGAGACACGAACAACCTCAAACAGGTGGGCCGGGAATTCGCCAACGAGGCCAGCGGCTCCCTTACCATCGCCACGACCCATACTCAGGCGCGCTACGCGCTGCCTGCCGCAATCAAGCATTTTACCGCACGCTACCCCAAAGTGAAGCTAATTTTGAATCAGGGCAGCCCTACCCAGATAGCGGAACTGGTGCGCTCAGGCGCAGCCGATATCGCTATCGCCACCGAGGCAATCGAGTTCTACGACGAACTTGTCATGCTGCCATGTTACCAGTGGAATCGTTGCATCGTCGTTCCACCGCAGCATCCACTGCTCGAACTCGAGGAACTGACCCTGGAGGCGATTGCCGAGCATCCCATCATCACTTACGATTTTGCCTTTACCGGCCGGTCGAAAATCAATCAGGCATTCGATGCCAGAGGTTTGATTCCGAATGTCGTGCTTACGGCTATTGATTCGGATGTCATCAAGACCTATGTTGAACTGGGGCTGGGCGTGGGCATTCTTGCACAGATGGCATTCGAACCCAAGCGCGACAGCCACCTGAGAGTCATCGACGCGAGCCACCTGTTCGAGCCCAGTACGACCCGCATCGGCATCAGCCGCAATAGCTATCTCCGCCGGTATGTTTACGATTTCATCGAAATCTTCGCGCCCCATCTCGACTACGCCACCGTAACGTCCGCAATGAAAGAACGTTCATGAGGCCTGCGGGTGGCGACATTCGACCCGGGCGACAAATCCGGCAAACCCTTCTTCCTTTCTTCCTTCCGGTGAACCCTTCCCGGCCGCGGCAGCCTCTCTCCAGGCCGTCTGACCAACGTATAATTAACCTCGATACAGAGTATCGGTATATGGAATGCTGATCCTCACCTGATGGAATGCCGCTCTTCGCCTGATGCCCATGAATGCCATCAAACTGCTGCCTGATCTCCTTATCAGCCAGATAGCCGCCGGCGAAGTGGTGGAACGCCCTGCCTCGGCACTCAAGGAGCTACTGGAAAACAGCGTGGATGCCGGTGCCACGGACATCACAGTACATCTGTTCCAGGGAGGAGCCCGGCTGATTCGCGTAGCGGACAACGGTGCTGGAATCCGGAAGGACGACCTGCCCCTTGCGCTGGCCCGTCATGCCACGAGCAAGATCAGCGTGCCGGAAGATCTCCATCACGTCACCAGTCTGGGGTTCAGGGGTGAAGCGCTGGCCAGCATCGCATCAGTATCGCGCCTGGTACTGGCCAGCCGCTACCGGGAAGACGGTCACGGATGGCGGATGGAAGCCGACGGAGGCCGCCTGACACAACCAGAACCGGCAGCCTTGGGCAGCGGCACGACCGTGGAAATACACAACCTGTATCACAACACGCCTGCCCGCCGGAAGTTTTTGAAAACGGACGCGACCGAATTCGCCCATTGCGAAGAAGCGTTCAGGCGCATTGCCCTGTCCCGCCCGGACGTCGGATTTACGCTGCATCATAATGGTGGGGCGCGCAGCCATCTGCATGCAGGAGATGCAAAACTCCGCCTCAACGCGGTATTAGGCGAAGAATTTGGCCGCACCTCGGCATTCATCGACGAACGGGCTGCCGATCTGCGCTTGTGGGGTTCGGCCGCCCTCCCCGCCTATTCCCGTTCGTCTCGCGATAATCAGTATTTTTTTGTCAATGGCCGTTTCGTTCGCGACAAACTGGTCGCCCATGCGCTGCGGGAGGCCTATCGCGATGTCCTTCACCACGACCGGCATCCAGCCTTTGCGCTGTTCCTGGAAATGAGTGCTGGCGGCGTGGACGTGAACGTGCATCCCGCCAAAACCGAGGTAAGATTCCGCGACCCGCGAGCCCTGCATCAGTTCATCTTCCACGCAGTCCACAAGGCGCTTGCTTCCGCGCCTCTTGCTTCGCACTCCTCCGCGGACTCTTCCATGAACATGAAAGAACGTTCACTCGGCGTGCTGACAAAGGACCGTGCAAATGAGTCTCATGCTTACCGGCTTCCCCTGATGTTCTCCGCCGATACGCACAGTCCCTCCCAGGCAGCCGAATCCCGGGCGTTCTATTCCATCCTGTCTGACGCAAATCGCTCAAGCGTAGAAGGAGCAGATGCGCCCGCCGCCCCGCCCGCTCGTGCCGGCGATGGCGTCAACCGGGATACGCCATTGGGTTTTGCCCTGGCCCAGTTGCTGGGAATCTACATTCTGGCCCAGAACGAACGTGGGCTGCTCATTGTCGACATGCACGCCGCGCACGAGCGCATCCTGTACGAAGAGTTCAAGCTGGCACTCGATAGCCGTACGCTGGCCATGCAGCCCCTCCTCATTCCCGCGAGTTTTAACGCGGATAATCTCGATATCGTCACCGCGGAAGAAAACAGTGCCATGCTGCATGATCTGGGATTCGACATTTCTTCTCTCTCTCCGACGATGCTGGCGGTGCGTGCGGTACCGGCGGCGCTCATAGATGCGGATATCATAAAGCTCGCGCGGGATGTCCTGAGTGAGCTCCGGGAATTCGGCGCCAGCCGTGCATCGGCCGGCAGACGGAACGAACTGCTGGCTGCCATGGCCTGCCATGGCGCCGTGCGCGCCAACCGAAGCTTGACCATTCCTGAAATGAACGCGTTGCTGCGAAAAATGGAACTGACCGAACGGGCAGCTCAATGCAATCACGGCAGGCCCACATGGTTCGAGATTACTCTGGCAGAGCTTGACAGGATGTTCATGCGCGGCCGATGAGCAGCCACCGGAAACGGGAAGGAATTCCAGCCATGCCCAGACAACCCTCGACTTCAAATTTACCTCTCCCTGACTCGGCCGGGAGCCTTGCGCTGCTGGGAGGCAT
>CAYXQR010000123.1:0-18723 GCA_964466955.1 uncultured Nitrosospira sp.
CGACGGCCCGACCGGACCTGGGTCGACCTGGTCGTCCGGACCGTCGGGCTGCAGCACCGCCTCGGGCACCGCCCCTCCGAGCTCTCCGGTGGGCAGCAGCAGCGAGTCGACGTCGCGCCAGCGGAGATTAGTACAGCGCTTCCCTAAGGATTGTACTCAGTATTACTATAAATAAAAGTCACATGTATTGATTGTGATCATAATGTTTTATTTATGTGTTGAAGACCTCAAATTCTGGCTGCAACACCCCTGGAGCCTTCTCGGACGGAGTGCGATGCAGCTAGAATTCGCCTCTGAAGCCGACAACCAGTGTCCTTTGGCTTCACGCCTGGTTCGCGAAAATGGACTAGACTGAAGTTGTCTTGAAAGCTTGAATTAAAAACCTGTTTTTAGGTAATGCCGGTAATGCCGCGGCACCACTTGACGGAGGAGACAATGATGCTCAACCATTGCTTCAAAGCCGGTAGCTTTGTTCTGGCTGTGATCTTCAGTATCGTCGGCTCTGGGTTCATATCTCCAACATTCGCGCAGCAACGAGCCTATTTTGTGGTCGATATTGACAGCAGGGCATGGACTCAATTGGACTATGTTGCTCTCGATATCAATAATAATGGGGACATACTGGGAAGCTCTTTTATTGTTCGCTCAAATGGTGTCGGGAGAATTGATCTTGAAATTCCTGGAGCGGATTTTCTTCGGCCTTCGGCCATTAACGATTCCCGGCAGGTGGCAGGACTGTCCCAAACGACCGCAGGAGATTTTCGTGGTTTCATCACTGGTCCTGAGGGTATGGGAACGAAATACCTCGACTCGCTGGGCGGGGATTACAGCGACCCGTGGGACATAAATGACGCAGGGCAGGTTGTGGGCATCTCCCATACGGCGGATGGCCTTACTCGCGCGTTCATCACCGGCGCTGACGGCGTGGGGATGAGAGACCTTGGAACGTTGCCCGGTCATAGCTATGCCGAGGCCATCAACAATGCGGGACAAGTAACGGGCCATTCTTCTGGCGGTGCGTTTATTACCGGCCCGGATGGCATAGGGATAAGAGAGCTTGGAACCCTGCCTGGGGATGAGGCAAGCTTTCCTTTTGCCATCAATGACGCAGGACAGGTGACGGGCCAGTCCAGGCGGTCGGACGGCAAATATCACGCATTTATCACTGGCCCTGATGGCGTAGGCATGACCCAACTGGAGGCGCTGCCGACGGGAGGCATGCCTTTTGTCTACGATATCAACAATGCAGGGCAGGTGGCAGGGGCATTCATAATCTTCGGTCCGGGCGGGGGGGAGCAGGCATTTGTGACCGGCCCGAATGGCGGTGGCACCATCAATCTCAACGCTCTGATAGAGCTGCCGGGCGGGTATAACTTGGAGAGGGCGCTGGATATTAATGATCAGGGTCAAGTTCTTGTCATAGGCATTGTTCCCGAACCGGAAACCTATGTCATGCTGCTTGCAGGATTGGGACTGATAGGGTTCATGGCACGGCGCAGGAAACCAGAAGTTCAATCTTAGAGCGTCCACCAAAAGTCTACGCGAACACTCATGCTGTCGGGGGCAGGGCTCATCCCGTTCTTTTTTACGGCCTGAGATGTCCAGAAATCAGAAAGGCGGGTTTCTTTACCCGGCCTCCCCCGCCGTTCGTTTGATCTTCCAATTGATACTGGCTCTTCCTCATCATCGTAATCGGCGATTCACAAACGTTTTTGGCACCGATGACACCGGCAGATGGCCGGCACGTCTTTTCGGTAGATCAGCAGGAGCGGTCGCCGGAAATGCGATACAGGGCTAAAATTCGCCTCTGAGGCCGACAACCAGTGTCCTTCCGGGCAGTGGAGCGAAATTTTTCAGGAAAGAAGTGTGGACGCGCATTTCTTCGTTGAGCAGATTGCGGCCCTGAAGGAAGACCCTGATCCCGTTCGAGCGGGTTTTCTTGATGCGGTAGCTTGCCTCCATGTTCAGTAACGTATAACCGGGCGTGCTGGTTTCAAGTTCCGCCACACGATTTTGCTCCATTACCCGCATCGCGGTAATGTTTGCTGTCCACGGACCCGTCCTGTGGTTCAGCTCCAGTCCGAACCGGGGCGGGGTGATACGGGGAATGTTGCTTCCATTGTTGAGCTTCCCGCGCACATAGTCGGCGAAAAAGCGCAGATCGACTTCATCCGGTTTCAGCGCGAGCGTGACTTCTCCTTCCGCGCCATAAAATCTCGCTCCAGCCTGGGCGAAGTTCTGCATAAGGAATTCTCCTTCCGCATCCGACATTCCGTTGTCATCAACGCGATCGGCAATGCCGTCATTGTCGGCGTCGACGCTGTGCACGAAAATATAATTTCCGATCCAGTTATGGAATACATTGAATTTCCATTTCACTGTTCCCGTCGTCTTGCTCAATGCAAGATCGAGGTTGTTCGTGGTCTCGCGCTTTAACCCGCTATCGCCGACCTGGAATGTGGCGGTGGCGTGGTGCGCGCCATTGATGTACAACTCCTCGGTCGATGGCGCGCGTTGTCCCCGGGTAGCGGTCAGGCCAAGCCCGTGGCCATCCATGAACTTCCATAAGAGACCCGCGGAAGCGTTATAGAGGCCAAACGTACGTGAAGGGAGAACTTTTCCGGGATCCTGGCTCGCGTACTCGCCGCGGCCTCCGACTTCCAGCCGCCAGCGATCCCAGTTGCGTTCTTCCACCAGGAACACGCCGGTGGAACGGGACCTGGTGGCAGGAATCACCGCTTCCTCGCCCAGGGCGGAAAAGTCCCGGTCCCGGAATTGCACCCCGAACACCCCCTTCCACCCTGCTACCGGGGCATGCAGGAGTTCAGCGCGCGTTTCCAGTCCCTGGTTCCTGAATCGTGTGGCCACTTCGCCGCTTCCCTCCATCTCGTTGTGCTTGTAATCGTTGTAGCCCATGCGCACCTTGAGCTTCTCGAATCCGGCGACAGGCTGGTCCAGTTCACCTGACAAATCGTAGCGGGTCTGCTTGAGATCGATCCTCGACCTTTCCGGGGTAGGTATGCCATATTCGTTCTCCAGCCGGGACACCGATCCACCCAGAAAACCCCTCTCTCCAACAAACGATCCCCCTGCCGATACCCCCGCCGAGTCCACCGCGCTGTTTTCGACCACGCCTTTCCTCCCGTTCGGATCGTCCCGGTCAGCCCGGCCGGGAATGTGATAGTCGCCGGTTTTTCGTTTGAAGGCACCGACGCTCAGCGATGCCTGCCCGATGCTCGTGGCCGCATTGAAGGCGCCTGCGCCTTCCTCGGTCGCAGTGTTGCCCCGCACTTCAAAATCAGCCTTCGGGGCTTTGAACAATTGCCCTGGAATACGGTGGTTGACGACATTGACCACTCCCCCGGATACGCCGCTTCCGTAAAGCAGCGTGGCGGGGCCGCGCAGGATTTCAATCTGGGAAGCATTCAGGGATTCGGCCGTAACCGCATGGTCGGGGCTGAGGGAAGAGATATCGAGCGTGCCGATGCCATTCTGCAGCACCCGCAGGCGCGGCCCGTCAAGGCCGCGAATGACCGGACGGCCCGCGCCCGGCCCGAAGAAACTCGAAGCCACGCCAAGTTCCCGGGAAAGCGTATCTCCCAGACTCGCTTCCCGCTTGCGGCGCAGGTCATCCCCACGCAACACTGAAACCGGCTGTGCCATGTCGAGCTCAGCACGATCCTGGAATGGCGCGGCCGTCACCACAACGGGCGGCAATGCGCCTTGCTTGCCGGTGTCCTGGGCCTGAGCGGGCGGCACACCGCATAAAACAGGCATCGCCAGTATCACCATGACGAGCAGCAACGCCTTTACGCATCCCGGAAACAGGGACGCGGAACTGCAGATTGAAAAATTCATGATCCTCTCTGGGCACCAGTCGTCACCGGCGCAACGGATAACGTGGCGCAGTACAAGGTAGCTGCCGCTCTCGCGGACGGATGAGGCACGGCTGAGCCGGCACGCGTCAAACCGAGATTGCCGGCAGGTCAGCCGCCCGTGCAGGCAGGGAATTAAACTTGAGGAGGACCGCGAACGGGATAGGGTAGGGAAAAATCGAAGGGGGCAGGTCCCCGGTTCAGGGACGGCAGAGCCTGGCATCGCCTCCGATTGATGGAGAGCACGGCCAGCGCCATGAAAATAATGGCAAGTCCTGCCAGCGCGAGGCAATCAAGACACACCCGGTCTGTATCGAGCCGGGCATCGGCATCGCCTTCGCCCGTTTCTTCATGCACGTCGGCGTTGACCGCGCCGGCAATCCCAACGTCGTCCACGTGGGTCAGCGCGTGCGCTCCCTGCAGGATCGGGAGGAACGTCAGCGCCGACACCAGAACCAGCAATAATGCTTTACGCAGAATCATCGAAGTATCATCGGAAAACATTCACTGCGGCTCAGTTTGAGGGCCAGCGCGGGCCATGCCCGGGTCATGCGCAGGCAGCACATAACCCCTTGACTTTCAGGTCGATTTCCCTGAGCTGGTAACCGGCAGGCAGTGAGCAGTCATACTCCGCCTTGATGTCGTCAAGACAGATGACGCTGGTGCAGCGTATGCATTCGAAGTGCGCATGCGGGTCCGGGCGGGAAAAATGCGTGTTGATACGGAAACGCCATGCGCGGTCATCGCTCACCAGTTTATGCACGAAACCCTTTTCGTTCAGCCATTCAAGCACGCGGTAGAGCGTTACACGGTTTAACTGATGTTTACCCCGCAGGCGTTCCTCGATTTCGTGATGCGTCACAGCGCGTTGTTCAGCCAGCAGCATGGCAAGTATCTGCACCCTGCCGGAGGTCATCCGCTCTCCGCGGTGGCGGATCATCTCTTCAGCCTGTCTCTGAAGTTTCAGCATGGAAGGATAAAGACCCTTATTGCAACAAAGTTGCATTACTATACCTGGAGATTTGCCCAAGTGCAATCCTATAGGCGTGAACTGCACGAGATGCGAAGGACGCGAATCGGGGATGTGAAGATGACACCGGCCGGCAATTTTCACGGGACATTGGGTTGGCCCGCTTTCACGGATGGTTACGGATGGGGGTTCCCGGTGATGTTTCCCGAAAACGGGCAGTTCGGGCTGGAGGCGACTGGAGGCGCACCGTTGCTGGCCCTGGCCTGATTGCGGCCCCCGGCATCCTTTCCACAGGCAGGATGGCGCTCATGGTTCATGGCCGCTTCAAGGTGAGATGGACTTGGCCGGGGCGATAAAGCCGCCCGGCTTCAGTGGCGGATGGCCACGACGCGATTGCGTCCGCTGCGCTTGGCCTCGTACATGGCGGCATCGGCGCGCTCCAGCAGGGATTCCTTGCGTTCTCCCTCCTGGAGCATCGCCACGCCCAGGCTGAGGGTGACGTCGATGTTCAGATCGTTGACGTGAATGGGCGTGTTCATGATGCCGTGGCGTATCCGTTCGGCGATGAGCCGGGCGAGTTCCAGGTCGGCATTCGTCATGATGATGACGAACTCTTCTCCGCCGAACCGGCCGATCATGTCGAAGTCGCGCACGGCCGACTGGATGCGGTCGGCCACGTGCTGGAGCACGAGGTCGCCCACCATATGGCCGTGGGTATCGTTGATCTGCTTGAAGTAGTCGAGGTCCGCCATGATCACGCACAGCGGATTGTTCCGGCAATCCCCCTGATGCGCCCGCCTGATCTGCTCTTCCAGCGATTCCATGAGGTGGGCATAGCTCATCAGGCCCGTGAGCGCATCGGTGAAAGTTTTTTTGCGCAGATGGGAGGCTTCGGCGCGCAGCCTGTCCAGGTTTTCCCTCAGTTCATCCAGTTCGGGGAGGCGATAGCCTTCGGCGGACAGGAGGAAGTCGAGCAGGGTGAGTTTCAGGATCGTGTCCAGGAGTGGCGAGATGCCCGGGAAATCCGCTGTTGCGGCCCGTTCCAGAATGCGGCTGACCAGAGTCTGCTGGATAAGGCCATACAGAAGCTGCAGCAGGCTCAGCGGAATTTTCCTGCGGGCAAAGGCGTAGGCCATCGCCAACCGCGCCTCGAAATACTGCGGGGTATCGAAATTCTCACCAAAGCATTGCAGGCGCTGCTCCCAGATGTGCCTCAGGGGCTCCGCACCGATGTGCTCCTCGATCAGCGGAAAGTCGCGGCTGCCCGTCAGGGCGGTGAAGCAGGTGTTCACAATGGACTTTGCGTCCGGTCCGATGATTTCCGCGCGCAGGCGCGCGGCCAGCGGGCCGTGCTCCGCCCCCAGTCCCAGCGTGCAGGTGACACGCTGTATCCTGGTTTCGTCAAACCCGAGCGTTGCGCAGTGCGGCGTGATCTCGGCATTCATGATCCGAAGTCCTCGTCCTCCCGTCCTTCTCCCTCGTTCTCCGGTTCCGCCTTCCTGGCCCGCTTTTACCCGCGTGCCGTGCACGGGCAGCCAGCCGGATCGGAAGGGTTGCAGCCTGAAGAATAACGGGTTACTCTCAATATTGCTATAATTGACGAGCCTTGTACACGATACGGGATATGCTGGACGGATCGTTTGCGAATCTTTCATCCAAACCTGAATCGAACGGTCAACGGTCTTAGGTCATCCGGAGTCTCACATGGCGCAGGTCGCGCATCGTGTTATGTATCGTGGTATTGTCGCGTCGATCATCGCCTCCCTTGCCCTGACAGGATGCGGGACACCGCCCAGGGAGTCGTTTCTGGGCGCTTCGATTCCCCGGCTGACCTATGGAAATCTGAGCAGGCCGGGGACGCCACTGCGCCTGCAACTGACGGTGGAATTCCAGCGCAACGGACAGCATTTTCCCAAAGGGGATGTCCCGCTGCGGGACTACGCTTCGCAGATACTGCGGGATTCAGGCGTGATATCCCCGGTCAGCGAGCTTTCTCCGGCCGGCGGCACGGATGGCACGGTCCGGGTGGTGCTGAACAATATCGCTGACAGCGGGACGGTGGCGGCGCAGACGCCGGACAGGGAGCATCCGCTGTGGATGAAAGGCACGACCATAACCGATGCCTATGAGCTGTCGATGTTCGTCACGACGGCGCGAGGCACGGTCAGCCGCACCGGCATCAAACATGCCGTTCATACTGCGGTCGGCAACATGCGCGTGCCGGAAGACATCCAGGTTTTTCCCCGGGAGCAGGGCTTCGGCAAGGTGCTGGAGCAGATGATCCTGCGCGCGCTGGCAGACCTGCAGGAGAGCGGAGAGCTGGTGCAGACGCGACTCCACGCCAGTGGTGGAAAGGATGGAAAGCAGGCGCGCCTGCGCGCCGCACCGGATACACTTGCGGCCGGGAGCTTGCCGGCTGACGCAGTCTCCGGGCGATCCAGTTTCTTCGGCACCCGGCCTGTATAAGGATAAGGAGAAAAGCGATTTTCGCCCCTGCGAAAAAGGCGTCTGCCGGAATATCCTCGATCATTCTCCTCCTGCTGATGGGATTCGGCGCTCCGGCGGGCGCGCAGTCTGGCCAGCCGGAAGTATGGGACGCGCTCAACAGCCAGGCCAGGCTGTTCTACCGGGAAGCCCAGTACGACAAGGCGATCACAGCCGCCGCGAAGGCGCTGGAAGTGGCCGAAAGCACTTTCGGGCCCGATCACCTGAATGTTGCCGCCAGCCTGAACGACCTCGCGGCACTGTACGACATCCAGGGCCATTATGCGCAGGCCGAGCCGCTCTACCGTCGCTCGCTGGAGATTACCGAGCAGGCCCTCGGGCCCGAGCATCCCGAGGTGGCCGCGAGCCTGAGCAACCTTGCCGTGCTGTACGACGCCTGGGGCCAGTACGCGCGAGCGGAACCGCTGTTCAGGCGCGCGCTGGCAATCAGGGAGAAAATGCTCGGCCCGGAACATCCCGATGTGGCGGCAAGCCTGAGCAACCTTGCGGTGCTGTATGAGAGCCAAGGCCGGTATGCGCAGGCGGAGCCGCTTCTGAAGCGCGCGCTGGCGATCATGGAAAAATCGCAGGGCCCGGAGCATCCCCAGGTAGCCGCAAGCCTCAACAACCTCGCTGCGCTGTACAGTGCCCAGGGTCAGTACGAACAGGCGGAGCCGCTTTACCGCCACTCGCTGGAAATCAAGGAGAAAGTCCTGGGGTCCGATCATCCTGGCCTGGCAACGAGCCTCAACAATCTCGCGGCCCTGTATGATGCGCAGGGCCGCTATGCGCGGGCCGAGCCGCTATTCAAGCGGGCGCTGGCAATCAGGGAGAAGGCGCTGGGCCCGGATCATCCCGATGTGGCCGTGAGCCTGAACAATCTCGCCATGCTGTACCGTGCCCGAAGCCGATACGATTACGCCGAGCCATTCTTCCAGCGGGCGCTGGCGATCAGCGAGAAGGCACTGGGCCCTGATCACCCCGGCGTGGCCGTGAGCTTGAATAACCTGGCGGCGCTCTACGAAACCTGGGGTCAGTACGAGCGGGCCGAGCCGCTTTTCAAAAAGGCGCTGGAAATACGGGAGAAGGCCCTCGGCCCGGATCATCCCGACGTGGCCGTAAGCCTGACCAGTCTCGCGATGCTGTACTACAGCCAGGGAGACTATGCGCAGGCCGAGCCACTTTTCAAGAGCGCGCTGACGATCAGGGAAAAGGCCCTGGGGGGAAACCATCCCGAGGTGGCCACCAGCCTGAGCAATCTTGCGATGCTGTATGAAGCTCAGGGCAGACAGGCTCAGGCAGTGCCGCTTTCCAGGCTGGCGCTATCCATCCGGGAGAAAGCGCTCGGCCGGAGCCATCGCGAGACGATCGGCAACATGAACGACCTTGCGCGCCTGTACCGGGCGACCAAACAGACGAGTGCGGCGATGGAACTGGAGCGGCGGGCATTGAGCATGCGACTGGACAGATTCCGGCAGAGAGGACATGCGCATGAGTCTGCATTTCTGCCGGAGAATCAGCCGTCACCGTAGGGAACGGCAACGTAGCCCGAACTTTGCCCGCAATTTTCCGGGAAGCAGGACGAGCTTTGCCAAGGATGCAGCTGTCAGGCGGGGGCCTGACCTACAGGCTATGCACCTGATTAGTGATGGAGCGGAGAGGCAGTGCGGCTTAGCCCGCTATGACACGCGTCCGCCGCGTGGAGCCTGATCCAAGGGCACATGCATGCCCCGAGCGATAGCCCGGGCTCTGCCCGAAAATCCTCTCTCATTGTCCCTGCAGGAACCACCGCTTCAGCGGTTCGGTGGCCGGGCCTTCAATGACGGTCCCGTCCACAGCGAAGCGGCTGCCATGGCAGGGACAATCCCAGCTTTTTTCGACTCCGTTCCAGCGGACCTTGCACTTCATGTGCGTGCACACGGGCGAAACCGCGTACAGGCCGCCATCGCGGTCGCGGTAAGCCGCCAGGGTCTCGTTCTCGAATTTCACCATGCCTGCCGTGCCGGGGGGGAGCTGCGCGAGGGAGATCGTCTTTTCGGGCGTGACATAGTCCTGTATCAGGGATTTCAGGACGCTGGCGGTTTCCTCCACCATACCTTTCGCGCCCCGGATGGGGGCGAAGCGGCTGGCCTTGACGAGAGGGGCAAATACGTTGTCGCGCCCCGCGATCTCGTCGGAGATGAGCGAAGCGGCGAGGCTGCCGTACACCAGCCCGTCGGTCTGGAAGCCGGTGGCGATGAAGCAGCCGCTCGCATCGCGGCCGATATAGGGGAGAAGATCCGCCGGAACGTAGTTCTGGGCTGACCAGCGATAGGCGATCTCCTGCACGCCGAAGCGCGCCCGCGCGGCGTCTTCCAGGCGGCCCAGGCAGGTGATCGTGTCATCCTGGCCGGTCTTGTGTTCCTCGCCCACGCAGATGAAATACGTCTGGCCTTCCAGTTCGAGGTTGCGCACGGAAAGCCGCTCCGTGCCTTTGCCCCAGAAGATGCCGGGCGGAAAAGTGCCCTTCGGGATGCGCGTGGCGAGGCCGTATTCCCGGTTTACCACCATTTCCGCCTGGACGAGGTGCATGCCTTTGGGGGAGTGCGTCGCCAGCACGATTTCGCCGGCCTTCACCTCGCCATTGGCGGTGCGCACGATTCGCTTTTCCGTATCCACCTCCACCGCCATGGAGTTCTCGAAGATGCGGCAGCCCTTGCCGGCGGCAACATCCGCCAGCCCCCGCACGTACGCCTGCGGATGAAACTGCGCCTGGTTGTCCAGCACCGCAACCGGACCGTGCAGGCGAGGGTAACCGGGCGGCAGGGGGAACGGCAGTTCCTCCTCCTGGCGGATGGATAATCCCGCCTCCAGGCTACCCTGGTATTCCTTGTCCAGGAAGTCGCGCGCCTCTGCGGAAGCCGCGAAGCGATAGACCGGGCAGCGGCGGAACCCACAGTCGATATCGTATTTGCGCACGCGCTGCTCGATTCGCTCCAGCGCTTCGCGGCGAGCAGTGGCGACCGCGCGGGCGACATCCTTGTTCCAGCGGTCGACGATGGTATGCATGCCGCGGCTGATGGTCTCATACAGGTTGCCGGTCGAGTTGCCCGTGCTCCCGGAACCGATGCTCTGCGCTTCCAGCAGCACGGCCGACCTGCCCTGCTCGGCCAGTTCCGCTGCGAGCGATACGCCGGTGATGCCGCCTCCCACGATGACCACATCGCAGGCAAGTTTCTCGTGCAGCATCGGGAAAGTGGTTTCGGCCGCGGTGGCGCGCCAGACAGAAGTGGTATCCACGGTATTTTCCTTTTTGTTGAAATCGGAGATGATGTTCGCGCAGTGCTGCTTGCAGCGTCTCCCGGTAACATATGACTGGCCCACTTGTGCGTCTGTACGCTAAGGCACAGAATCAGCGAGGGAGAACAGAAGGATGATGAAGGGGAAGACAGCGAAGCAGACCTGCGGGATGGAATCGTATCTGTTCTACTCCGGGCGGCGCCGCGTCGCCGGGGGGGTCAGCCATGCAGCTTTTTACGGCTGCATGCAGCATCATGCAGCTTCAAGGATTTTGCCTGGCCTGAAAAGCCCTGATCGTTTCCGGTCAAATGGCTGGGTACGTTGAAGGAGATGGCAAGTCAAAAGGGGCAGGAACAAAAAGAGAGGAGAGAAGAGAAGCATGACCGGGAGAATGAAACGCGTTTTTTTCAGCATAACGGCTTTTCCTGTTTTTCTGATCGTGGCGGGGCCGGCGCAGGCTGAAACGCCATGGCTGGAAGATGGCCGCAGCGGCAAGTATCTGGGGAACCTGAGCGCCAATCCCTACGACCCCGAATCGGTCAATAATCCTCATGGGCGCTACGGAAGCCCCTACAGCCAGGACTCCATCAACAATCCGTTCGGACAGTACGGCAGCCCGTACAGCAGCGACAGCGCGAACAATCCTTATGCCACCAATCCCCCCGTGATACGCGGGCCGGGGCTCAGGGATCGGTAGAAGGGCTGGGGCGGAGCAAAAGACAGTGCTGTTTCATTCGCTGCTTATTCCCGCCGCAGCTGCCCGTTCTCATGCTGATGCGTTCATCCGATCTATTTCAGCAAGGGAAGCCAGCAGTCTGCTTCACGTACATCGGAGAGCTTCGGAAGTCGCGCTCCAGCAGCCTTTTTACGGTGAGTGAGCGCTCGATCATTCCTCGTCTTTTTCATTCCTCGGTTTCGCGGGAAGCCAGACCTTCAGGGCGTTCAAGGCACCACGCCAGCGTCCCCCGCCAGCGGGCGTCTCGAAAATCGAGATGGCGTAGTCGAGGAACAATTCGATTCTGCGCTGAAGATCGGGCGACATGGTGATTTTCCTGGAACGCAGGTCGGCAGGGTCGGTCTCTTCGATGAGCATGCCACGGTCGATCGATATCTGCACGTACTTCACCGCGGTGCGCTGGCTGACGTGCGGCATGAACCGGTGCAGCTCGGACTTGCGGAAGCGGAAGGCGCCGCCGGGTTCGCTGTTGTGCCTGAGCCACATACCGGTGAACAGGTCGTAGTAGTTCATGTCGTGGAAAAGGCTGTCGCCCAGGACCTCCACCCAGTACTCATCCACGCTGGTGAGCTGCCGGATGAAGCGGCGGCGCGCTTCGTCCGGCAGCCTGCGCGGCCGGGCCTGAAGTTCATTTTTTTTCTCCTTCATATGATGGTGCAGCGGCATAAGGGCATAAGCGGCATATCCGGTCCCGGCTCCTGTGCTCATCAGAAAACCCCGTCATGCTGCCACCAGGAAGGTGGCCAGACAAGTCCCTCTGGTCTGGTTCCGCCTCTGCCCGTGAAGATTCATTAAAGGCCCATTCAAGGATCCGGAAGGAGGCATCGCTGGTCATTCGGGGACAGGAGTTTAATTTCACTATTATATGCAAAGTTACATGTATAATTGCATTTATTGATAGCCTGCCTGGATCATTTTCAGAGCGATCCGCTCCGGCCGACCAGATTGACGAGGAATCCGGATCATCCTGAGAAAAATCGAAGAGAAGTGGCTGCGTGCCAGGGGCGGCCTGGTACCCCGCCTGGCGGCGCTGTCTTACTGCGTTGCGGCTTATTTCGGCAGGCAGCTTGCCAGTTTCCACCGGAACAGGGTCGCACGCGTGCTGGGTGACGCGAGCGAAACCCGGGGGAGCGTCTACGCCGCCCGCCTGCAAGACGGCACAGCTGTCGGGGCATCCGCGGTCTCGTTCCTGACGCCTTAATATTCACGCCCGTCTGTTCCCGCCCGTCGCCCTTGCCCCTGGAGCCCCAGGTGCGATAATCGGCATTCCGCAACCTGAAAAAGAAGAGCGAATTATGAAACTTGAATCCCTGGCACTGCACCACGGTTACAAGGCGGAGCCCCCCGCGAGGGCGGCCGCTGTTCCGATCTATCAGACGACTTCATACACCTTCGACGATACCCAGCACGGGGCCGATCTGTTCGATCTGAAGGTGGAAGGCAACATCTACACCCGCATCATGAACCCGACCAATGCCGTGCTGGAGGCGCGCATGGCGGAAATGGAAGGCGGAGTGGGGGCTTTGGCGGTGGCCTCGGGCATGGCCGCGATCACTTATGCCATCCAGTGCATCGCCAGCGCGGGCGACAACATCATCAGTACCAGCCAGCTCTACGGCGGGACCTACAACCTGTTTGCGCATACGTTTCCCCGGCAGGGCATCGAGGCGCGGATGGTTTCGAACGATGACTTCGACGCCGTCGAGCGCGCCATCGACGGCAGGACGAAGGCGATTTTCTGCGAGTCGATCGGCAACCCCTCCGGAAATTTCGCCGATATCGAAAAGCTGGCGGAGATCGCGCACCGGCATGGCGTGCCGCTCATCGTGGACAGCACCGTTTCCACGCCTTTCCTGTGCCAGCCTTTCAAGTTCGGGGCGGATATCGTCGTGCACGCGCTGACCAAGTACATCGGCGGGCATGGCACCACTATCGGCGGCCTCATCGTCGATTCGGGCCGGTTCGACTGGGCGCGGCACCGGGACCGTTTCCCCCTGCTGAACGAGCCTGACCCCTCCTATCACGGCGTGGTCTATACCGAGGCGTTCGGCCCGGCGGCCTTCATCGGTCGCTGCCGGGTGGTGCCGTTGCGCAACACCGGGGCGGCGCTGTCGCCGCACAGCGCGTTCCTGCTACTGCAAGGGCTGGAGACCCTGGGGCTGCGGATGGAGCGCCATTGTGAAAATGCGCTCAAGGTGGCGCACTACCTGGAGAAGCATCCGAAAGTGGAGTGGGTCAATTATGCCGGGCTGCCCAGCAGCCGCTACCATGACCTGTGCAACCGCATCAGCCGGGGCAGGGCGTCCGGCATCCTCAGCTTCGGCATCCGCGGCGGGGCGCCGGCGGGCAGCGAGTTTATCGACGCGCTGAAGATGATCCTGCGGCTGGTGAATATCGGCGACGCGAAATCGCTTGCCTGCCATCCGGCTTCCACCACCCACCGGCAGCTGAACCCCAAGGAACTGAAGGCGGCGGGCGTGACGGCCGGACTGGTGCGCCTGTCGGTGGGCATCGAGCACATCGACGACATTATCGAGGACATCGAGCAGGCGCTGGACGCAGTGAACTAGCCGGCGGCGGGGAGAAGGGCGGCGAATGTGGCGATGTCAGTGGCCGCTTGCCGGCTTGCTTCCTTGGTCGGGGCAGCAAGCCGGAGGGAGACTGGTGGGCGCGTGGCGAACAGCCTCATAGCTGAAGCAGACGAGGCTTTGTCCGACGGAAGATGTCCGGCTGCTATCTTTGGTTTTTTCCTTCTCCTGTAGGGCGGATTTTGCCCGCCAGCGCTATTTTCTCCGTCGGGCGGAGGCCGACCTACGGCATGGCCGAGCTTACCCGGATGACGATCGTTCGCGCGGGCGCAGGTACCAGCCGAGAAAGTCGAGGATCCGTTCCTCGTATTCCTTTCCGGCGTAGCTGTGCATGTTGAAGTGCCCGCCGCCGGGAACGATCCAGATTTCCTTGGGCTGGCGGGCGGCATCGAACATCCTTTCCGTTTCAGCCACGGTGGTATGCCGGTCGTCCGTTCCGGAAACCAGCAGCAGCGGCGCGTAGAGATCGCCGATGCGGTTGATGGGGCTCAGCTCGTCCCGGGTCAGGTTCAGCCTGAAGGAGAGCTGCCACAGCAGCAGAGGGGAAAAGATCGTCCCGTATTCGCCCAGGTGCAGCCGCAGCCGGTTGTCGACCGCCTCTTCTATCGTGGGATGAAGCGATTCGAGCACGACGGCGTCGAGCCGCAGCGGTTTTTCGGCCAGCACGATGGCCGCCGCGCCCAGGGAGACGCCGATGGCCCCGATCCGCTCTCCGGGAAACGCATCGCGCAGGAAATCGACCGCGGCTTCCACATCCTGCGCCTCGCGCGCGCCAAAGGTGATACGGTCACCCGGCGTTTCGCCATGGGCGCGCAGGTCGATGAGCAGGGACCCGTATCCCTCCTCATGCAGAAACTGCGCCCGGCTCAGCATTTCCACGCGGTTG
Organism: uncultured Nitrosospira sp.; assembly: GCA_964466955.1. Taxonomy (GTDB): domain Bacteria; phylum Pseudomonadota; class Gammaproteobacteria; order Burkholderiales; family Nitrosomonadaceae; genus Nitrosospira. Next base: position 14,819 of record CAYXQR010000123.1, read on the forward strand.
CTGCGCAGGGAGTGGACCAGCAGCACCATGCCTCTTCCGGGTTCCCCGCGCACCAGCCAGCCCTGAACGGCAGGGCCGCTTTCCTCGCTGTCCGGGTTCGCCGTGCTTGTCGTGTTCGTGGTCGCGTTCGCGCCCAGGGGAATCTGCACCGGTTCCACCGGGAGGTCGATAGCGAGCATGTTCACCGCGGTGGGAACCGCGCCCGACAGCAGTTCGCCCACGGCGAGGGCGGCAACGGCAATGGCGGCTATGGAGCCGAAAAGCAACAGCAGGCCGGAGAAAAGCCAGCGAGGCATGGTGTTCGAGAGGCAGTGACCGAAACGGGATATTTTGCCACGCGAGCGGGGGAGGGCGAGGCTAAAATCGGGAAATCCCCTTCAACCACAGTCCCGAACGCAAAATATGTCGGGGAGCAGAAATCCGTTCGCCTTTTCTTTTGTATGTATTCGCAACTTCCCTCTACATTGATGCTTAAGGAAGCGCTGAACAAATCCTCGCTGGCGCGACGGCGGCTTTGCGGGATGGGGTGCGCGAAAGGCGACGATGCGAATGGCCAATCCCCTTCGCGAGGAGCCTGACAAGGCAGACCGCCCGCAAAGCCCCGTCCTATCCGGGTTGCGTTAAAATCGGGCGCTCATGGCGTTGCTCTCCTTGGTATCGTAGTCCCAGCTACGACCTGCGTCGCGCGCCTTATGATCATCCCGATTTTAACAGCAACGCGCTCAGCGAGGATTTGTTCAGCGCTTCCTTAAGGGGAGCGAAGGTGGTGCAGTTCAATATTGGTGAAGCTCGACCAATTTGAGGCACCGAACTTGACCTTTGTCGCCTGGGCAAACTGGGAGCGATACCATATTACTGAACAATTGAATCTGATCTGACAACTGCACCAATCAAATCGGAAACTGTCCGATGGGATCGCAACTACTACGGATTAAATGTTCTCGTGGCCATGAAACCACTGCTGCAAGAGCAAAAATTTGAGATTTTGTTTGATATGGGCGCTCATGCGATCTTGGATGGATACTACCGCGAGGCGGTTTTATTCTTCACCTCAAGTCTTGAGTTCACTTCCTAGACAATCGCGAGCTGAGCGAGAAGGAAGAAAATGCCCAGTGGGTTTTCTTAGGCCATTTCTCGAACTCATCTACATTTATGAATACAGATGACTGGCGCCTATGCTTTACGGAGACGAAAATCTACCGGCTTGTCTCCAGGAAGACCTTGAGAACAAATGACAGCCCTCTTCTGATTATGGATATGTCACGAGCAGCTGACAAGCAACCAACGCGATGCCGCCCTGAAGCCCCACCATGCGGGGCTCAGTCGCCATCTTCATTCTCCCGCGCAAGTTGCGACTTGAGATGATAGGCATCGATGTCAAAGTCTCTGCTGTCCGAGACCGCGGCCAATACCAGGGACGTAACGCGCTCCCGCTCTTCCTCGGTCTCGAAGTTTGTGAAGTTGGCCGCAGCTGCCTCGGCGAACAGTTTCTCCGACAGCCGCTTTGCCTTTGCTTCATGACTCTCTATGTCGGAATTGGCGCCGGGAGGGATGTTTTCCTCTATCCATGTCCTGGCCCACAACAGGAAGCGATTGCTCATGACTGCCCACCCATCTTCTGCGTTGAGTTCGGCGCCGGTCGCCCCTCACGGGAGCATTTTACCCATCGTAAAATAGGTTATCAACTGCAAAAATCCACGTAAACTCGTCCTCATTTTTATCTTAAGTGAGTTCTTGCCGGGAAAACGCGGATATTAGCTTGAGGAGGAAGGTTAATCATGCCTGATTGACGTAAGCCTCAATAGGTTCTCAGTTTTTCAGGTGGCTCGACAACTCCTTAAAAAAGCCATTCCGGGCGAAGGATCAGGGTGAGGCCAAGGGCCAGCATGACGATTCCGCTCAGGAGTTTGAGCCAGCGTCCGGTCTCCTCCGTCAGTTTGCTGCGGCTCAGCGTGTAGACCGCGATTCCCACCATGAGTGAATCGTCCGCGATATAACCCACGATATAGAGGCCAAGGTAGGCATAGTAGGCCGACGGGCTCAGATCCTGCTGCGCCAGCACGCTCGTGTATATCGCAGGCAAACCCGCGGTACACAGCAATTCAACGAAATTGGCCACGATGGCGAGCGCGGCCACTGCCGCAAGCGAGGGGAGGAGTTTGTCCGCGGCCAGGACCGCTCTCATCCTCGCATACAGGCCCGGCTTGGCGGAGTCGGGCACGGACAGCGAAGGCCCGCGCCCCCACGCGAAGAAATCCTTGACGTTGATCCCGCCGATGGCGAGCGCCATTCCCCCCAGCAGCCAGCGCAGCGCGGTCGAAAGGCCGATCGCCAGGAAGATGTTGAGCCACGCTGCCATGAAAGCGTAATAGATCGCGCCGCTGACCAGCACGAACGTGCCCGCGACCAACGCCATCCGCTTCCTGTCCCGCAGATGAACGAGCAGCGAAAGCAGAAACAGCAGAAGCCACATGGCGCAGGGATTGAAGCCGTCCAGCAGGCCTAGCGCCAGCGTGAACAGCGGAAGGCCCAGTTCGGACGGGCTGAGCGTCCCGAGCAACCGCGTCTGCACGTCTCCGGGGACGGTCGAAGCCTCGCCGACCAAGGCTTCAAGCAGGGGCCCGGTTCGAGCTGCATCGAAGCCCACAAGGACTTTTCCATCCATGACGAAAGTGGGCACCCCCGGGGGCCACATTGCCGCCTTCTCGAAATGCCCGATCAGTTCATCCCTGGCGACGGGATCACGATCCACGGAACGATAGACGATATGCAGCCAGGGCCGCTCGGCGCCAAACCCGGAAAGGAACAGCTTGGCTTCGGTGCAATGCGGGCAGCCATCCCGCACGAAAACCTCCAGCACCGGCTGTCCGGCAGCAAGCCCGGCCTCCGCCACAGCCGCTGCCGGTGATGCCGGCAACAGCAGCGGCACGGGCAGGGGCAGCAACAGCAGCCAGGCAAAATGCAGAAAGCCTGTTTTATATCGCATTTTTTATACCGCGTTCCGGCAAATGGGTCTGCTGTGTTTTTCCGGGTGAACGGAAGCAAGAGGCACTTTTATAAAAAAATCCTGAACCCGGTTGTCAGAACGGCGCCATCACAGTAATATCACAAATACTTCACAATTAACTCACAATTGTTGGATCCGGTAACAGTAGTAATTTACCAACAGAGGACGATGATGGAAACAGGAAAATTTCGCAGCATTCCATATTTGGTGAGCATGCTCGCCGCGCTGCTGGCGGTACCATATTCCACGGGAGCAACCGCGGAGCAGGCGCCTGCCAATACGGCCAACCCGGAATTCCATGGCACGATGGCAGCCCTGCGCGATCATGAAGCCAAGGCAAGCTTTCATGAGGGGGCGGCGAAGGAATCGCAGGCCAGGGCGCAGGAACAGAAACAGCTGCTGGAGGAGTATAAGGCTAAAAGCTATCTCTACGGCAGGCAGGCTCAGGATCTGCAGGCGCGGGCCCATGCCCTGGCAAGGGAATACGGCAAGGCCGCCAAAGCCCACGCCAGAGAAGCCGCATTGCATCGGGAAAAGGCGATGCAGATTGCAGAGAATGAATCCTGCAATTTCCCTGGAGGAATCGAACGCTGTTGAAGCTGGACAGGTCCGCAGGACTTTTCCATGAAAAAAGAAGCATGCATCCCTGAAAGGATGGCACGACGCGTTTTTGTGCCGGCCAGCGGCGGTATCCGCACGGGTGGCTTTTTTCTGAAAGCCGCCGACAAGAAAAAATTGAATGGTTTTAGGGCCTGTCAACACTTGTTTCGCAACCGCGTTGCTGTGCGAAAAGTGTGAGGGCAAGGGGCAAAGCACAGGGCATAGCAGGTCTATGGCCAAGCTTTGCAACGCCGCACCCGCGTTTTTTCGTGCGCAACCCGGAGGGATGGGACGGATT
>CAYXQR010000124.1:0-20689 GCA_964466955.1 uncultured Nitrosospira sp.
CCAGTTTCTGCAGGAGCGCGTCAGCGATCAAGGGGGTGGATAGCAGATAAAATAGAACCAGCGTGATTGTCAGTACCATCCGGCCCAGCCAAGGTCGGTAATTCAGGAGTAAGACGCCTGCAACCCCCGACAGAATGAGATTGAAAGGGGGAAGCAGAAAGGTGCTAATCAGGTTGGTCGTGAACCAGTTCATCCTGCAACGCGGTGCCGGTCGCGAGGCAAAGAAAAATGAGCCGAAGGGCTCGTTCTGCACGGCCTCTGTCCAGCGGATATTGCCGCTCGGGCTCCGCGGCCGGATTTTACACGTAAAAAAGCCGGCTTGAATGCGCCGGCTTTTCACTTCAGCTCTGGTTTATTTGAGTGACAGAATCCACTTTACCAAAGCGGTTACGTCGGCATCGGAGACCTTGGGATTAGGCGGCATCGGAACAGGCCCCCACACACCCTGGCTTCCTTTCTTCACTTCCCCTTCCAGACGGGCTTGCGCACCTGCATCGCCCTTGTACTTGGCTGCGATATCATTCAGGGCCGGACCCACCACTTTTTTATCAACGGCATGGCAGTTCGTACAGCCGTTCTTTTTCGCAAGATCGACATTCGCCTGAGCAGTGCCCATCACCAACAATGCAGATGCCGCAACCATTCCCATCCAGACAGCTTTCATATCTACTCCTTTTATCCGTTAATTATAGATAGGGAAATCTATATTACCCTTAATTTGGCAGAAGCGCAGCAATTCATGCAAATCCGAAATCTGCGGTAGACATTTAACGCCTTGGCAGGCCCAGGCGTTGACACCATCACCGGATGCAGCGGGTTTGTCCAGCGCGCGTGGCAGACTGGCGAGATTCGATGGCAAAGCAAACACCAGAAAGCCGGGTGCACTTTGCCGCAAAGCGTGCTTCCACGCTGACAGCGCATAGCCGCTTCCACGCAGGATGACAATTTTTGGCGGTGAAAGCGACTGTTCTAGCGCGCCAAGCAAGGTGCACCCAGAACCGGGATAGCGGATCATGCTGGTGAAAAACAGATTCAGGGTACGGTCAGCTGCATCCAGATAGCGAAATTCGCCCAACAGATGACCCATTCGCTGCAGGGTACAAGCAGCTACGCCGTTGCCTGAGGGCATCGCGTTGTCGTGTCCGGGTTTCGGCCGATGAATCAATTTTTCGTGTTCATGGCTGGTGAAGAAAAAACCTCCAGCCTCCTGGTCTTCGAACTGTTCCAGCAGAATATCCGCCAGGGAGGTGGCAAAATCCAGGTCAGCCTGTCGAAACTCCGCCTGCATCAGTTCCAGCAAACCGTCCAGCATGAAGGCGTAATCGTCCAGATAGGCATTGAGGCGGGCTCTGCCATCCTTGCAGGTCGCAAGCAGGCGATTGTTCTTCCATAACGAGCTTCTGGCGAAATCAGCCGCCATGGCAGCGGATCGCACCCAATCCTCGCGTCCGAATACACGCCCCGCATGTGCCATCCCTTTGATCATGAGCCCGTTCCAGCTGGTGAGAATCTTTTCATCGCGTGCCGGATGCACGCGCTGTTGTCGCGCCAGAAAAAGCTTGGCACGCGCCGAATTCAGCCGCTTGCCGGCCTCTTCATCACTGATGCTGGCAGCATGAGCGACTTGATCCAGCGGCTGGATGATTTCGAGATTCCAGCGTCCATGCTCGAAATTCGGCTCACGCATGAGGCCATAATAAGGCGCGGCCACGGCATACTCGTCTTTGGTCAGAATGTTCGCCACCTGATCGCGATTCCATACGTAAAATTTGCCTTCCTCGTTTTCGGAATCCGCATCGGTCGTAGAGAAGTAGCCTTTTGCTGATCCAGCTTCTCCGGCGGGTTGCATTTCGCGCATGACCCAGTTGGCCGTTTCTTCCACCACCCGCTGAAACAGCGGATTTCCGGTGGCAATCCACGCATCGGTATAAAGCTGCAGCAGTGGTCCGTTGTCGTACAGCATTTTCTCGAAGTGCGGAATACGCCAGCAGGGGTCCGTGCTGTAGCGGAAGAACCCTCCGCCTAGCTGATCATGGATTCCTCCGTTCGCCATTTTTTCCAGCGTAAATGACACCATGTGCAGGGGCCGGTCATCACGCCTAACAAAGTAGCGGCGCAGGCAGAACTCCAGTTCCGCTGGATGAAGGAATTTAGGCGCGTTCCCGAATCCGCCATTCTCTTGATCGAACCGGTTTTCAAGCTCCGCCAGTGCCTGGTCGAGCGGCTCTTCTGTATGCGCGTGAATCACGTCGCTGCCCTTGGGCAACAGATTGGCAAAGGACTTGAGCAGGGACGCGCTTTGCTGCTCGATATCCTTTCCTCGAACGCGATAGGTCTCGGCTACACGCGGCAGCAGTTCCCGGAATCCTGGCAGCCCGTGCCTCGGCGTCTTGGGAAAATACGTCCCGCCGAAGAAGGGTTTCTGCTCTGACGTCAGAAACAGGGTGAGGGGCCAGCCCCCATTGCGCCGGGTGAGCATGTAGAGCGCTGTCTGGTATATCCGATCAATATCGGGACGCTCTTCGCGGTCCACCTTGATATTGATGAAATGCCGGTTCATCGCCGTGGCTGTTTCTTCGTCCTCAAAGCATTCGTGCGCCATCACGTGGCACCAGTGACAGGCCGAGTAGCCGACGGATAATAAGATGGGTTTATCCTGCGTTCGCGAAAGGGTTAGCGCTTCGTCTCCCCAGGGATACCAGTCCACCGGATTGTCTGCATGCTGCAGCAGGTAAGGACTGGTTTCGCTGGCGAGACGGTTGGGCATCGCCGGATCAATCCGTGATGGCTCCCCGACTGGCGCTGGAGACACATTTTGCATACTTCGCCAGCACCCCCCGGGTATAACGTGGATGTGGCGGCTTCCATTCGGCCCGGCGTCGTGCCAGCTCATCCCCGGCAACGTTGAGCTGCAGCAGGCGCTGCTCGGCATCGATGGTGATGGAATCTCCTTCTTGCACCAGCGCGATGGCGCCGCCGACGAAAGCCTCAGGCGCCACGTGACCGACCACCATTCCATAGGTGCCGCCGGAGAAGCGTCCGTCCGTTATGAGGCCTACCGAATCTCCCAGCCCTTCTCCGATGAGCGCGGAGGTTGGGGATAGCATCTCCCGCATGCCGGGGCCGCCGCGAGGCCCTTCATAGCGGATGACGACCACGTCACCAGGCTGAATTTCGCGGGCGAGGATAGCCGCCATGCACGTCTCTTCGGAGTCGAATACCCGTGCGGGGCCGGTAATCCTGGGCGTTTTCACTCCGGTTATTTTGGCTACGCAGCCCTCGCTGGCCAGATTGCCCTTGAGGATGGCGAGGTGGCCCTGCTTGTACATGGGATTGTTCCACTGGCGGATTACGTCCTGCTCTGCCCGGGGAGTGGAGGAGATGTCCTTCAGGACTTCGGCAATGGTTGCTCCAGTGATGGTCATGCAATCGCCATGCAGCAGGCCGTGATCGAGCAGCATTTTCATGACTTGCGGGATGCCGCCCGCCTTGTGCAAATCAGTTGCGACATATCGTCCCGACGGCTTCAGATCGCACAGTACTGGCACGCGGCCGCGCATGCGCTCGAAATCATCGATCGTCAAGGTGACTTCCGCCGCATGCGCAATGGCCAGAAAATGCAGCACGGCGTTGGTGGAGCCTCCCACCGCCATAATGACCGCAATTGCGTTTTCGATCGATTTGCGCGTGATGATATCGCGCGGGCGGATTTGCTTTCTGATCGCTGCCACCAGGACCTCAGCGGAGCGCGCCGCGCTGGTGCGCTTTTCATCATCTTCCGCTGCCATGGTCGAAGAATAGGGCAGGCTCATTCCCATAGCCTCGAACGCCGAGGACATCGTGTTGGCGGTATACATGCCGCCGCAAGAGCCGGCGCCCGGACAGGCATGACGTTCGACTTCGAGCAGTTCCTTTTCGTCGATCCTGTGCGCGGTATATTGCCCCACTGCCTCGAAGGCGCTGACGATGGTCAGGTCCCGGCCTTTGTAGTGACCCGGCTTGATGGTGCCGCCATAAACGAAAATGGCTGGAATGTTCATACGGGCCATGGCAATCATGGCGCCGGGCATGTTCTTGTCGCAACCTCCGATGGCGATCACGCCGTCCATGCTTTCCGCCTGCACGGCTGTTTCGATCGAATCGGCAATCACCTCGCGCGAAACCAGCGAATATTTCATGCCTTCGGTTCCCATGGAAATGCCATCGGAAACCGTGATCGTGCCGAACATTTGCGGCATCGCCCGCGCCACTCTCAATGCGAGCTCAGCATCTTCCGCCAGTTCATTCAATCCTTTGTTGCAAGGCGTAATCGTGGAAAAGCCATTGGCCACGCCAACAATCGGTTTATCGAAATCCTGGTCGCCGAATCCCACGGCGCGCAGCATTGCGCGGTTGGGAGAGCGCTGCGCACCCTGGGTGATGGCCCGGCTGCGTTGGTTGTCTGGCATGAACACTCCTCAAGAAACATGAAAAAATCTGGAAATAAACGGCAAGCGGTAAAGCGGGGCGGACATGCTTCGCTCCACCCGCGCCGCATGAACGATGCTATGTATAGTTGTTTATCCGGTCGGAATTGCTTTATGATAAATGCGAGCTTCATGAGCAATCGGCATCGGTGTTCACCCGGGAATATTCCACTTGTTGCCTGCCTGGACTGCCTGATCCCTCGATAATCATTTTACATCAAAAAAGCTGAACTCCATGCTCGTCTACTCACAGATTGATCCGGTTGCGGTCCATCTCGGCCCCCTCTCCATCCGCTGGTACGGGCTCATGTATCTCATCGGGTTCGCGTTTTTCGTTCTGCTGGGGCGTTATCGTATCAGGCAGAATCCGGACGGTCCGGTGACCAGCAGCATGCTCGACGACATGTTGTTTTATGGGGTGCTGGGCGTAATCGTGGGCGGACGGCTGGGGCACATCCTGTTCTATCAGTTTGGATACTATCTTCAGCATCCGCTGGAAGTTTTCGCGGTCTGGCAAGGCGGCATGTCGTTTCATGGCGGGTTTCTCGGTGTCATCACCGCAATGGCTGTTCTTGCCAGGAAATACCGCCTGCAGTGGCTGGCAGTGACGGATTTCATTGCCCCGCTGGTGCCATTGGGACTGGGGGCGGGCCGTATCGGTAATTTCATCAATGGCGAACTGTGGGGACGTCCCGCGGAGGTATCCTGGGGCATGATTTTCCCTCATGTGGATAACATTCCGCGCCATCCGTCGCAGCTGTATGAGTTTGCGTTGGAAGGATTGGCATTCTTTGTGCTGTTGTGGATTTATTCCGCCCGGCCGCGTCCGGTCGGTGCGGTTTCGGGCATGTTCCTGATCGGCTACGGGATATTTCGTTCCCTCGCCGAATTTTTTCGTGAACCGGATGATGGCTTCATGGGCATGATGACTCTGGGCATCAGCATGGGCCAATGGCTGTCGTTGCCGATGATCGTCGCAGGTATACTCATGATCGTCTGGGCTTATCGCGCACAACCTGAATCGTCTCATCCGCCGCATCAGCCGGTAAGAACCGCCCGTTCGGATAAACCCAGAAAGCGCGGTCGTCATCCCAGGTAGCGGGTTTCTTGAATTCCTTGTAATTCCTTATAAGGCTTCCATTGTGTCCCTGCGCCATTCCTACACGGTTATTGCTCCATTCTATGATGCGTTGCTTGCTACGGCTGGCATCGGTGTGCGGGCCGAGAGCCTGGCGCAATTGCCTCGGGAGGGAAATCTCGACGTCCTGATCAGCGGCATCGGTTCCGGGCTCGATCTGCCTCATCTCCCCCCCTGCCACCGCTATGTCGGGCTGGACTTGACGGCCGCGATGCTCCGCCGCGCCGCAACGCGCACTGAAGGCCTGCATGTAGAGTTGGTTCAGGGCGACAGCATGGCTCTGCCGTTCGCGGATGAATGTTTCGACTACGTGGTGCTGCACCTGATCCTGGCTATCGTTCCCGATGGACGCGCATGTCTGAAAGAGACCGCTCGCGTGCTGAAGCCCGGCGGCAGCGTGCTGATACTCGACAAGTTTATCAAGCCGGGCGAGGCTGCATGGTTGAGGCGTTCCTTGAACCTCCTCTCCCGGCATGTCGTTACCCGATTGGACGTCGTATTCGAGGATTTGCACGCTGCGGTTCCCCAGTTGAAGCTGGAAGCAGATGTGCCTGTGCTGGCGGGAGGATGGTTTCGCAGGATTCGTTTACTGAAAACCGATTCGGATTCCGAATCGAAGTAGAATGGTTTATTCATTACTGAGTGTTGCTGAGCATGGCTATATCCATAGGGGGCGTAATATGGCGCATGGCTGCATTCGCTATGATTACCTTGCTTGCAGCTGCACCTGCCCGGGCTCTCGATGTGAAAAGCCCCGGGCCTGACTGGACAGAGTCCTATCGTACCGGCGAGCTTGTCATTTTCACCAGGGACGTTGAATCGGGTCGCCGAATCATCGCCGTCGCTGAGATGGAAGCCTCACCGGAAGTCGTTTTTGATGTCCTTAGCGATTTCGAGCATTATTCCGAGTTCATGCCCTATGTCGAAGAGTCGCGCGTGCTCAGCCGAACTGGAGAGAACGAGGTTATCACCTACGCGCGCGTCGCGCCCCCGTTTGTCAGCGAGCGGGACTATCCGCTCAAGGTCAGGTTAACGCATGGCTCGTCAGGCAACGGCGGCATCTTCAAGGTCGAGTGGAGTCCAAGCGCGGGATCCTGGCCGGAAGTGGAGGGTGTCGTCCGCGTTCGGCTCAATGAGGGGGCATGGCTCGCCGAACCGCTGGATGACGGCAGGCGCACCCGGCTGACCTACAAGCTGCTCACGAATCCAGGCGGATGGATTCCGGATTTTGTCGTCGGCATGTCCAATACAATCGCCATACCTGAGCTTTTCGAGGCCGTACGAAAACGCTCGGTTGCTGCGGCTGCGGGCAGGAAGTAATCGAATTGCGCCGATAGCAATGGAACCCCGGATTACCATATGTTCGAGTTGAAAACTCTGCTCCTCTTTCTGGCCACTGCGCTTGCCGAAATCGTGGGATGTTATCTGCCCTATCTCTGGCTCAGGCAGGGTGGCAGCGCGTGGCTGCTTGTTCCCGCCGGGATCAGCCTTGCATTGTTTGCATGGCTGCTCACATTTCATCCCACAGCAGCGGGGCGGACCTATGCCGCGTACGGGGGTATCTATGTTTTTGTTGCAGTGCTTTGGCTGTGGGCGGTCGAGGGCATCAGGCCAACTGCCTGGGATGCCGCGGGTTCTCTGATCGCGCTTATCGGCATGGGTGTTATCATGTTCGCGCCACGGCAGATACCATGATGCAAGCACTCGATCGAGCAGAATTCTTTTAATGCTTTAAGGGAGATCAGGGAGTAAGAACGGTCATGAAAATGAAGATTGCTGCAACGTTCATCCTGCCAATCGTTTTTCTGATTGGCTGCTCGGCGACTTCCACCACGCGCCAGGGGGAAGCCGTGGAGCTTGGCACCGAGAAGCCTTCCGGGAATTGCAAGTCGCTGGGTGATGCGGTTGGGTCTCAAGGAAATTGGCTCACTGGTGATTACACATCCAATAAAAATCTTCTTATCGGTGCGAGAAACGATCTGCGCAACCAGGCTGCCAAAATGGGCGGAAATTATGTGTGGGTGCAGAATTCGGCGAACACCAACGCGTGGGGCAGCGCGGGCACAACCAACACTACAGTTCTGGGGGTGGTTTATCGCTGTGAGTGACAAAAGCATGATTGCTGAAAGCTTTCTTTACGGATAGTGTCCAGCAAGGTCTGCAAGGTTTATTACAACAGCGCTTGCCCGGTTTGCAAGGCAGGTATCCAGGGTCAGCGCCGGCGGATGGAGGCACTCGGTATCCGGGATGTCGAGTGGGTCGATGTGCACACGCATCCGGAAGCCGTATCGGAGGTGGGCGTCCCGCTGGAACAGGTGCGGGAGCGCCTCCACGTCAGGAACGCTGACGGACAGCTCGACGTGGGAGCAGAAGCGTTCACTCGTCTCTGGGCGCATACGCCCGGTCAGCGCTGGCTCGCATGGTTGGGGCAACTCCCCGTGCTACGGCCACTCATGCAATGGGCATATAATGCCTTTGCCCGACGCCTTTATCGCTGGAACCGCGCACGGGGGCACTGGTAATAGTGGCCTGCGACAGACCAGGAGGTGTACTTCTTTCTATTTCACCGCAACCGGAACAGGCTCGCGGGCGAAGCAACCCGAGCGTTAATCGTGTGCACCGATCAGCCGCCAGGCCACGTTTTCGCCCGCTCGCAGTGGAATCAGCTTTTCTTCCCCGAAATCCAGTTCAGCCGGTACCACCCAGCTCTCTTTTTTTAGAGTAAGACTGCCCTTGTTGCGTGGAAGCCGGTAGAAATCCGGGCCATAAAAGCTGGCGAAGGCTTCCAGCTTATCCAGTGCGCCTGCCTGCTCGAAGGCCTCCGCATACAGTTCGATAGCGGCATGGGCAGTGTAAATGCCCGCACAGCCACAGGCCGTTTCCTTTGTGGGCTTCGAATGCGGCGCACTATCGGTACCAAGAAAAAATTGCGGGTTGCCGCTTATGGCCGCCTCGACCAGTTTCCGGCGATGGTTTTCCCGCTTCAGTATGGGAAGGCAATAATGATGCGGGCGAATGCCTCCGTGGAACAGCGCATTGCGGTTCATCAGCAGATGATGAGCAGTAATGGTGGCAGCGATATTGTTTGTCGATCCAGTGATAAACTCCACTGCTTCCCGCGTGGTAATGTGCTCGAGCACGACCCGCAGCTTTGAAAACCGTCGCGTGACAGGGATCAGCACCTTTTCCAGGAAAACCTTTTCCTTGTCGAATACATCCACTTCCCGATCCGTCACCTCGCCGTGCACCAGCAGCGGCATCGCTGCTTCTTCCATCGCGGCAAGCGTATCGTAACATCGAGCAATATCCGTCACGCCTGCGGCAGAGTTTGTCGTTGCGCCGGCGGGGTAAAATTTCACCCCCTGTATCACGCCGCTATTCCGGGCTTCAATGATTTCCACCGGAAGCGTGACATCAGTGAGGTAAAGCGTCATCAGCGGCTCGAAGCGCATGTTCGGCGGTAGCGCGGCGAGGATACGGTTGCGATAGGCCAGCGCCATGGCCGTGTTGACGATTGGCGGTTTCAGATTTGGCATGACGATGGCTCGGGCAAAGCGCCGCGCGCTGTCAGGCAACACCGCGCGCATGCATTCTCCGTCCCGCAGGTGGAGGTGCCAGTCATCGGGACGGGTCAGGGTGAGCGTATTCAAGGCGAGTTCGTGGATTCCTGGTCACTCTGCAAGAAGACGTCTTGCAGTCGGTATATTCCAGATTCATCCAGGTGTCGAAAAATTCAGTCCCGTTACTGGTCGGTGATGCGTCCGGCCAGTGTCTCTGCGTCATGCGGGCCTTTTTCCGCGATCAGTTGCGTTGCCGCGTCCACTTGTCCCCAGGTGTTCCAGAGCAGCACGCCGCGGACACGCCCGTCGCGCAAATAATAAACAACGCCTTTGCTGAAGGGCTCAACCCAGTCCTCGACCATGTCAAGGGTGGAATCCAGTTCCCCTACCGCCTCGTAGCCCAGGTCAAACAGGTCGGAATAGAAGAATGGCTGGTGCTGGTAGGTGTTTTTCTCCCCGGCCATATTCCTGCCCGCCATTTCTCCCATCGTATTCGCATTGTCCTCGTGCTCCACGCGCATGCGTTTTCCCAGCAACGGGCTATAAAAATTTGCCACATCACCGGCGGCATAAATGTCAGGGTCAGTGGTACGCAGCATGTCATCCACTGTAATGCCGTTATCCACTCCGAGTCCCGCTTCGATGGCCAGCTCAGCGTTGGGTACAATGCCCAGTCCCGCTACCACGCCATCTGCATGGATCTCCGTTCCGTTTCCCGTAGTCACGATCGTCCTGGCGCCATCCGCGCGAACCGACCTGACGGTTTCAGACGCGAGTATCGTAACGCCGTGTTCACGATAATAGGAATTGAGGAAGTCAACGAGCGATGGCGGATAAACACGTGCGCCAATCCCGTTTTCCGGAAAGATCATCGTGACGCGCTTATTATTCATTGCAAGTGCGGCTGCAATTTCTGAGCCGATGAAGCCGCCGCCGATCACCACGAAATCCGAACCATGCTCGCTATTCTCGCGCAGCCTGAGGTAATCGTCCGCTGTTCGGAAATAAACGACATTTCCGTCAAACTCCGAAAAGCGGCGTGGGGTCCCGCCGGTGGCAAGCAGAAGCTTGTCGTAAGTGTAAACGTTGCCAGCCTCATCCGTCGCCGTTTTACTTGCGGGGTCTATGCCTACGACTTTCTTCCCGACATGGATTGCAACATTCAAGCCGTGCTCGTTTCGCCAGATGGTTTCATAGGGCGTATCCTTCCATAGTGCCTTTGAAAGGGGGGGACGGTCATAGGGAAGATGGCGTTCCCCGCAGATCATGGCAATCGTTCCATCCTGATCAATCTTACGGATTCCGTGAACAGCGGAATCGGCAGCCATGCCCCCGCCGACGACGACGTATTTATGATGTTTCATGATTATTCCCTTCTTTTATGGATACATGCAAGGCACATGTTGGAAAATAATTTCCGTTTTCATATTATGGTTTGCACAGATACAATTTTCTGTCGAAGAACCCGATACAGTCCCGTTCATCCAATACTGTCGAAGCATAGGCAGAACATGCAGAACACGCACCGTCTGAGCAGCAAGGTCACTGATTCCATGCTCTATAAAGCATAGGCTGATGAGCTGCCAAGCGCAACAGCGAACGGATGAGTTTGAACCAATAGATCGGTACGCTGCATGGCCTGTCGGTATAAAATGATCTATCGGTATATAATGGTTTTTTATCAATTCAGTCAATATGGGGCACGACCCGGAAACAGGGTATCCCGAAAAGCGAGATTATGACGGAAGCGGAAACAGACTCTCAGACTACCGAGGTGGCTATTTGCGTCGAGCACGCGCGAACGGTGCTTGCCTCTCAATTGCCGCAGATGAAGGACAAGGGGTATGATTTTGCGCCGCAGTTTCGGCAATTCACCATTCAACTCTATCTGGTAGGCGTCATGTGGCGCCGGAGTGAGGATCTGAACGTGCAGATTCCTGCCCGCGACCATGCCTTTGTCGCGCTTGAGTCCATGCTTATCAGCGATGGCATGACCAGAAAGGAGGCTCGCAAGCGCGTTGTATTCCTGAGAAATCTGGCCTCTGTGGAAGGGGATGGCGATGCGCTCGCCGTCTCCAGCGGCTATGAGGCGGTTCCAGATGACGATAGCATGACAAATCTCTTTGATGAGTATCGGGACGAGCCAAGAGTGTCGGGTTCTTTATGGCGGCTTTTCGAGCGCGGCAAAAAGATCATGTTTATCGGAGGTGCAGCTGCCGCATTTGTGACCATATGGTTTGTCACGATTTTTCTTCCCAAGACCGAGGGAATCGACATCCTCGCTGCCGGTCTTCTGGCTGCAGCTATAGTAGTCGTTCCGACATTTCTGGTAGGGCTGATTATTTATTGGGCGAAGATCAGGAAGTCGGGTTCCACGATTTCACGCCCTTCTTGATTTTGGATTAATGGGTTGTCTTTGATTTAGTCTTCCTGCCATTTGCTGGCCGGTCATTTCCCGAGTCCCCGGTCACGGTTCAGCGAAGTGCGAACTGTACGTTCTCTCTGCACGTTCTCTTCGCGGAACGAAGGTTACGCGAGAGGGGGACCACGTATAATTCGGAACCCTCCATCTGTTATATTGCTGAGTCATCCATCATGAGCGCTGAAATCATGGACGGCAGTGCCCTTGCCCGGGAGATGCGGGCAACGTGGAAAGATCGCGCTGCGGGCTTGGCCCATCGGGGCGCGCAGCCCGGCCTGGCGGTCGTGATCGTTGGCGATGATCCCGCTTCCAGGGTTTATGTGCGTAACAAGGCCAAAGCTTGCGGTGAGACGGGGATTTACTCGGAGATTCATGAGTTTTCTGAAGATGCGAGTGAGCAGGATGTGATCGAACGCATCCAGAAACTGAATATCGATTCCCGAATCCATGGCATTCTGGTGCAATTGCCATTGCCCCGCCGCTTCGAAACCGGTAAGGTAATCGCATCCATTGCGGCGGAAAAAGACGTGGATGGCTTCCATCTCCATAATATGGGGGCGCTGGTGACTGGAGATGCCGGGTTTTTTCCCTGTACCCCCAATGGTGTCATGCAGATACTGCAAAAGTACAACGTGCCGATTGAAGGTCAGGATGCCGTGGTGGTAGGGCGCAGCAACATCGTCGGCAAACCGATGGCGCTGATGCTGTTGCAGAAAGGCGCAACGGTCACTATTTGCACGTCGAAAACACGCGAACTCGCGCAGCATACAAGCAGAGCCGACATTCTGGTGGTCGCTGTCGGCAAGCCGAACATGATCACCGCTGACATGGTGAAATCCGGTGCTGCCGTGGTGGACGTCGGTATCAACCGCTTGCCGGATGGCAAGCTTGCCGGGGATGTGGACTTTGCGTCCGTCAAAGAGAAAGCAGGCCTTATCACTCCGGTTCCGGGGGGCGTAGGTCCGATGACGATCGCCATGTTGCTTGGCAATACCATAGAGGCCGCGGAGCGCGCATGGGAACAGGCGTCACGCAAGTGACACGGTTGGTAACTCGATTGCGAGATAAATCATGGAACCGATACCCGACATAGATCCCGTTGAAACTCAGGAATGGCTGGATTCTCTGGACTCCGTGCTAACCAGCGAGGGCACGGAGCGAGCGCATTATCTGCTGGAAAGACTGGTAGAAAAAGCGAGGCGATCAGGAGCCTATCTTCCCTACAGCGCAACCACGGCATATATCAATACCATTCCCCCGGGTAAGGAAGAGCGTTCACCGGGCAATCATGCGCTGGAACACCGGATCCGTTCCTATGTACGCTGGAATTCCATGGCGATGGTGCTGCGGGCAAACCGAGCCTCCAATGTGGGAGGGCATATCGCTAGTTTTGCATCCGCCGCTACCCTTTATGACGTAGGCTACAATCACTTCTGGCATGCGAAATCCGAAACCCATGGCGGCGATCTGATATACGCCCAAGGCCACTCCTCGCCGGGCCTTTACGCTTACGCTTTTTTGCTGGGAGAACTGTCGGAGGAGCAACTCAATAATTTCCGTCGCGAAGTTGGGGGGAAAGGAATTTCATCCTATCCGCATCCCTGGCTCATGCCGGATTTCTGGCAATTTCCCACTGTTTCCATGGGACTGGGGCCTTTGATGTCCATCTATCAGGCCCGTTTCATGAAATATCTGGATAGCCGCGGGATCGTTCAGACGCAGGGACGAAAGGTATGGACCTTCATGGGCGATGGAGAAATGGATGAGCCGGAATCGCTGGGCGCCATTTCATTGGCATCGCGCGAAAATCTGGATAACCTGATTTTTGTCATCAACTGCAATCTTCAGCGTCTCGACGGGCCGGTCCGGGGTAACGGCAAGATCATCCAGGAACTGGAGGCAGCATTCCGGGGAGCCGGCTGGAATGTCATTAAGGTGATATGGGGATCGTACTGGGACCCGCTTTTGGCCAAGGACACAAAAGGTTTGTTGCAGCAGCGCATGATGGAGTGCGTGGATGGCGAATACCAGACGTTCAAGTCACGGGATGGCGCCTATGTTCGTGAGCATTTCTTCGGCAAATATCCTGAATTGCTGGAGATGGTCGCGAACATGTCGGACGACGATATCTGGCGCCTGAATCGCGGCGGACATGATCCGCACAAGGTGTATGCGGCCTATGCGACCGCGGCAAGGCACACGGGCCAGCCTACCGTCATTCTTGCAAAGACGATCAAGGGTTATGGCATGGGCGAGGCGGGTGAAGCGCAGAATATCACCCATCAGCAGAAAAAGATGGGGACGACCTCGCTGAAAGCTTTCAGGGATCGTTTTGCCTTGCCTGTTCCGGATGATGAGATCGATACGGTGCCGTATCTGAAATTCGATGAGAATTCCCCGGAACACATCTACATGCATCAGCGGAGGCAAGCACTGGGAGGCTTCGTCCATCGTCGTCAGCGCAAGGCTGAAGCGTTGCAGATACCGCCGCTGTCCGCTTTCGAGGCATTGCTCAAAGCCAGCGGCGAGGGCCGCGAATCATCCACGACGATGGCGTTCGTGCGCATACTCAATGTGCTGGTGAAGGACAGGAATATCGGAAAGCGCGTAGTTCCGATCGTGGCGGACGAGTCGCGGACGTTCGGTATGGAAGGCATGTTCCGGCAGCTCGGCATCTGGTCTTCTGCCGGGCAGCTTTATACACCCGAGGATGCCGATCAGCTAATGTACTACAAAGAGGACAAGAACGGCCAGATTCTTCAGGAAGGCATCAACGAGGCAGGAGCCATGAGCTCCTGGATGGCTGCGGCTACGGCATACAGCACTCATGACGTGCAGATGATCCCTTTCTATATTTACTACTCCATGTTCGGCTTTCAGCGTGTCGGCGATCTTGCGTGGGCTGCCGGAGACATGCGGTGCCGGGGATTTCTGCTGGGGGGCACCGCCGGACGCACTACGCTGAATGGTGAGGGGCTTCAGCATGAAGACGGGCATAGCCATCTGGCCGCATCCACCATTCCTAACTGTATCTCCTATGACCCCACCTTTGCCTACGAGGTCGCCGTCATTATCCGGGACGGGTTGCGTCGCATGTATGAGATGCAGGAAGATGTTTATTATTACATTACGGTCATGAACGAAAATTATTCGCATCCGGAGATGCCTGCGGATGCGGAAGAAGGGATACTGAAAGGCATGTACCTTTTTCGCCAAGGGAGATCACCCGCGAAGAAGGGTTCAAGCCTGAATGTGCAATTGCTCGGATCCGGCACCATCCTGCGAGAGGTCATTGCAGCAGCGGAAATACTGGAAGAGGAATATGGCGTCGCTTCCGATATCTGGAGTGTGACGAGCTTTACCGAGCTCAGGCGGGAAGCGCTTGCCGTAGCCCGCTGGAACATGCTGCATGCCGACGAACCTCAGAAACTGTCATACGTCGGCACATGCCTGAAAGATCGACAGGGGCCAGCGGTCGCGGCAACCGACTATATGAAAATCTACGCCGACCAGATACGGGAGTTCGTGCCTGGTCGATACAAGGTGCTGGGCACGGATGGATTCGGCCGGTCGGACACGCGCGAGCAGCTTCGCCGGTTCTTTGAAGTGGATCGTCATTATATTGTGGTGGCGGCCCTGCAGGCGCTGGCAGAGGAAGGCAAAGTTCCTGTAAAAAAGGTGGTTGAAGCCATGAAGAAATTCGACATTGATCCAGATAAACCCAATCCGGTAACTGTATAGCATACTCGGTTTTCGAAACGACGCATCCGGCTTGGGGCCGGACCCCCGTAAGCAGGGTTCCTGGATTTTTTACAAAGCGGGTGATCGTGATCCCAGGGAAAAACTGGTTGCCCACCATCTGGTGCGGTGCCGGATATACGACCAAGAGGTACACGCGTGGCAGAGACTAAACAGGTATTTGTCCCGGATATCGGTGATTTCAAAGATGTTCCCGTGATCGAAGTCCTGGTAAAACCAGGTGATTCGATCAAGGAGGAAGATTCATTGATCGTACTGGAATCGGATAAGGCCACCATTGAAGTACCTGCTCCTTTCGCCGGGGTGATCAGCGAATTGTCTGTCAAAGTGGGAGACAAGGTTTCAGAAGGAACAGCTATTCTGGCGCTGGAAGCAGTCGAAGCCGATAAGGAAGCGCATGTCCCGCAGCTTGAGCCTGCGCCGACTCCCGCCTCCCCGGCGCCTGCGCTGGCCCCAGCTTCCGAGTCGACACCTCAGTCCAGCAAAAAATCTCAGCCCGTTCCATCTCTTTCGCAGCCATCATCTCCTCCTCCGGTGGATGAGGCTGATTTTGCCAAAGCTCATGCCAGCCCTTCAGTAAGGCGATTCGCGCGTGAACTGGGGGTGAACCTTGGTGCGGTGAAAGGAAGCGGACCGAAGCAACGCATACTCAGGGAAGATGTACAGGCCCATGTCAAAGCTGAATTGGCCGGGCACCGCCAAGGCGGAGGAGCCGGACTCGATCTGCTGCCTTGGCCGCAAGTGGATTTCACCAAGTTCGGCCCGGTGGAATCGAAGCCGCTTTCGCGAATCAGAAAAATTTCTGGTGCCAATCTGCATCGGAACTGGGTAATGATTCCGCACGTTACGCAGTTCGATGAAGCAGATGTTACTGAACTGGAAGCCCTGCGCAAGGAGACCAACGAGACAACGAAGCAGGAAGGGGTAAAGATCACGATACTTGCTTTCCTGATGCGGGCATCGGCGGCAGCACTCAAGAAATTCCCTGAATTCAATGCATCCCTGGACAGCCAGGAGGGGGAACTGAATCTGGTGATCAAGCACTACTGCCATCTTGGATTTGCAGCGGATACGCCCAATGGCCTGGTCGTTCCTGTGATCCGGGACGCGGATCAGAAAGGCGTGATTGCGATCGCGAAGGAAACAGCGGATCTCGCAGCCCTTGCCCGCGAGGGCAAGTTGAAACCTGCCGACATGCAGGGGGCCAGTTTCACCATTTCCAGTCTGGGAGGAATCGGGGGCACTGCATTTACGCCCATTATCAACGCGCCGGAGGTTGCCATTCTGGGGGTATCGCGTACGAGCATCAAACCAGTGTATCGCGACAGCGCGTTTGTTCCCCGTTTGATGCTGCCGTTGTCTTTATCGTATGATCATCGTGTAATCGATGGGGCGACTGCTGCGCGTTTTACATCCTATCTGGCCGAAGTGCTGGGTGATCTGCGTCGTGTGCTGTTGTGACAGGATTTTTCTATTTCCTCAGTAGGAAAAGACTGAGACACTCTATCGTATCTTCCAAGCTATTGGCCTGACTGCCGATGGATGGTTTTCGGCGCCCGTCCGTTGGTGTGCTGGGTGGCACTTTTGATCCCATCCACTACGGTCATTTGCGTATTGCGGAAGAAATCACCGAAATGGCCGGTTTACAGCAAATGCGCTTTATTCCGGCAGGTCTGCCGCGATTGCGTAACGCGCCTGTGGCAGCGATGGGGCACCGAGTCGAGATGACTCGCCTCGCGATTGATGACAACCGCAAGTTTGTTCTTGATGAGCGCGAAGTAAAACGGGAAGGAGCAAGCTATACCGTCGAATCAATGCGCGAACTCAGACAGGAATCGGGACCGGAGACAACCTTGTGTTTTGTCACTGGAGCGGATGCTTTCCAGAAACTGGTTGAGTGGCAAAACTGGCGTGAATTGTTTCATTTGTGTCACTTCATCATCGCAGCGCGTCCTGGCCATGCTATCGGGCTTGGCTGCATTGACTTGCCGCTGGAGCTGGGGAATGAATGCGCCAAACGCCTGACAATGAGCGTAGACAACCTCGAGCATGCGCCTGGCGGACTGATTTTTGTGGCGCAGACGACTTTGCTGGATATTTCCGCCACGCTCATTCGTGAGCGTGTTGCCACGGGAAAAAGTATTCGCTATCTCGTCCCCGACGCCATCCGTGATTATATTGCTGCAAACCGCCTATACAGGAATGAAGGATGACGCTTGCCAAACTCGTCAAGACGGTGATCGCCGCTCTCGAAGAAATCAAGGCGCATGACATCGAGGTTCTGGACGTTAAGAAGATAACCACATTATTCGATCGGATGATCATCGCAAGCGGGGATTCTACCCGCCAGACCAGGGCCATTGCGAACAATGTAGTGGAAAAGATCAAAGCTGCCGGAGGTCAAGTGTATGGAACCGAGGGCGAACAGAACGGCGAATGGATACTTGTCGATCTGGGCGACGTGCTGGTCCACGTCATGCAGACCGCTGTACGCACCCACTACAATCTGGAAGAGCTCTGGGCGGAAGCCGTAAGGACGAACAAGCTGTCCTCTCGCTCCAGCCGGGGCAAGGCGATGACCGAGCCCCCGGCTGTCGAGCAATTGCGAGCAATGCCGGGGTCGGGACCTGCTTCGGCAACCGGAAAAATAAAGGCGTCCACCCCGAAGGTTAAGCGGGATTCCACCAGCGAGGAATGAAGTTTCTTGTCTATGCGGTCGGAAGCAGGATGCCCGAGTGGGTGAAAGCCGGCTTTCATGAATATGCCAGGAGAATGCCACCTGAGGCGGCGGTGGAGTTGCTGGAGATCAAACCCGAAAAACGCAGCGGCGGAAAAAAAACCGAGCAGCTGCTGGCTGGCGAAGCCAGTCGCATCAAGGCATCGTTGCCGGAAAAATGCCGTATCGTGGCAATGGATGAGCGCGGGCATCAATGGACCACCGCTCGATTGGCTGGCGCCATTACGACATGGATGCGGGATGGCGGGGATACTGTTTTCCTGATCGGCGGCGCCGACGGACTGGACGCCAGTATCAGGAGCCGGGCTGACGAAGTGCTGGCGCTCTCCGCCCTGACGCTTCCGCATGGGCTGGCGAGGGTATTGCTCGCGGAGCAACTGTACCGGGCGGTATCACTGATCAAGGGGCATCCCTATCATCGGGCATGAAAGCACTGCCGCGATGAAGCGGTGCCGGAAAGGCTCGATATCATGGCTCCTTCAAAACCCCACATCTATCTCGCTTCTCGTAGCCCACGTCGCCAGGAGTTGTTATCGCAGATCGGGGTAGAATTTCATGTACTTTCAATGCGTGAAGCCCCGCCGCGGAGAGCAGACGTGAATGAAGAGCCGCTCGCGGACGAGGCTGCGGCGGAATACGCGCTCCGCATCGCCCGGGCCAAGGCAGAAGCGGGGCGAAAACGGGTTTGTGAAAGAACGTTGCCCGATCTTCCCGTGCTGGGGGCGGACACTGTGGTCGTATTGCAGCAGCGCATCTTTGGCAAGCCTGGAAACCCGGCTGATGCAAAAGAAATGCTGCGCGCCCTCTCCGGCCGGACTCACCAAGTGTATACAGCGGTAGCGGTTATTTCCCGCACAGGAATCCGAAGTGCAATCTCTCGCTCAGACGTCCGGATTTGCCACTTGAGTGAGCATGAGATAGACGATTATCTTGCCTGGGGGGAGGGCTACGACAAGGCGGGCGGTTACGCCATACAGGGAAAGGCGGCAGTGTTCATTCCTGAGATCGCCGGCAGCTACAGCGGCGTGATGGGATTGCCGCTATTTGAGACTGCGCGGCTGCTGGAGGAATCCGGGATCCAGATATTTCCTGAAACCCGATAACGATAAAAAAATAGAAAAATGTCGAGTGAGATTCTAGTCAATATTACCCCGCAGGAAACCCGGGTTGCCGTGGTCGAGCAAGGCGCCGTACAGGAGTTGCATGTCGAGCGCACCGGCAGTTGCGGAATCGTGGGCAATATATATAACGGACGCGTGACGCGCGTACTGCCGGGCATGCAATCCGCCTTCGTCGACATCGGACTGGATCGCGCTGCGTTTCTTCATCTTGCCGATATCTGGAGATTGCGTCAGGGCGAGGATGCTGATAAGCCGATTGAAAGGTTGCTTCACGAAGGAAAGAATATACTCGTCCAGGTTATCAAGGATTCTATCGGGGCAAAGGGGGCGCGGCTGTCCACCCAGCTCAGCATAGCAGGCCGTATGCTGGTCTACCTGCCCCAGGTGTCACATATCGGCATTTCACAAAGGATAGAGGACGAAACCGAGCGAAAGACGTTAAGGGAAAAGCTGAAGCTGCTTCTGTCGCCAGGCGAGAAGGGTGGATTCATCATCCGCACGATGGCCGAGGCAGCGAGCGACCAGGCGCTCCAGACCGACATCGAGTATCTGCACAAGCTCTGGCACGACATCTGTGAGAAGTCTTCCACGGCTCAGCCGGGGCTGCTGTACCAGGATCTGAACCTCAGCTACCGGGTCCTGCGTGACTTCATCAGTGACGATACAGCACAGATACTGGTCGATTCACGCGAAAATTTTCAAAAAATGGTGGCTTTTGCGCAAGTATACATGAGCAACGTGGTGGACCGGATAAATCATTATCCGGGGGAGCGGCCCCTGTTCGATCTTTATGGAGTGGAAGACGAGATCGAGAAAGCGCTGGCCAGGCGCGTGAACCTGAAATCCGGCGGGTATCTCATTATCGACCAGACCGAGGCGCTGACGACCATCGATGTGAATACCGGAGGATTCATCGGGGTACGCAGCTTTGACGACACAATTTTCAAGACCAATCTGGAGGCCGCGCAAGTCATTGCCCGCCAGTTGCGCCTGCGAAATCTTGGGGGCATCATCATCGTCGATTTCATCGACATGGAAAGCGAGGAGCATAAAAATGCCGTTCTCACGGAGTTCAAGAAGTCACTGCTGAAGGATCGAACGCACATGACCGTGAACGGCTTTACGGCGCTCGGGCTGGTGGAAATGACGCGCAAGCGCACACGTGAGAGCTTGGCTCATGTCCTGTGCGAGACGTGTCCTACCTGCCAGGGTCGCAGCAAAGTGAGAACGGCCCAGACCATGTGTTACGAAATCCTGCGGGAGCTATTGCGCGAATCCCGCCAGTTCGATGCGCGTGAATTCCGCATCCTGGCTTCGCAGCAGGTGATCGATCTCTTCCTCGACGAAGAATCGCAGAGTCTTGCCCAGCTTGCCGACTTCATCGCTAAACCGATCAGTCTTCAGGTTGAGGGTACGTACAGACAGGAACAGTATGATGTGATTCTGATGTAAGCGTGGCGCTTGCTATCGGCAGCTTTCAGGAGGC
>CAYXQR010000125.1:0-7168 GCA_964466955.1 uncultured Nitrosospira sp.
ACCCAGTGGGACGGGACGGAATTTCATCCAATCCATCGTTACTCGCCGTTTACAGAGCTCGCTCTGCTGCACGGCTCGCGCCTCGTTCTGGATGAAATCCGTTACCGTCGCGAGCGCGAAACAAGTGTTAACAGGCCCTAGTCTAGGTGTTTGGTCCCGCTGTATGATGGTATAGAATATAGGTGGTTACAGCCTGAAGCCAGACACAAGCAGCTCATCCGGGAGGGCGTGGACAGTCGCCGAGATCGGCGCGCTGTTGCGCCGGACCATTGACGCGACGCAGGTTATACGCGGTGTTGATCAGGCCGATGTGGGAGAATGCCTGCGGGAAGTTTCCCAGCTGGCGCTTGAGGCGGGGGTGGTATTCCTCGGCAAGAAGCCCGAGATCGTTGCGCAGGGACAAAAGGTGCTCGAACAGGGCTTCCGCATCCTGGCCGCGTCCGATCATCGTATAGGCATCGGCGAGCCAGAAGCTGCATACGAGGAACGTGCCTTCCTCCCCGGGGAGTCCATCTTCGGTTTCCGCAGGCCGGTAGCGCAGCACCAGCCCATCCTCTTTGAGTTCGCGCTCGATCGCCTCGACCGTGCCGCGAAAGCGGGAATCCTCGGGCGGCAGGAACCCCATCTCCGCCATCAGCAGGAGCGAGGCGTCGAGCGCGCTCCCGTCGTAATGCTGGACAAATGTGTTCCGGCCCCTGTCATAGCCGCGCGCCAGAACTTCCCGATGGATTTCATCCCGGATCGCGCGCCATTTCCCGACAGGGCCGGGGAGGCCGGATTTCTCCACGGCCTTTACAGCCCGATCGAAGGCCACCCAGGCCATCACTTTCGAATGAACGAAATGCTTGCGCCCCCCGCGCACCTCCCAGATACCTTCGTCGGGCTCCTTCCACAAGCCCTCCAGCCGGGATAGCATTGTCTGCTGAAACTGCCAGGCATCCTCGTTCGGCGCGGGCTGGGACTTTTGGGAAGCATGAAATGCATCCATCAGCTCGCCGAACACGTCGAGCTGAATCTGGTCGTGCGCGCCGTTGCCTATGCGCACCGGCCGGCTGTTTTCGTAGCCCGGCAGCCAGGGCAGCTCGATTTCGGTCAGGCGGCGCTCGCCGCCGATACCGTACATGATATGCATTTGATCGGGCGCGCCTGCAGCGGCGCGCAGCAACCAGTCCCTGAACGCTCCGGCCTCGCCGAAATAACCGGCATTCATGAACGCGTATAAAGTAAGCGTCGCGTCGCGAATCCAGCAGTAACGATAATCCCAGTTACGGACCCCGCCCAGTTCTTCCGGCAGGGAGGTCGTGGGGGCCGCGACGATCGCGCCGCTCGGCTGGTAGGAAAGCGCCTTGAGCGTGATGAGCGAGCGCTCCACGGCGTCCTTCCATTCCGGGTTCTCGAAGTCGGAAAGCTGACACATGCGAACCCAGTCCTGCCAGCGGGCGACCGTCTGATCCAGCCTCATCCGGGCGTCGGCGACGAAACGGGGCTCGCGGTGCGACGGATGGTAGGCGAGCGTAAAGGGGATGACCTCGCCCTCTTTCACCTCGAACTCCGCGGCAGTATGCATGTTTTCGCCGTGAAGAGGGACACGGGTCACCAGTTCGACCGCGTCCGGCCCGGCCACCGCGTGGATTCCATAGTCCCGCCGGCGCACCCAGGGAATGGCCTTCCCGTAGCCGAAGCGCAGCGCGAGTTCCATCCGCATGGCCACCCGTCCGGATACGCCACGCACGAGGCGGATGACATCGACTATCTCGGGGTCGTCCGACAGCGGCATGAAGTCGACGAGGGTCGCCGTGCCGTCCTCCGTCTCGAAGGTGGTCTCAAGGATCGGCGCGTGGGGCAGGTAGCGTCGCCTGAATTGCGCTGACTCGCTCACAGGCGTTATGCGCCAGTATCCGTGTTCCTCCGTCCCCAGCAGGGCGGCGAAACAGGCATCGGAGTCGAACCTCGGGAGACATAGCCAGTCCATCGAGCCGTCCCGCGACACCAGCCCCCCGCTCAGCATGTTGCCGATGAATCCGTAATCCTCGATGGGCTTGCTCATGGCGCGCCCCGGAAGACGGAAAAGATCCCCGATGCTTTCGGACTGCCTGTAATTCCTGGGCAACGGTCGGCCATCGACCAGATGAAGGAGGAAAGCGCTGGCTGGTCCATTGATCCCATTAACCTTGACGGTCGTGCAAACTGAAAAGTGTAACTGAAGAGGATCGGTAGTTAAAGGGCGCTCCGGGCGAACCTCCTTGCGCTGGCGGGCAACAGCCAAGAACTCGGTGGCCTGTGAAGAATTTGCATTCGATTCGCTGTGCCTCAGGAATCAATTTCCTGCTTCACATCTATACTTTTTCTTCCGCGGGGCAGTCAATTTTCGCCATTACTTCTTCGGCCTCCCTCTAAAAAACCTTACGTTATCTTTGAGGCGGCATTCCACGAGCTGTTCAGGCCCCGTTCTCTGCTGGTTTTCCCAATAACCCATGACGCCTTTGAAACGCCAGGCAAGCCAGTTGGCTGCCACACCGGCAACCAGAGTCCCTGCAAGGTTCAGCCATTGGCCGGTGGCGAAGAAATACAGGCCGGCGACGCAGGCAATGATCCAGGCGCATTCGAATATCGCCGCGATGAGTCCGAGCAACAACCCCGCTGTCTTTGCTTTCACAACCTGTTCTTTCCGTGTTCGAAAAATCTGATTCTTGGATTTTTTTGCCGCATTCGCAATTGGACTGAAGTGCTATCTTTCGCGCGCCATTTCGGGCAGGTGCGGAAAAAACAGGCTGGTCTGGCCGCGTACCCGATTCCCCGTCCCCTCTCCGGGAGCAGGGAACCAGCGCTTCGCGCCACTGTCTGACGCGGTGCGGGGCCTTCCCGTTTTTCATGGAGCCTGGGGACCGGGTAATCTGAATGGGTCTGGATATCCGCTTTCGCGGGTATGACCAGTCATCAAGGTGGGTCAATATCCCGGCGACGGCGTACTCCCGCTTTATGCCCGCTTTCGCGGCAGAAGCGGGAAGCGGGCCAGGGCGGGTCTGCCTCCGGCGTACTGAAGCGCGCGAACGCGCATGAGCGCGCGGGATCGCCCATGGCGGCCAGGAACACGGACTGCTTGCCGGGCGTGAGTTTCAGGTAAAATGCAAAGTTTTACCCGGATCGACGTCATGGATAATGTTGCTATACGCGGAAGCCTGGTCGCCATCGTCACGCCGATGCATGAGAACGGCGAGCTGGACCTGGAGCGCTTCCGCGCGCTGATCGATTTTCATGTGGCGGAGGGCACCGATGGCATCGTCGTGGTGGGCACGACCGGCGAATCCCCCACGGTGGATTTCGACGAGCACCATCTGCTCATCAAGACAGCGGTGGATGCAGCGGCCGGCCGCATTCCCGTCATCGCGGGAACGGGGGCGAATTCCACGCGGGAAGCCATCGACCTGTCGATCTACGCGAAAGACGCCGGGGCGGAAGCGAGCCTGTCCGTGGTGCCTTATTACAACAAGCCGACGCAGGAAGGACTCTACCGGCACTTCCGGGCGATCGCCGAGGCGGTTGATATCCCGCAGATTCTGTACAACGTGCCGGGGCGCACTGTCGCCGATATTGACAACGATACGGTGCTGCGGCTGGCGCAGATTCCCAACGTGGTGGGAATCAAGGACGCGACCGGCGACGCAGGGCGCGGTTTCGACCTGCTGAGCCGGGTGCCGGATGGCTTCGCGGTCTACAGCGGCGACGACGCCAGCGCGCTGGCGCTGCTGCTGATGGGCGGCCATGGCGTGATTTCGGTCACGGCCAACGTTGCGCCCAGGCTGATGCATGAAATGTGCATGGCCGCATTCGCGGGTGAGATGGAAGCGGCGCGCGCCGCCAACCGCAAGCTGCTGGGGCTGCATGCGGACCTGTTCATCGAGGCCAATCCCATTCCGGTGAAGTGGGCGGTGGCAAGGATGGGCCTGATCGAGAGCGGCTTACGGCTCCCGCTGACGCCGCTATCCGACCGGTGCCACGGGAAGGTAAGGGAAGCAATGGAAAAAGCGGGCGTGAATGTTGCGAACTGACGAGTCGAAAGCAATCCATGGCAGTACACAGGAGCCGGCAAGGGACATGAGCAGGCGGCAGTTGGCAGCGCTGTGCGTGGCAATGGTGGCGATGGCCGGATGCGGCACTCTGTCCGATCTTTTGCCGGAAGCCAAAAAGATAAACTATAAGTCGGCGGGCAAGCTTCCGCCGCTGGAAATACCGCCGGACCTGACCGCCCCGGGCGCGGACGAGCGTTACAGTGTGCCTGATATCAGCCCTTCCGGCAGTGCCACGTTTTCAGCCTACAACAAGGAACGCAACCGGGAGCCGGGCATCGTGAGCAGCGCAAGCTCCATTCTGCCCTCGATGGAGGAGGTGGGGGTGCGCGTCGAGCGGGCGGGCACCCAGCGCTGGCTGGTGGTACGCGGCGAGCCGGAAGATATCTGGCCGGTGGTGAAGGATTTCTGGCATGAACTGGGTTTTCTCGTCAAGGTGGAAATGCCCGAAGCCGGGGTGATGGAAACGGACTGGGCGGAAAATCGCGCC
Organism: uncultured Nitrosospira sp.; assembly: GCA_964466955.1. GTDB lineage: Bacteria > Pseudomonadota > Gammaproteobacteria > Burkholderiales > Nitrosomonadaceae > Nitrosospira. The sequence continues at coordinate 4,558 of CAYXQR010000125.1, forward strand.
AAGATTCCCGAAGACATTCTGCGCAACACGCTGGGGAGACTGCTGGATTCGCTCTATTCGACCGCGGAGCGCGACAAGTTCCGCACCCGCCTTGAGCGTGGGCCGGACGGCACCACGGAGATCTACATCAGTCATCGCGGCATGAGCGAGGTGATGGAAGGCGCCGGCGTTCGCACGGTGTGGCAGCCGCGCCCGGCCGACCCGGATCTGGAAGCGGAGATGCTGGCGCGGCTCATGGTGCGCTTCGGGGTCACGGAAGAGCGCGCGAGATCGTCCCTTGCCACCGCCGGCAGCAATCGGGAACGGGCGCGCCTGGATCCGGAGAAAGGCGGCGTGCTGACGGTGAACGAAGCGTTTGACCGCTCATGGCGACGGGTCGGACTGGCGCTCGATCGCGTCGGCTTCACCGTGGAAGATCGTAATCGCTCGCAAGGCATCTACTACGTGCGCTACATCAACCCCGACTCGGACAGCGGCGCTACGCCGGGCCTGTTGTCCAAGCTGGCTTTCTGGCGTGATCCGGAAGAAGAGCAGCAGAAGAACCAGTATCGCATCCTGCTCAGCGAGACCGGTACCACGACGGAGAGCACTGACGTCACGGTGCTGAACAAGGATGGCGAACCGGTCTCCTCCGGAGATGCGAGCCGCATATTGAAGCTGCTGTACGAGCAGCTGAAGTAGGAAGCAGGTGGGGTCGCAGCTGCGATGTTTTCCGGAAACGGAGGAATCGGGCGCAACAGGCTCGTTTTACGAGCTGGAATTATCGGGTTTTAGCGAATGGCTCAATTCGGGATTCTGATCTTGGCACCGTTCGCATGCCCGCGGGCCGCAACGGGAAACGCTTCCTAGCGCCGACAAGGTTATATTGAAGAGCCTTGAGCTGAAATGTCGAGAAACTGAAAGTCATGATACCGGAATTACTTGCGGCAAGCGTGTATCCTGACAGCGAAGATATCTTGTTCAAGTTGAGCGCTGAACTCACGGCGATTGCGCATCGCCACGTCCATTAGACTGCGGCTGATTTTGCCCCATTATTAAAAAAGATTCTGCGTTCTCATTTCTCATAAATGTACTTCGAGAAGCCAGGCAAAGGGTGATCATGAAACGTGGTACAGCCCGATAGGCGGGATTCGCTTCACGGTCGATAATTGCATAAAATCTCGCCATACCGCTAACGCAGTTCTGGAGCAGGCTGGCCTTCCCATGCAATTTTGAGCTCATGAGCCGAATTTCTTCTTGATGCTGCTTTCGATAAGCGTCGCGTTTTTCCGTTCTCTGACCCTGGGATGAGTCTGCGGCACTCGTCGTGTTCTCCCGCCCATCGTGTAGCTGCTGCATGTTCCTGTATAGATGGCCTGCAGCACTGGGCATCGAGCAGGTAACGCTTCATTCCTTCGATTTCCTCCATTCGCGGAAGTGTAGCGCCGTGCTCCATGATTGCCAGCAGGGGTAAATCGGCAGGGCAATGCGGAAGCTGCGGGCTATCCGGCTGCGCCGGACTGTCCGGTGCCCTTTTCTGTTTTGCCTTCCCTGTCCACCCAGGCGCGCGCTTCCCTGTCAGCGGCCTCATGCGCCTGGCTTTCGTCGTTCGACGGGTCGACGAAGCTTTCGTACACGACAATGTCGTTGTCATCCAGTATGCGATAGCGGCCATTCCAGCTTTTGCTGGCGTCGTCATAGTCCGAGCCGGTGATGATGCAGTATCCGTTGTATTCGAAGTTCATGATGTTTCCCCGTGATTGAGAACATGGAATGGCGGACAGGACCGAGCCGATTCCATAGGTGAACTGTCCGCGCGGGAGCGTGAATCAGCACATGCCATTATTCAGCATAGGCCGGGTTCGCGTTTCTGTCCAATCGGAGCGTCACGTGAGGTTGAGCTTCGATGGTTCAGCCCCTGCCTGAGATTGAGCCGGCCCGGGTTGGGGGCATCGTGTCTCCGCGCTGCATTCGCCGGGTTTCAAGCCTGGCAGTACGAGGGAATCCAGCTGCGCTCCAGCATGTAATCCGGCAATTCGTTGAAGTCGAACGCAAGCCCGTCACCGATCATCCGGTTCAGGTCGAACAGATGGCGGATTTCGGGAATGTCGTTGAAGAACAGCGTATAGAAGGGCTTGACCAGGACTTTGGAGATTTTCATTCCCAGCGGCCCGATGAAATTTCTTCTCTGGCCCACGTGCGCGATTTCATCAATCGTGATTTCATCCAGCAATTCCTGCAGGCGCGCGCGCACCTCCGGTTCGTCCGCGAACAATTCGTCGATCAGGCTGGAGAGGTGGCGGTAAAACGTCACGCCCATCAGTTCCGTGACGAACGCCGGAGGCGACATCAGCGTTTCCGGCACTTTCGGAAACTGCTCGTAGATTTTCTCCTTCAGCGGGCCCAAGGGCACCCATTCCACCCTGTCCAGTCCGCAGGTACGCAGCATTTCATCGAACAGCCGCACGTGGCAGAACTCTTCGGCGAGGTGCACCCGGCTGATCTTGGCCTCCACCGTATGCGAATTCCGCATGTCGGGTACCGCGTCCCATGCGCCCTTGATGCCGACCCATTCATGCCGCGCGAATTTGTACGTCGCGGTCAGCATCAGCGTCCTACGGTCGAGCAGGGC
>CAYXQR010000126.1:0-38547 GCA_964466955.1 uncultured Nitrosospira sp.
GATCCAGCGCCTCCGTAAACACAAGCCGATTCCTGTTGTGCATCGCGGCATTCTCGGGCGAGAGCTTTTTTTCATCGAAAAATGCCACCTCATCCCGGGTCGTATCATGAAGACCAGGGAGGAACTGGGTTTCGGGGGGAATGATGATGCCTTTTTCGGCGAGGCCTTCCCTTACTTTGGGATGATTGGCCATGTAGCAGAAAGTTCTCGCATTGACCGAGCCGGGCCTGCCTCCGCAGGCACCGCAGTCGTAAGCGGCGTAATGGGGGTTATTGACGCTGGAGGCCCCATGACCAACAATGTAGACGATGGGAGCGAAGGTTTTTGCCACTCCATTCAGTCCTGTACTGTTCAAAACTCCTTCCACTCTTTGAATCATCTCAGGAATGGTATATCCGATCTGGAGTCCGTTTTCCCTGTCTTCCGGGTTCTTGTTTTCAATCGTGAGATCGGATACCTCGCCCATATGAGCGAAAGAAGAGGCCATGGCAGGCATATCCGACGGCTTGAATACGTTCAACGCCAGCCTGAGGGCGGAAACGAATCCGAGGGTCTGGGAAATCAGCCATCCTTGGAAAAGCGAATGCGACACCTTGGAAAAATGAACTTCTTTCTTCATTTTTTCGATGTTGCCGGTCTCTTTCACCAGGTATTTGGGAAAGACCGGCGCCGGGCAGCATTTCGTATAAAATTTCCCGTGCTGCGGCTGATAGTACAGCTCGACATTGAAGAAACCGGCCGTTGTGAACGTTTCGCAATCCGGATCGAGTTGTTCCAGGTAACGACGGAAGGAAGTAAGACGATCGTCGATGCAGAAAAAAGTCTGAAAACTTCTGTTTTCGATTTTTCTTTCCCAGGTCTTGTCCTGCAGCGCGATTCCGGCCAGCACCTGATCGTAATAGGACCACTCGAAAGCGTCATGCCAGAGCGAGAAGGCTTCGTCGACTTCCAGTTCAGGAACATCATCGAACAGCGGGACAGGTCTTTCTTCAAGTATGCTGCCGATGGGAAGCCAGTTTTCCCCGAAATAGGAATCCAGTGCATCGATTTCCATCAGGAGCTCAAAAACAACCAGGTCATGCAGTGAAATTTCTTTCGTATTCAAAAGCGATTCCGGCTGGTCCTCGATGGCGCCCACGATACCTGACCAGCCCGGATGAGCGAACTGCTGGTCGTACAGATACTGCTCATACAGCGTTGGATCCCCGACCACCAGCTTGAGCAGATCTTCCAGCTTGCAATCTCCGGCAACGAGCATCTTTTTGGCTCGCTTGGTCTTGAAGAAACTCGTAAAGCTTTTTGTTTCCATCTCCCTGAGAGCAGCCAGAAAGCCTTTATGCCCGATCGGAAAACCCCAGACCGAAATACCTTGGTCGAGATAACTGCAAAGTATCCGAAAAAGAAGCGGGTGCACCATCAGATCCAGATCGATCGGATATTTTCTTTTCCAGTTTTTTCTAAGTTGCCCCACGCGCGGAGTTATGGACTCGTCATATTGCTTGTGAAGCAGTTTCTGCATCCACTCATCAAGATGCTCGGCCCCTTTGCGCTCGGTGATGACCCGTTCCAGCACATCCTTGCGAATGCGGCGCGATGCATATAACTCACGGTATTCTCCCAATGCCAGCGTTGGGAAATAACCGAAGATTCTTTTGGCCCGGCGAATGCCGTCATAGAACTTGTAGTCCTGAAAGGCGTGCAGTGTGTTATGATGGATGAAGTTCTTCAGCGGCGCCTGATTGGGCAGTCGGTGTCTCAGGTCATGAAGCACCTTGTGCTCATCGAAAACCGGAATCATGGTGTCAGCAGCAGGAAGACCTTCCATCTGCAGATCCCCCGCAGACTGATCATGCTCAGCGCTTGCATCCGCTACAGATACAGAGGCTGTTTTGATTTTTTTTGGAGAATCCTTTACCAATTCGATCCTCGCGCCCTCTTTCTTCACTTGTCCACCTTTATCGATTACTGCTGGCATAATGTATGCTCCTCTTCGTGAGTTGCTTCCCGGACTCCCTTCACTCGAAATCCTTCAGCGCCTAAAACACAGTATCCGGTCTTCCCGCACTTTTGAACTGATCGCAGTCTAGTTTCTCTGTCCCAGCCCTCCTTCGACAGAGCCCGAACCCAACCTCTTCTCAGAAAACCTGCACCTCGACCGGAAGCCCGATTCATTCGGTTCACATAACAAATTTATTTACTCAGCTATGAACTTAACATAGGCCATGTGAAGAATTCGTGAAGGGTGAAGCACTAAAAACGCGAAATAATCCATGAAGAAACAAGGGAGAAGCGGAATTCTTCAAGGCCTCGGGGAATCCCCATGCAAGCGGATCCTGATCCGAAACAAGGCAGGAAATACCGGGGTGAGGGAGCCGGTGGAATGCTGAGGCAGGGCAGAATGCCGCTTCTTAAAACCCGATGAGGAGATTGGTCCGGCCGCTGCCGTCACGGCAAGTCGCAGTCCACGAAGCGTGGCCGCTCAAGCTGCTTCAGCTACGGGATCGGGGAATACGATGTGAAAAGTGGCGCCGCACCCAGGTGCGCTCTCCACTTCGATACGCCAGCCATAATAATCGCAGATACGCTTGACGATGGCGAGTCCAATCCCGAGCCCTTCACCCTGGGAAGATCCTCGGAAAAAGCGCTCATAGAGGAGCGGCATGTAGGAGGGCTCGATACCGATACCCGAATCGGAAATCGAGAGGCGATTGCCGGAGAATTTTACGCGGATGAAACCATTGCTGGTGTATTGCACCGCGTTACGCAGCAAATTCACCAACGCAGTATGGATAGCTTGGCGATTCAGGGTCAGAACCGCTTTTGGTTCAACGGAAACCTCGAAAGTGAGATGCTTGCGATAAATCTCGCCGCAAATGGGCTCTGCCGCATCATAGACGCATTCAGCGAGATCGACGGGTTCCATGATACCAAGCGACTGCTCCCGTGCAAGGAATAGCAGGGCTTGCAACTGCTCCCCCATGCGGGTGGCGGCCGACTCGATCATGCTAACCCGTGCTCGGGCTCTTTCCGACAGGGTGGACTCGGTAGCGAGCAGTTCGCAACTCGTCAAAATGGTGGTGATAGGAGTGCGCAACTCATGACTGATGTTAGCCGTAAATTCCTGCTCCCGCCGTAACATGCGTGTAATACGGCTCTGATAGTCATCAAGGGCGCGCGCAAGCTGGGCAACCTCCTCATCCTGTCCCGGCTGGGCAAGAGTTTCACCCTGTCCGTCACCGGGAGCCAGGAGTCGCACCTGCTCAGCAAGATCGGTGACCTGCTTGACAAGCACACCCGCGAGAAGATATCCCACCACCACCGCGACTCCCACGACGGAGATGAGCGACAGAACGATGAGCAACTTCAGCTCCCGCTGCCGTTGCTCGTGAAGCCCTATTTCATAGGCAACGAGAAACTTGACTCCACCTACATGATGTACTGCGACGCGCACTTCCTCGGGGCCGCGGAAAACCTTGTGCCGCCTGTAATTGAGGCCCTGCAGATGAGAGGGGAGGCGTGATTCCTCGCTCGGATCATGGAGGATGTATTTTTCGAGATTGGATCCTTCCTGCGGCACGAAGTCAGCGTGCTCACGGTAACGCTGAAGCAGATAATCCATTTCAGTTTCAATGATCTGCTCGATATGCGCTTCCTCGATGTCGTCCGAGGCAATGTAAAGGCTGACTCCCAGGGTTCCGACTACAACAATGCAGAATACCGCAAACGCCAGCGCAACGCGGAGGCGCAGACCACGCTTAAGTCCGGGCACGGGTCGCCAGTCGATAGCCAAGACCATGGACGGTTTCGATAGGGTCGTACCCGCCTGCGCGGGTCAAAGCACGGCGCAGTTCATGCATGTGACTTCGCAAGGTATCACTCGTTTCCTGCACGTCTCCCCACACCTCCGACTCAAGCTCCTTGCGGCTGAAAACCCGGCCGGGTTCGCCCATCATGACCGCCAGCAATCCGATGCACTTCGGCGGGAGCTTGACACTTGCTCCAGCGAAGCGGATGGTCAGGGTTTTGGGATCGAAGGAAAGATCATCGGTTTCCAGCGTACGGCTGGTAACCTTGCCTTTTCTGCGCTTGTGCATCGCTACCAGGCGCGCCTCCACTTCTTTCAGAGCAAAGGGTTTGACCAGATAGTCATCCGCACCGCAGTCAAAGCCTTTAAGCTTGTCCTCCAGCGTATCGCGAGCCGTCAGCATCAGCACAGGCGTGTCGAGATGCGCTTCCTGCCGCAGCTTTCTGCAGAGGGTGATGCCATCCGTGCCGGGCAAGCCGAGATCAAGAAGGATGCCGTCGAATTGCTGCGTAACCGCGAGATGAAGGCCGGTTATGCCATCAGCCGCAGCATCGACGCTGTGACCGCGAGCTTCAAGAAAATCGTAGAGATTGCTGGCTATCGCCCGGTCATCTTCGATTATGAGTATACGCACGATCAGTCACCTGTTCAGATAGATCATCCAGCGCTTGCACGAGCTGATAAGATAGTTCCGGGTTGCTCTTCCAGGTTGCGTCAATTTCTACCCGGTGCATGATACTTTCGGCTGAGTGCATGCACCGCATCCACCAGCGCGAGTGCGTTTTCCGGAGGAGTATACTGGGAAATGCCGTGACCAAGATTGAACACATGTCCGTCTCCCATCCCGAATCCGGAAAGAATCTCATCCACCTTCTCGGCAATGACTTCAGGTCCCGCAAACAGCACAGCAGGATCAAGGTTGCCCTGGAGCGCAACCTTGTGACCCACGCGACGACGCGCTTCCCCGATATCCACGGTCCAGTCAAGTCCGACCGCATCGCAACCGCTGTCCGCAATGCTTTCGAGCCACAATCCTCCGCCCTTGGTAAAAACAATGCTTGGAATCCGCTCGCCTCCATGCTCCCGTTTCAGCCCGGCCAGCACCTGGGTCATGTAGCGCAAGGAGAATTCCGGATATGCGGCATGAGACAGCGCTCCGCCCCAGGTATCGAAAATCATCACGGCCTGTGCGCCCGATTCTATCTGCGCATTCAGATAGGCTGTTACCGCTTGCGCGTTAATGCTCAGAATATGATGCAGCAAATCCGGTCTCTGGTACAGCATGCTCTTGATCTGGCGAAAATCCGAACTTCCGGCGCCTTCAACCATATAGCAGGCGAGCGTGAAGGGGCTTCCCGAAAAACCGATCAGCGGCACGCGATTATCTAGAGTTCTTCGTATTTGCGAAACAGCGTCCATGACATAACGCAGATGAACTCCCGGATCAGGCACGGTAAGCGCGCGAACTTCCCATTCTTCCCTTAATGGTCTCTCGAACCGGGGGCCCTCTCCTTCAGCGAAATAAAGGCCCAGCCCCATCGCGTCCGGGATGGTAAGGATATCGGAGAATAATATGGCCCCGTCGAGCGAAAATCGCGCGAGTGGCTGCATCGTGACCTCGGTAGCGAAATCCGGATTCTTGCATAACGCGAGAAAACTGCCGGCGCGCGCGCGCGTCTGGTTGTACTCGGGCAGATAGCGACCCGCCTGACGCATCAGCCAGACAGGTGTATATTCGGTAGGCTGGCGTAACAGTGCCCGGAGTAGCGTATCGTTTTTCAACCTTGTCATTGGAACTTGATCAACCCCCCCAATTGTGCGCTTTCGTGCACGGAGAGCTTCATGATCCTGCATCGATACATGAAAGAGCGCTTCCGTGCTCCCTTCAAACTTATTGATTTTACCAGCGAATGGCTTCGGGGTACATCAGGAAGATGAAAATGACCGGACAATCCGGGCTTAACGGACAAAGGAGGACCGAACAGGTCGAGCCAGCCCAGTCAATGCTCTTCAATGGCAAACAGCCGGCGGTATTCACGGATGGCATAGCGGTCCGTCATGCCGGCGATATAATCTGCGATGGCTTGATGTCCGTCGAGATGGAATTTGTTCTGGAATACCGGCGGAAGCAGCCTGATATCTGAATTGAACGCACCAAAGAGACTCTCGACTGTATGACGCGCCTTGGCACTCATCCTGGCGACCTTGTAGTGCCTGTAGAGATTATTTCGAAGAAATTTCTTCAGATCCTGCTGCTCCTGCCAGATTTCCCGGCTGAAACCGATCAGGATCCGCGCCATGCGAACGGCTTCGAGGCTGTCCGGCTGCGCTTCAGCAATGTTCAGCGCACTCTGCCGGGTCAGGTCGCTTACCAGCGTGTTGATCATTCGTCTCACAGTTTCATGCACCAGTCTTCGGCCTGAAATGCCAGGGTAATTTTTTTTGGCTATGGCGAGATGGCGCCCGAAAATAGCCGCTTCCTCCAGCTGCTCCTGCGTTATGAGACCCGAGCGAAGACCGTCGTCTACATCGTGGTTGTTATAAGCGATTTCATCCGCAAGATTCGCCAGTTGCGCTTCGAGAGAAGGGCGATGCTCCACCAGGAAACGCTCGCCTACATCCCCCAGTTTGCTTGCATTCGTCCGTGAGCAATGCTTGAGGATGCCTTCCCGGGTCTCGAAACACAGATTCAGACCATCAAATGCCCCATAGTGCTCTTCCAGCACATCCACCACCCGCAAGGATTGGAGGTTGTGCTCAAAGCCTCCGTGATCCTTCATGCAATTATTCAACGCATCCTGCCCGGCGTGACCAAACGGTGTGTGCCCGAGGTCGTGCGCCAACGCGATAGCTTCGACCAGGTCTTCGTTGAGGCGAAGGTTGCGCGCAATGGAGCGGCCAATTTGGGCGACTTCCAGGCTGTGCGTCAGACGGGTGCGAAAAAGGTCGCCTTCATGATTCACAAAAACCTGGGTTTTATATTCGAGCCGACGAAAGGCTGTCGAATGAATGATACGATCCCGGTCACGCTGGAATGGCGTACGTCCCGGGGAAGCATCTTCCACAAGACGACGCCCACGCGAATTTTCCTGAGAGACGGCATAAGGCGCGAGTTCATGCATGAGCCGTGCATTCCGTCAGCGTTTCCGCGAGAATGCTCGAAGGCACATCGGAACGGATCACCGCCTCACCAATACGCTGCAACAGGATGAAGCGCATTTTCCCTTCCGATACTTTCTTATCAAGACCCATCAGTTGCAGGTATTTTTCAGCACCCAGCGCAGGAGCGACAACGGGAAGGCCGGCCTGCAGATAAAGCGAGCGGATACGTTCCACGTCAGCCTCATCGATCATGTTCATGCGCTGGGACACTTCCGCAGCCAGCAGGGTGCCCGCGGCTACGGCCTCTCCGTGCAGCCACGTGCCGTAGCCCAGCCCATTTTCGATCGCATGGCCAAATGTATGACCCAGATTCAACAACGCTCGATTGCCGCTCTCGTGCTCATCTTCTTCCACAACTTCTGCCTTATGCTGGCAACTTCGGTAAATCGCCTCGATCATCTTCGCCGAATCGCGCGCCAGGAGCAGCTGCAGATTGGTCTCGAGCCACTGCACGAATGCCGCATCCCTGATAAGACCGTATTTGATGATTTCGGCAATCCCCGCCTTCAATTCCCTGTCGGGCAATGTGTCCAGCGTCGTGGTATCTGCCACGACGACTCTGGGTTGGTAAAAGGCCCCGATCATGTTTTTGCCGAGAGGATGATTGATGCCTGTCTTGCCTCCCACGGAGGAGTCGACCTGTGCCAGTAGCGTGGTCGGAATCTGGACGAAAGGGACACCTCGAAGATACGCCGCCGCCGCAAATCCCGCCAGGTCGCCGACGACACCCCCGCCCAGCGCAATAATGGGAGTGCCGCGTTCGCAGCGATGGTGCAGGAGAGCATCAAAAATGAGATTGAGCGTCTGCCAGTTTTTGTGTTCCTCCCCGTCAGGAAGAATGATGGGGACTGCGACTACCCCCTGATCTGCAAGCCCGCTGCGCAACTTCTCCAGATAGAGAGGCGCAACGGTCGTGTTGGATACGATCGCGACGCGCTTTTGCGGCAGGTGCTCCAGGATGAGCTCGGGCTGTGACAGGATACCTTTGCCGATGTGGATGGGATAGCCGCGCTCTTTGCGTGAAGGAGAAAGGGCTACCTGGACCGTTCGTGTTTCCATGAGCGAAAGGAATGTGTGTCTTATCTCGTTTGAACAGTCTTCATGTGACCAGAGAAAAACCGGGTTACCAAGGCTTCACAACGACGAGTATGACCACGGCGAACAGAATTCCTACAGGAATTTCATTGAACCAGCGGTAGTAGACGTGATCATGGCGATTGCGATCATCCCTGAAATCTGCGAGCAGCTTGCCGCAATACAGGTGATAGCCGATCAGTATGGCCACCAGCACAAGTTTGGCATGGAGCCAGCCGCCTGAAAAGTCATAGCCGAGCCAGAGCCACAAACCGAAGCCGATCGCAAGCAGCGCGCCGGGAGTCATGATGCCGTAATAAAGCTTGCGCTCCATTACCTTGAAGCGTTCGATGCCAGGCAAATCTGACGTCATGGCGTGATAGACAAACAGGCGGGGCAAGTAGAATAGCCCTGCAAACCAGGTCACCACGAAAATAATGTGCAGAGATTTTATCCAGAGCATCTTTTCCTGTAGTCGGATTTAATTTTTTCACGCATTCTCAAGCGACGGGATGCGTATTGTATCGCGGAAGCAAACCGGGTGCTGGAAGCCTTCTCATCAAAGGAAAAGGCTGCTGCATCGTGGAATGGGAATAAAAAACGCGAACCGACTGGACTGGCAGGCCTGCCGGCAGGTTCCGGAAACATCGCTGCGGTAAAGCTTCCCTTACAGCACCTGCTAGAGAGCGACGACTTCGATATCGGGCTCTATGGACCGCAGCATGTTCTCGATACCCCTGAGCGTGCCGGTAATCGAACTGGGGCATGTTCCACAGGCACCCTGATAGTGAACACTCAGACGATTCCCCTCCAGGCCCAGCACGTAAAGATCGCCCCCGTCATTCTGCAGGTAGGGACGAACCTCCTCATCCAGCATGATATTGATCGTTTCGAGGCGTTGCTGGTCTTCCGGGCTCAAGCCGACGATGGCCGTATTCGCCGCGGCAACGGTGGCGGCGGATTGCGCGTCCGCCGCGGGAGCCGCCCGGATTGGATCCGCAACCTCGCGCGCCAGATCCTGCCAGTCCGCGCCGCCATCCTGAGTAATGGTGATCCAGCGATCGACGTAAAATACGTTGGTCACATGGTCGATATCGAAAAGAGCAGCGGCAAGAGGATCGTCCTTCGCCTGCTCGGCATCGTCATAAGAGCGCGTCACGCCCCATGTCAGAGGTTCCTTGAGAATGAATTTGAGTGCGTTGCGGTTCGGGGTTCCTTCTATTTCAGCTATTTTTGGCATCGAGGCCTCCTTATGCGTCTCCTATTGCCGCATGCATGGGATCATCCTCTGCCTCGGTTGAGGCAGAGGAAACCGAATTGAGCGCAGCGTGCAATGTATGCCAGGGAAGGATGGCGCATTTGACACGAGTGGGCAGATCGCGCACCCCCGCGAAGACAGTAAGCCGTCCAAGATGATGTTCTCCGCTCAGATCGAGCGTACCGGTCGCCATGTCACGGAATTCCTTGATCAGAGTTTCCGCGTCCTGGCGCGTTCTGTCTTTCACGGCTGTTGTCATCATTGAAGCTGAAGCCTTGCAGATTGCACAGGATTCGCCCTGAAACGCAATGCGGCTGATACGGTCGCCCTCGAGATCGAGCGCGATATCGAGATGATCACCGCATAGAGGGTTATGTCCTACCGCATGATGGCTGGCCTTCTCGAGCATGCCATAATTGCGCGGCTTCTTGTTGTGATCAAGAATGACCTCTTGATAGATGGATTTTGTATACATCACTTGAAAAACTTTTGAACGGCTCGAACCCCGGCGATAAATGTATCCACTTCCGCCATCGTATTGTAGAACGCGAATGATGCCCGCGTCGTCGCCGGCACCTTGAGACGCAGCATCACCGGCTGGACACAGTGGTGGCCGGTACGGACGGCTATCCCTTCCTGATTCAGAAGGGTGCCGATATCGTGCGGATGGATTCCCTGGATCTCAAAGGAGAGCACGGCAGTCTTGGTTGCCGCCGTGCCAATGATGCGCACGTCGGGCAACTGGTTCATCTGTTCCGTTACGTAGTGCAGCAATTCGGCTTCGTAGGCCGAAATCGCATCCATGCCGAGTTCCGACAGATAATCCACGGCCGCGCCCAACCCGATCGCGGCTGCAATAGGGGGAGTGCCGGCTTCAAATTTGTGCGGGATCGAATTGTAGGTGGTTTTTTCGAACGTGACTGACAAAATCATGTCTCCGCCGCCCTTGAAGGGCTGCATACGTTCGAGTAATTCGGCCTTGCCGTACAGAATACCGATACCTGTAGGCCCGCACAACTTATGGCCCGAAAAAGCATAGAAATCGCAGTCGAGATCCTGTACATCCACTTGCATATGAGGCGCAGCCTGAGCACCATCGACGAGTACAGGCACGCCATGGGCATGAGCATATGCAATCATCTGCTTGACGGGCACAACCGTGCCCAGCGCGTTGGATACATGCATCACCCCTACGAACCTGGTGCGCTCATTGAAAAGCTTCTCATATTCATCTACGAGCAACTCTCCCGCATCGGTAATCGGCACCACGCGTATTTTTGCGCCCTTCTCTTCCGCCAGCATTTGCCAGGGCACGATGTTTGAATGATGCTCGAGCGTGGTCAGGATGATCTCGTCTCCCGCTCCGATGAATTTCCGCCCATAACCGTGCATGACCAGATTAATGGAATCGGTAGTGCCGCTGGTAAAGATAACCTCCCGGTCGTCAGCCGCATTGATGAAATGCTGCAACTTGCGACGCGATTTCTCATATTCCGCGGTAGCCATTTCCGACAGATAATGCACACCACGGTTGATATTGGCATGCTCGCTTGTCTGATAGCGTACCAGCCGATCAATGACCGGTTGCGGCATCTGACTGGAGGCGGCGTTGTCGAGATAGACCAGGGGCTTATTGCCTACCCTGAGATCAAGGATCGGGAAGTCGGCACGAACCCGATTGACATCGAACGCTGGAGCGAATTGTGGCTTCAGAGTGGAATCTATGATCTTCATGGCTCTGCTTTTTGAGTTTGTTCCAGCACTGTCCGCTCAAGCTGGTGCTTCAGCGACGGAACAGGAATACGATCAATAATTTCGGCCCCAAATGCATAAGTCAGCAGATTGCGCGCCATTGTTCCGGAGAGTCCGCGGCTCTTCAGATAAAACAGTTCCTCATGGTCGATCTGGCCAACCGTCGCTCCATGCGCGCACTTTACGTCATCCGCGAAAATTTCGAGCTGGGGCTTGGTGTCGATCCGGGCTCTCGCATTCAGGAGCAGGTTACGACTCGATTGTGCCGAATCGGTGCGCTGCGCGCCAGGACGCACAATGATTTTGCCGTTGAAGACCGCGTGCGCGGCGCCATCCACTATGCACTTGTGCAACTGGCGACTGGTTCCGTCCGGCTGCGCATGATCGATGCAACTGTGCGTATCCGCGAGTTGACGACCACTCAGCAACGCAAGACCGTCAACGGCACATTCGGCTCCTTCCGCCCCCAGCAGCGTATTCACGTTATAGCGTGAGATACGTGCGCCTGTTGCTACGCTGATCGAGTGGTAACGACTTGAATGAGCCAGCGATATTGCGCAGTTTCCGATATGGAATGCCTCGGTGCTTTCATGCTGTATCCGGATATGACGGACTCCGGCGCCAGCATCCACCGCTATTTCCGTTACCGCATTGGTAACATAGGCACCTTCCTGCACCGAAACATACTCTTCCACGACAGTGGCCTCGCTGCCTGGTTCCGCAACAACGAGGCAGCGCGGATAGCTTGCGGATGCCGGCTGCGTGGCAATAAACAGGATGTGCACCGGCATCTCGACCGTTGCGTTACGGGGCACGATCACTACCGCTCCATCGTGCAGGAATGCCGTATTTAACGCTGCAAACAGATTATCCTGAAAGTCCGCATGCCGACCGAGATGGGCCTCCATAGTCTTTGCGTGGACAGATACCGCGTTCGACAGATGGGTCACTATCAGATTTTCACCGCCGTTCCATGTAGAAAACTTCGGCGCGTAGATCCCATCGATGAACACCAGCCGGACCGCTGCTTCCTTCAGAAAAAAACGCTCGATGTCGGCATCCGCCGCGGATGACGCAGCGCGCGCCGGCTGAAAGGACAGCTTGCCAAGGGGCGAAATATCGGTGAACCGCCATTCTTCATCGCGTGTAGTCGGCAGCTTCAATACGCCGGCGCGTTCGACGGCGGTGGCCCGCAGCAGGTTGAACCATGCGAGGGGGCTCGGCGGCAAATGTGGCTGTCCTTGAAGAAGGCTCTCCAGGTAGTTGCTGCTCACGATGCTCATGCTCCGGCTGTTGCGCGCCGCTCGGCACCGACCCAGTCATAACCGCGCGTTTCCAGATCAAGGGCCAATTCCTTGCCGCCTGTCTTTGCAATACGACCTGCCTGCATTACATGAACGTAATCCGGCACGATGTAATTCAGCATCCGCTGATAATGCGTCACCAGAATGATGGCATTTTCCCTGGTGGACAGCTTGTTTACTCCGTTGGTTACAATCCTGAGCGCATCGATGTCAAGACCGGAGTCGGTTTCGTCCAGAATGGCGAGACGAGGCTGAAGCAGCGCCATCTGCAATATTTCATTCCGTTTCTTCTCGCCCCCCGAAAATCCCTCATTGACGCCACGATCAAGAAAATCAGGATTCATCTCCAGCAGTTTCATCTTTTCCCGTACAAAATCCTCGAACTCGAGCGGATCGAGCTCCTCCCCCCCTCTTTCCGCAAGAACAGTATTGTATGCGAGGCGCAGAAAGTGGCTATTCGAAACACCCGGTATTTCGATCGGGTACTGGAATGCAAGAAAGACTCCAGCACGGGCCCGCTCTTCCGGCTCGAGCTCAAAAAGATTCTTTCCCTCGAACTCTACGCTGCCGCCCGTTACCTGGTAATCACTGTGTCCGGCAAGCGCCTTGGCAAAAGTACTTTTACCCGAGCCGTTTGTCCCCATGATGGCGTGCACTTCGCCGCTTCTCACCGTGAGGTCGACGCCTTTCAGTATTTCAATGCCATTGACCGCTGCTCGCAGACCACGCACTTCAAGCACGACTTTGCTGTCCTGATGAATCATCCCACACTCCCTTCGAGCTTGAATTCAAGCAGCTTGGTGGCCTCCACTGCAAACTCCATTGGCAATTGCTGAAACACGTCCTTGCAGAATCCGTTGATAATCATCGATACCGCCTCTTCGTTCCCGATCCCACGCTGGGCAAAATAGAACAACTGATCTTCGCCTATTTTCGAGGTGGACGCTTCGTGCTCGACTTTTGCGCTCTGATTGCGGACCTGTATGTACGGAAAGGTGTGGGCGCCGCACGTGTCTCCTATCAGCATCGAATCACACCGGGAGTAATTCCGCGCCCCCACGGCAGTGGGTGCAACCCTGACCAGTCCACGATAACTGTTATGGGAATGGCCTGCGGAAATGCCCTTGCTGACGATAGTGCTTCGTGTATTTTTACCCATATGAATCATCTTCGTGCCGGTATCCGCCTGCTGATAATTATTGGTGACGGCGACCGAATAGAATTCTCCGACCGAGTGATCTCCCTGCAATATGCATGACGGGTATTTCCACGTGATTGCCGAACCGGTTTCCACCTGAGTCCAGGAAATGCGCGAATAGGCACCTTTCGCAAGACCGCGCTTGGTCACGAAATTGTAAATTCCACCCAGGCCGTTCTCGTCACCCGCATACCAGTTTTGCACGGTGGAATACTTGATATCAGCATGGTCGAGCGCTACTAGTTCAACCACTGCGGCATGCAACTGGTTCGTATCGAATTTGGGCGCTGTGCACCCTTCCAGATAAGACACCGAGGAATTCTCCTCCGCAACGATCAGAGTGCGCTCGAACTGTCCTGATTCCTCCGTGTTGATACGAAAATAGGTGGACAGATCCATGGGACATTTGACGCCCTTGGGAATGAAGCAGAATGTTCCGTCGGTGAATACCGCTGAGTTGAGCGCCGCATAATAGTTGTCGCCTACGGGCACAACGGTGCCAAGGTACTGCCTTACCAGTTCCGGATATGTATGCACCGCTTCGGAAATGGAGCAGAAAATGATGCCCACCTCCGCCAGCTTCTGCTTGTAAGTAGTCGCAACGGATACGCTATCGAAAATGACATCAACCGCGACTCCGGCCAGCGCAGCGCGTTCATGCATGGGCACCCCCAGCTTCTCGAAAGTGCGCAGCAATTCCGGATCGACCTCATCCATGCTGTTCAGCTTTTTTTTCGGTTTTGGCGCCGCATAGTAGCTGATCGCCTGAAAATCGATCTTCGGATACTTGACGTTTGGCCACTTCGGCTCTTCCATCTTGAGCCATTGCTGATACGCGTTGAGACGAAAATCGAGTAGCCATTCAGGCTCGTTCTTCTTTGTTGAAATGAGCCGGATGATATCTTCGTTGAGCCCTTTTGGCGCAATATCTGACTCTATTTCGGTAACAAAGCCGTGCCTATACGGCTGATTGACAAGATTTTGTAGTACGGCACTCATAAGATGCTCCAAATATCGTTCTCGAAGATCAGCCCTTAAATCCGTAGACCTTAGACCGAGATGCGGCTTCCGCCCTTCCGGACTTCTATGGAGTGGCTTCGATCGGCTCTTTCAGACTGAAACTTTCCCCGCAACCGCATGTATTGCCGACATTGGGATTGTCAATCCGGAATGAGTCATTCAGTCCTTCCCTGATATAGTCGATGCGCGAGCCATCCAGAAACGGCAAACTGCCCGAATCAACCACTACGCGCGCCTTATCCGACTCAAATACGGATTCGAATACATGGTCATTCGGGCGAACTTCATCTGCGTAATCGAACGTGTAGGCAAAACCGGAGCAGCCCACTTTCTTCAGTCCGACTCTCAATGCGAGTCCCGTTTCCCGCTTCGCCAGCTGTTTGCGAATCTGCCTGACCGCATTTTCTGTTAATGTTACTGTCATCGCGCTCTCCGCCTGTTGTTGACGATGAGGATACAATCAGCCTGAAACTCCCGGTTCCCCACAGCTTCCTCTCTCTGACGCCTTGCCAATCAATCCCAAGGGTCACTCAGGCCGACACCGCGGTACGATTGCGCTCCGGCACCACTGCCTCGGGCATCACATTGCGCATATCCAGTATTTGCACCACGCCGTTTTCTCTCGCTCTCCAGTGCTCCTCTCTGGCTCTCTGCTCCTCGACCAGCTGTTTCAGCATCACCGCTCCGAGATGATCGAAAATGAGATCGTTGAGCTTTACCCACAAATCGTGAGTCATGCATTTTTTATCGTTGTGACAATTTTCTTTTCCATTGCATTGCGTAGAATCGATTGGCTCGTCAACCGCAAGAATGATCTCCGCCACAGATACCTGAGCCATATCCCGGGCAAGGCAATATCCGCCTCCAGGACCGCGCACGCTGTCAACCAGCCCACGCTGTCGGAGCTTGGCGAATAGCTGCTCGAGATAGGATAGCGAGATTTGCTGACGTTGACTGATTTCCGCAAGTGTCACGGGACGAGAGCTATGTTGCAGAGCAAGATCCAGTAATGCCGTCACCGCAAACCGTCCTTTAGTTGTTAACCTCATGATAAACTCCTCATTCCCCTCGTGATTCCATCTAATTAGAGATATTGACCATATAATCTCAGCAGCCCGATCATAATACACGACTGATTTAGTCAACTATAAGATACTTGATAGATTTAGTCAACTATAATGCTGCCCCGTGAGGTGAAATAGGACACAGCGGAAAATTCACGCTTCGTGAAGACGGGTGAGCCAGGACCTGGGAGGGGGCGGAAGAAGAGGACTCGCAGTGACAGCGTGACAGCGCGGAAAGAAAGAGAACGGTTCAGGCAACATTGCCGCAAAATACCCTCATGACAGGTCGGAGTGCCTGTCCAGTTCAGATGAAGGGAATGTTCGGCCCGGATTCAGGGCCTGCGGCGAAGGGCCAGGTGGACCTTGATCAGATCAATTGCCCTCGAACGGAACTGATCGCCATACGTGTCTTTCACCCACATGTGCAGCAGTCCGATGAAAAACAGATGGGTATCCATTGCCAGATGGGCGGGATCCTGAGGGAGATGGAGTTGCTTCTGAGCCTTTGCCCGCTCATAGACCTGGCGGAGTTTTTCGACGATCCCCGCGCAGTTTGACAGGATTTGCTGCAGAACGGCGTCAAACTCATCCACATACTCGCATTTGATCATCATGATTTCATAAATCTCGCGCGTCTCCCTGCTATCCGTCAACACCTGGATGGTGTCGCACAGAAAGTTTTCTATACAGGCAAGAGGACTGTCCGAGCCCTCGATCAACAGTGTATCGTCCATGCGGTCGATAAGCGGGAGGAATACCTGCTCACGCATGGCCTGAATCAGATCGAGCTTGTTATGGAAATGCCAGTAGATCGCGCCTCGCGTAACCCCGGCCCGGGCCGCAATATGCTCCATCGTTGTCCGGCTGACCCCGCGGGCAAGGAACGCCTCACGTGCCGCCTCGATGAGGCGCTTCCGGGTCAACTCTGCATTTTCCTTCGTTTTTCGCGCCATCGCTTTATGCTGCCTAATGCTGTTTACACGGTCGATCTTCTGATACAATTTACATACATACATGAATGTATGCAACCGGATTGTGCAATCTGCTATTTATCGGTATGGAGCGGAAATGTCAGGTGCTCGACATTATAAGAATAAACCCGGCGGCCTGCTCGCCATCAGCCGTCTGAAAAGAATCGTTGCGGGGACCGCTGTCGCCGCTGTCCTCCTGGGATTTGCGGGTTGCGGCCAACAGGAGCAGCCACCCGATCCTGCTGCGGCAGGAATGGCCCTGCCCGTCAGTGTAATCGAAGCGCAGCCAGCCAGCGTACCGGTCAGCGCCGAAGCCGTCGCGCAGACTGAGGGCGCCAAGGAGGTCGAGATACGGCCTCGCGTCGGCGGCATCCTGCTCAAGCGCTTATATGAAGAAGGCGCCCCGGTAAAAGCGGGTCAGGCCATGTTTCTGATCGATCCGGTTCCCTTCCGGATTGTTCTGGCGCAGGCACAAGCGCAGCTTCTGGAACAGAAAGCCCGGGTGACCCAGACCGAGCGCGAGGAGCGCCGCCTGAGCGAGCTGCTCGAAACCCAGGCGGTCAGTCAGCGGGAATACGACAATGCCGTCTCAGACCATGCGATCGCGCGCGCAGCCCTGCAGCTGGCGGAAGTGCGCGTGCGCGATGCAGCACGCAATCTCTCCTACACCTCTGTCATCGCTCCGGTCAATGGCATAGCCGGACGCTTCCGGTTCTCGGAAGGCGCCCTGGTGGAAGCCAATGACAGTCTGCTGACGACCCTGGTGCAAGTTTCGCCCATATGGGTGCGGTTCAGCTTGTCCGATAATGAGTTGATGCAACTCGGCGGACCCCTGACTGAGGAAAAGGTGCGCAAGGTCACACTGCTGCTGCCAGGCGGAACGGAGTACGAAAAGGAAGGCAAGTTGAATTTCGCCGCAAGCCAGATCGATCCCCAGCTCGGCACGCAGGAATTGCGCGCCACGTTCGATAACCCGGACCAGCGTCTGCTGCCGGGACAGTTTGTCCGCGCACGCGTAGTGACAGGTACGCGCGACAACGTTTATCTGGTACCACAGGCAGCGGTGCAGGTATCGGATGTGGGCAAGACCGTATACGTGGTGAACGAGAAGGGCGAGGCGACTGTCCGGCCCGTAGTCGGAGACCGCTGGGCCGGCAAGGACTGGATCATCGTCGACGGACTCAAGGCTGGCGACAAGGTGATAGTCGACAATCTGATCAAACTTCGACCCGGTACGCCGGTCACTCCCCAGCCTGCAGAAGGGGCCTCCACGCCTGCTTCTGCGGTGCAGCAAGCCGATCCGCGCCACTGAATTCGATCTCATGAGCCGTTTCTTTATTCTGCGCCCGATATTCGCATCGGTCATCTCCATCATCATCGTCCTGGCCGGCCTGGTAGCGGCCCTGCAGCTCCCCATTGCGCAATACCCCGAGATCGCCCCGCCCACTGTACTGATCACCGCCACCTATCCCGGGGCAAGCGCGGAAACCTTGACGAAAACGGTGGCAGCCCCCATCGAGGAGCAGCTGAGCGGTGTCCAGGATCTGCTGTATTTCAGCTCCAGCTCGGACTCGAGCGGCACGTTGACCATTACAGCCACGTTCGAGGTCGGCACGGATGTGGATCAGGCAACCTTCAATATCAGCAATCGCGTGAATATCGCCCTGCCGCGTCTGCCTGACGAAGTGCGGCGGACAGGCCTCAGAATCGAGAAGCGCTCCAATGACATTCTGATCGTTTTCATGCTCATTTCCAAAGAGAAAGGCAGATACGATCCGCTATACCTGAGTAATTACGCCACCCTCAACCTCCTGGATGAACTGAGGCGCACCAAAGGGGTGGGAGATGCAACCATTTTCGGCGCACAGGACTACTCCATGCGCATCTGGCTTCATCCCGATCGCATGGCGCAGCTGGGAGTGGCCACCACGGACATCGTGGCCGCCATCCAGGCCCAGAACGCTCAATACGCGGCTGGCAAGATCGGCCAGGAGCCTGCTCCGCCGGACCAGCAACTGGTCTATACAGTAAACGCCAGGGGCCGGCTGGTACAACCGGAGGAATTCGGAAACATCGTTCTGCGGGCAGATGGGCCTCGTGGCGTTCTCTATCTCAAGGATGTCGCGCGTATCGAACTGGGGTCGCAAAGTTATGACGTTCGCACCGCACTGAATGGCCAGCCAGGGGCAGGCATCCCCATTTTCCTGCAACCCGGCGCGAACGCGCTCGATACGAAAAATGCACTCATCGACAAGATGGAGGAACTGAAGAAGCACTTCCCGGAGGGAATGGATTACGTCGTTCCCTACGATACCAGTCTGTTCGTCAAAGCCTCGATGTGGGAAGTGGTAAAGACACTCGGGGAAGCCATGATCCTGGTCATACTGGTGGTATATCTGTTCCTGCAAAGCTGGCGCGCGACACTGATTCCCATCGTCGCCGTGCCGATTTCCCTGATCGGCACATTTGCGGGTCTGTGGGTATTCGGCTTCTCCATCAATACCCTTACGCTTTTTGCCATGGTGTTATCCATCGGCATCGTGGTGGACGATGCCATCGTCGTGCTCGAGAATATCGAGCGGTTGATGGACGAGGAAAAGCTGCCTCCCCTGAAAGCAGCCATTCGATCGATGGAGCAGGTGGCCAGCGCGGTTGTGGCCATCGTACTGGTATTATGCGCCGTGTTCGTGCCTGTCGCGTTCATGGGCGGCATCGCCGGCGAACTGTATCGCCAGTTTGCCGTGACGGTGGCGGTTGCGGTCACGATTTCAGGCGTGGTGGCCTTGACCCTCACACCCGCCCTTTGCGCCATCATACTGAAACACACCCACGGTGAATCGGCGTTTTTCAAGGCCTTCAACCGCGGTTTTCACCACCTGACCGCTTTCTATATCTTCATGGTTAGCGCAACCTTGCGCCACCGGGTCATCGGCGCTTTCGCGTTCTCGGGCATTATCATCGTGGCGGCCTATCTACTTACTATCGTGCCGGAGAGTTTTGTGCCGCCCGAGGATCAGGGTTATTCGATAACAGCCACGATTCTGCCCGATGGCGCAACACTTGCGCGCACAACAAAGACCGCCGAAGCCGTGCGAGCCGGAATAGCGGACGACCCTGCTGTCGCGCACCAGTTTGTCGTCAATGGCTACGACCTGATCGGCGGCGGAAACAAAACAAGTTCGGCTACCATGTTCGTCGCTTTCAAGGATTGGTCGGAGCGCGAGGCCACGGCGGATGACATCATCCACAAGCTGACCGGTATCGGCATGCAGCAGCCAGATGGCATTGCCATCTCGTTCAATCCACCCGCCATTCGCGGCCTGGGTACTGCGGGAGGCTTTGAGGTCTATGTGCAAAGCCGTGCCGGCGCAACTCCTGCTCAGCTGGCCGATGTAGTCAACAACCTGATCGAAGCGCTGAGCCGGGAACCGCGCCTCGCGGGCATCGCAACTTTTTTTCGCCCGACGGTACCGCAGTTTTTCATCGAAGTGGATGAAGCCAAAGCACTCTCGCAGAAAGTGCGTATTGCCGATGTCTACGCCACCTTGCAGAGTACGATGGGATCGTTTTACGTCAATGACTTCAACCTTTCCGGGCGGACGTATCGCGTGCAGCTGCAGGCGGAGCCCCTGTATCGCATGACGCCCGACGACCTGGGCAGAGTATATGTGCGTTCCCAGGCTGACGCGATGGTGCCCTTGTCCGCTCTCAGTAAAATCAGCACGATTGTAGGTGCGGAACAACTGGAACGCTACAATGGTCTGCTCTCTGCAAAAGTGATGGGCGGCGGAGCGCCCGGGGTGAGTTCGGGAGAAGCGATCAAGCTTGTGGAAGATATCGCCGCACGAACATTGCCTGATAATTTTCAGATTGCCTGGACCGCCCAGGCCTACCAGGAAAAACGCACAGGCTCAGCCGCTGTTTTTGCCTTCAGCTTCGCTCTCATAATGGTATTTCTAATTCTGGCCGCCCAGTTTGAAACCTGGTCGCTTCCGCTGGCAGTGATCATGGCTGTTCCCTTCGCTCTGACCGGAGCCCTGCTTGCTGTTCTGGCACGCGGGATGCCGAACGATATCTATTTCCAGATTGGCCTGATTACTCTGATCGGCCTGGCAGCCAAGAACGCCATCCTCATCGTGGAATTCGCAAGCCAGAAAATGAAGGAAGGCATGTCGGTCGGGGAGGCAGCGGTTGAGGCGGCACGTCTGCGTTTTCGACCCATTGTCATGACTTCCATGGCGTTCATACTGGGAATCCTGCCTCTTCTGATCGCTACGGGCGCAGGCGCTGCCGGGCGGCGCTCCATGGGTACTGGCGTATTTGGAGGAATGTTGCTTGCAACATTCATTGCGACTATATTTATTCCATTATTTTTTACCTGGCTGACTCGCAAGAAAATGCGGCATATACCTGAAAGCGCGGCACGGGAGACGGCATGACAATGCAACCAGGCAATTCGTGGAAGAGATTATGCATGGTGCTGTCCTCTTCACTGTTTTTGAGCGCCTGCGCGATGGGTCCCGATTATTCCCGGCCGCATGTCGACACAACCGACCGTTTCCGCATGGCGGAAACGGAAGGGCAATCCATTGCCAATCTTCCCTGGTGGGAGTTGCTTCATGACCAGGAACTTCAGCGTCTCATCCGGCAGGCCCTGCTCGAAAACAAAAACCTCAAGCAGGCGGTAGCGGGCGTTGAAGAGCTTGAGGCGCGCCTGGGCGTCGCAGCTATGGACTATCTTCCCAAAATGGACATCAGTGGCAATGCGCCCGCGTTCGGCACCCTGGGGGGATTCGGATTTCGCGGATTTCCGACGCCGTACAGCTACTTCGGGCAAATGACCCTGAACTGGGAAATCGATGTCTGGGGTCGCATACGCCGTTCCAACGAAGCCGCACTGGCGGACCTGATGGCACGCGAGGAAAATCGGCGTGCTGTTGTGCTGACCTTGGTCAGTTCGGTGGCGCAGGCCTACTTCGACATGCTGCAGTTCGATCTGCAGCGCGACATAGCCCAACGCGCGCTGGCATCATGGGGGGAATCCGTCGCCATTGCCCGCGCGCAATTGCGGGGGGGATTGATTTCAAGGCTCGATCTGGACCAGTTCGAAGCGGAACGCGCCAATGCGGCAGCGCGCGTGGCCCAACTGGAACGGCAGATGGTGCAGAAAGAGAATGAACTGAGCCTATTGCTCGGAAAAAACCCGTTGCCCGTCGCCCGCGGCCAGCCGCTGACAGCCCAGGTTGTACCGCCGGATGTGCCGGCCGGCCTTCCTTCGGAACTACTGCAGCGTCGCCCTGATATCCTTCAGGCGGAACAGACGCTGGCAGCGGCCACGGCCCGGATCGGCGCTGCCAAGGCAGCGCGCTTTCCCAAGCTCACCATTACTGGCTTCCTGGGGGTGGCAAGCCCGGCATTATCCAATCTTCTGCTTTCGGGCAGCGAATTCGGCGTGGGCGGACTGGGCCTCGCCGGCCCGCTGCTTAATGCCCAGAGTCTGGGCCTGGAGCAGCGCGCAGCGGAAGCCCAGACCCGACAGATGCTTGCCCAATACGAACAGACCATCCTGACCGCCTTCAAGGAAGTGGAAGATGCCCTCATCGCAGTCCGCACCGCGGATGACCAGCGCAAGTCGCAGGAAGAGCAGGTCGCCGCCCTGCGCTCCGCCTTGCACGTGGCTGATCTTCGCTACAAGGGAGGGATCACGAGTTACGTGGACGTCCTGCTGGCGAAACGAACTCTGTTCGATGCGGAATTCGCGCTTGCAGCGACCCGCCGCTTCCATTTGATATCCATCGTCCAGCTCTACAAAGCGCTGGGGGGCGGCTGGTCGCCCGCTTGATCCGGAAGAACGGGCTACCCGGCCTTCTGCCCTTCTCCTCCCTCCTGACAGCTGATGCTACTCACCGGCACCTGCTTACTCTGCAGTAGACCTTTCTATGGGGATTCCATTTCCCGATAGTAAAATAGAGACACGAGATGAATTCAATGCGCTTTTTTTCGAAAGCCCCTCGCACGACCCTGCCCTGCATCGTCATCGGCACGTTTCTTGTTCTATCTGGCGGTTGCTCTCAAAATGAGCCGCCAGCCCAAGCTCCTCCCCCTGAAGTGGAAGTGGTGACCGTCACCGCACGAACGGTCCCGGATGAGCCTGAATTTATCGGACAGACACAGGCATTCCGGCCAGTGGAGATCCGCCCGCAAGTAACGGGAATCATCAAGCAGCTCTTCTTTACGGAAGGCCGTAACGTCAAAAAGGGCGACAAGCTGTACCTCATTGACCCTGTTCCGTTCAAGGCTGCCTACCTCAACAGCAACGCCAGGGTCGCCCAGGCCCAGGCCCGACTCATCCAGGCACAGCAGGAAGTAGCGCGGGTAAAACCACTGCTGGAAGAACAGGCAGTAAGCCAGAAAAACGTTGATGACGCTGTGGCGGAAATGCTGAGCGCCAAGGCTGGACTGGAGGCTGCACAAAGCGATGTGATCAAGGCCAAGTTCGATCTCGACAACACGCTTATCGTCGCGCCTGTGAACGGACGGATCGGGCGCAGTCATTTTTACGAGGGCCGTCTGGTTTCAGCCCAGACCACGCTGCTGACTACCATTGATCAGCTGGATCCGATGTACGTCAATGTTAACGTGCCGGAGAGCTACCTTCTGAGACGCCGCCGGGAGCTTGCCGAACATAAGGTCCAGAGACCGGATATCTTTCAGCTGCGAGGCATCATGACTTTCTCGGATGGCAGCGTATATCCGGAGGAAGGAGTGCTCGATTTTTCGGATGTCTCCTTGCGACCCGAAACGGGTACCTTGCAGGGACGGTTCACTTTTCCCAATCCGGAAGGAGGCTTTTCCCCGGGGCACTCCTACTTCTATCCGGGCCAGTTTGTCAGGATCCGGATAAAAGGTTATATCCGCACGGATGCCATCCTCATCCCGCAACGCGCAGTGCAGCAGGGGCCAAGCGGTTCCTTTGTTTACGTAATCGGTGAGCATGACAAGGCGGAACTGCGTCCTGTCGACGCCACTTCATGGCACCGGAAGGATTGGCTGATCGAAAGCGGCCTCAAGCCCGGTGAGCGCGTGGTGGTGGAAGGATTTCACCGTGTCCGGCCAGGCATTCAGGTAAATGCTGTCCAGTATCGGGCGGATAAGGCTTCGTCAGAGCGACAGGAAGAGAAAGCGGCTGACCCGGAAACATCATGAATTCGCACTTTTTCATTGACCGTCCGATTTTCGCCTCGGTCGTATCCATCATCATTGTCGTGGTTGGCCTGGTGGCGCTGAGAAGCCTGCCGATCGCGCAATTCCCTCAGATCACGCCTCCCATGGTGCAGATCGAGGCGGACTATCCCGGCGCCAGCGCGGAAGTGGTTGCCGAATCCGTGGCGCGCCCGATCGAGGTCCAGCTTCCGGGTATCGATAATCTGCTGTATTACGAATCCACCAGTTCGAACGACGGGCACATGACCATGAAGCTCACGTTCGAAATCGGAACAGATGTCGATATCGCCCAGGTGCAGACGCAGAACCGGCAACGACTTGCCGAGCCTCAGCTTCCGGATGAAGTCGTCCGCCAGGGCATTACCGTGAAGAAAATGTCTCCGGACCTGCTGGCGGTCATCGCGCTGAGTTCGACCGATCCCCGGCACGATACCGTTTTTCTGTCGAATTACGCGCTGCTTCGGGTCCTCGACAACATCAAGCGCCTGCCCGGCGTGGGGGATGCCATCATTTTCGGCAGCCAGAATTATTCCATGCGGCTGATTCTCGATCCCGTCCGCATGGCGCAACTGGATCTTACCCCCACGGAAATCGCGGCCGTCGTCCGCGAGCAGAACCGGGATTTTCCTGCCGGGCGAATAGGCCGCGAACCCGCGCCTCGAGGTACGGAACTTACCATTCCGGTCATCACCAGCGGGCGCATGAGCGAAGTGGCGGAGTTCGAAGACATGATCATAAGAGCCTATCCGGATGGTTCCATGATCAGAATGCGGGATGTTGCCAAAGTGGAACTTGGTGCCCAGTCCTATGACCTGGAAGGAAGATGGAACGGAAAGCCCAACACCTTCCTGTTGACTTTTCTCGCACCTGAAGCCAACGCGCTCGACACCGTCCACCGTATCCGCCAGGAAATGGACAAAGTCTCCCGGAATTTTCCCTCGGGTATTTCCTACGATATCCCTTACGACACCACCACATTCATCGAAGTCTCCATCAAGGAAGTGCTCAAGACCCTGGTGGAAGCGACGCTGCTGGTGATACTGGTCGTGTTTGTTTTCCTGCAGAGCTGGCGGGCAACGCTCATTCCGGCCATTGCGGTCCCCATATCGCTCATCGGGACGCTGGCCGGCATGGCGGCGCTGGGATTTTCGATCAATACGCTGACCCTGTTTGGCATGGTGCTCGCCATCGGCATCGTGGTGGATGATGCGATCGTGGTGGTGGAGAATGTCGAACGCCACATGACCCAGGGCGGCCTGCTGCCTCGGGAGGCGGCAAAAAAAGCCATGGATGAAGTGACCAGCCCGGTCATCGCGATCGTACTTGTACTGGCTGCAGTGTTCATACCGGTCGCTTTCCTGGGCGGAATCACCGGCGAGCTCTACAAGCAGTTCGCCATTACCATCGCCCTTTCCGTTGCGATTTCCGGATTTGTCGCACTGACTCTCAGCCCTGCCCTGTGTGCCCTGGTACTCAAGCCAGGCCATGGCGAACCGACAGGTTTCTGGAAGGTATTCAACCGGAGTTTCGACTGGGCGCAAACCCGGTACGTGGGTGGTGTCACGGTCATACTCAAGCGCTCCCTCCTGGCTTTCCTCGTCTTCGGCGCGCTGGCCCTGGTCATTTTCGGCCTGTTCAGGATTATTCCGGACAGTTTCCTTCCGGAAGAAGATCAAGGATATTTCATTACCGTGCTCCAGCTGCCGGATGGGGCCTCCAAGGAGCGCACCATCGAAGTGCTGAGCAGGATCGAGAACTATTTCCTGTCGATCCCGGCGGTGCATTCGACAGATTCTCTAGCCGGACAGAACTTCGTCTTCGGCACCCGGGGCGCCAACCAGGCAACGATGTTCGTGCCCCTGCATGCCTGGAGCGAGCGTCCGAACCCGGAAGAACAGGCTGCTGGACTGATCGCATCAGCATTCGAAGAGTTCGCAAAGATTCCCGAGGCGCTGGTCCTTGCCTTCAATGCGCCTTCCATCCGGGGCCTCGGATCCACGGGCGGCTTTTCGCTCCAGGTACAGGATCCTGCGGGGGGTGATTTTGCCGAGTTTGCCGCTGCAGCCGAGGAGTTTGTTGCCAAGGCGATGGAGCATCCTGCCATTGCGGCCGCCAGCACCAATTTCCGTGTAAGCGCGCCCCGGCTGTATGCCCAGGTGGACCGGGACCGAGCCAAAGCATTGGGTGTGCCCATTTCCGACGTTTTCGATACCATGCAGGCATTTTTCGGAAATCTGTACGTCAACGATTTCGTGAAATTCGGCCGCATCTACCGGGTCCAGACTGAAGCACTTCCGGAGTTCCGTTCCAGCCCCGACGATATCAGCAAGGTCTATGTCCGCGCCCGCAGCGGGGATAGCGAGAATGACAAGAGTCATATCATGATTCCCCTGGACTCGGTCGTCACAACCGAATTCATCAGCGGACCGGACCAGGTCACCCACTTCAATGGGTTCAATTCCGCGCTCGTTCTCGGTGGCGCCGCGCCGGGCTACAGCTCCGGGCAGGCGTTGCAAGCGCTGGAGCAAGTAGCCAATGAAGTCCTGGCTCCCAAGGGCTACACAATCGAGTGGAGCGGCATTTCCTTCCAGGAGCGGCAGGCAGGGGGAAAATCCGGCCCGGTGTTTGCGTTTGCCCTGCTCATGGTTTTCCTGGTGCTGGCCGCCCTCTACGAAAGCTGGTCCGTTCCATTCGCGGTCATCCTTGCCATTCCTTTTGGCGTGCTCGGGGCATTGCTGGCGATCTGGACACGAGGACTCAGCAATGATATCTACTTTCAGATCGGGCTGGTGACATTGATCGGGTTATCCGCCAAGAACGCGATTCTGATTGTCGAGTTTGCCAGCCAGAATTACGCATCCGGCAAATCTCTCACGGATGCCGCAATCGAAGCTGCGCGCCTTCGTTTCCGGCCCATCATCATGACTTCGCTGGCATTCATTCTTGGTGTATTTCCGCTGGTGATCGCATCGGGGGCGGGTGCGGCAAGCCGGCATTCCATCGGGACCGGTGTGTTCGGGGGCATGCTCGCAGCCACATTTCTGGCGATTTTTTTTGTACCGCTCTTCTTTGTCATGATAGGAAAAATGAAGCGGCGACCGGAAGACCGGCGAAGATAAATCAGAGCATAGTCAACGGCACTTTTTCAAGGACTCTCAACCTTAGGCATCAATGCGTGCGCTTCGTTCAGCAGAAAATCCTTGAAGGCATGGGCAACATTGGAAAGGCGCTTGTTTTTCCGGTGAACCACGTGCCAGTGCCTCATGATCGGAAAATCCTGGACATCGAGAATTCTGAGCCGCTTTGCCTCCAGCTCCAGTTCGGCCGTGTGTACCGACGTGATTCCCAGTCCCATTCCGGCCTGCACGGCCTGCTTGATGGCCTCGCTGGTATCCGTTTCCATGCCCCGGTTGAGCATGATGTGATGCGCAGCGAAAAAACGTTCCATCGCTCCTCGGGTGCCGGAACCCGGTTCTCGCACGAGAAACGTTTCCTGCTCCAGCCTCTTCACGGGAATGCGGCGTACGTCGCATAAGGGGTGACCCGGGGGCGCGATAACGACCAGGGGATTCTCCATGAAAGATTCGGTAACGATATCCAGGCCATCCGGAGGCTGGCCCATGATAGCCAGATCGATCAGATTGTCGGCCAGATGCTTCAACACCGTTTCCCTGTTGGAAACATTGAGGCTTACGGTGACGGTGGGATAACGCTGACAGAACTTGGCCAGCAGGTTCGGAGCAAAGTAATTCGCCGTGCTGACTACCGAGATATTGAGTTTTCCGCTTTTCAGTCCTTTCAGTTCGTCGAGTGCAAGTTCCATGTCAGCAAGTTGCTGCAAGATCGCCCGACTGTAATGATAAAGTTCACGCCCCGCATCGGTCAGATAGATTTTCTTGCCCATTTGTTCGAAAAGGGGCAAATTGATGTTGCCTTCCAGCTGCTTGATCTGCATGGAAACAGCGGGCTGGCTAAGGTGAAGGTCTTCCGCAGCCCGCGAAAAACTCAGGTGGCGTGCAACTGATTCAAAGACTTTCAGCTGCCGGAGGGTAATATGCAGCATCTTTCTGGTGAGATCGGCCAGTAATGTTCATGTATAAGCAAAATATTATCATAACAATCAAAACACGTGACTGTTATTTATAGTAATTCTCCGTACAATTTGTTCGGTAGTACTTTTATCTACCCTTACGAGGAGAGCTGTTATGAGTCAAGAAATTAAAGGCAAGGAACGCTACAAGTCCGGCGTGATTCCGTACAAGAAGATGGGCTACTGGGATTCCGACTATGTCCCCAAGGATACGGATATCATCGCCTTGTTCCGTATCACGCCCCAGGCAGGGGTAGATCATGAGGAAGCCGCCGCCGCTGTCGCTGGCGAATCTTCCACCGCGACCTGGACGGTAGTATGGACCGACCGTCTCACCGCCTGCGAACTGTATCGCGCGAAAGCCTATCGTTCTGAACTGGTACCCAACACGGGTCCCGGCACCAAGACTGAAGCTCAGTATTTTGCTTATATAGCGTACGACTTGGACTTGTTCGAAGGGGGCTCCATCGCTAACCTGACCGCCTCCATTATCGGCAACGTGTTCGGCTTCAAGGCTGTAAAAGCGCTTCGTCTCGAAGACATGCGCATCCCTGTAGCTTATCTGAAGACCTTCCAAGGCCCCGCAACCGGCATTGTCGTTGAGCGTGAGCGGCTCGACAAATTCGGCCGGCCGCTGCTCGGCGCCACCACCAAGCCGAAGCTGGGTCTCTCCGGCCGCAACTATGGCCGCGTGGTATATGAGGGTCTCAAAGGTGGTCTCGATTTCATGAAAGACGACGAGAACATCAACTCGCAGCCGTTCATGCACTGGCGCGACCGGTTCCTGTACTGTATGGAAGCGGTCAACAAGGCGTCTGCCGCTACCGGTGAAGTCAAAGGTCACTACCTGAACGTTACCGCAGGCACGATGGAAGACATGTACGAGCGCGCGGAATTTGCCAAGTCTCTTGGCTCCGTCATCATCATGATCGACCTGGTAATCGGCTACACCGCGATTCAATCGATGGCAAAGTGGGCGCGCAAGAACGATATGATTCTGCACTTGCACCGTGCCGGCAACTCGACCTATTCCCGCCAGAAAAACCACGGCATGAACTTCCGCGTCATCTGCAAATGGATGCGGATGGCGGGTGTGGACCATATCCATGCAGGTACTGTGGTAGGCAAACTGGAAGGCGATCCGCTCATGATCAAGGGCTTCTACGACACCCTGCGTGAACGTCACACACCGGTAAGCCTGGAACATGGACTTTTCTTCGAGCAGGACTGGGCCTCGCTGAACAAGGTGATGCCAGTTGCTTCGGGTGGCATTCATGCCGGCCAGATGCACCAATTGCTGGATTATCTTGGCGAAGACGTGATATTGCAGTTCGGCGGGGGTACCATCGGGCATCCTCAGGGCATCCAGGCCGGTGCAGTTGCCAATCGTGTTGCGCTGGAAGCAATGGTAATGGCGCGCAACGAAGGCCGCGACTATGTTAAGGAAGGCCCCAAGATTCTGGAAGAAGCCGCCAAGTGGTGCACGCCCCTCAAGCAGGCGCTGGAAACGTGGAAGGACATCACCTTCAATTATGAGTCCACCGACACCGCCGACTTCGTGCCGAGCACAACGGCCAGCGTTTAATTGTATTAAGGAGAAACCACATCATGATGACCAATTTTCAAAACCGTGTCACGCAAGGGCAATTTTCTTTTTTGCCCCCGCTGACAGACAAGCAGATTTCGGCGCAAATCAAATATGCGCTGAAGAACAATTGGGCTGTCGGGATCGAATATACGGATGATCCGCATCCCCGCAACACGTATTGGGAAATGTTCGGCAATCCGATGTTCGACTTGAAGGATCCTGCCGGTATCCTGCAGGAGATCAACGATTGCCGCAAAACGTATCCGAACCACTACATTCGTGTCACGGCTTTCGATTCAAGTCGCGGTGTGGAAAGCCCGGCTATGTCCTACATCGTCAACCGTCCGAAGAACGAGCCTGGCTTCAGCCTGGTCCGTGAAGAAACGGAAGGCCGTAACGTTCGTTACACCGTCCGCTCCTACGCCACCGAGAAGCCGGAATCCGAGCGGTACTGATGTTCCCTTCCCTTCCTTCCCGGGAAGGGAATAATGAAGCAGCGGGCTGTTTTTTTAGCGGCCTGCTGCAATTACCCTGATTGTAATTTTTCTCCCATGTAAGGCTGGTTTCCGGTAAATCAATCACCTAGGCACGGGGTCTGATATTTAATTTTCCTTTTACGTGGATCAGACGTGAAAACACAACCGAAAGAAATCCTCCCTTCCGATAGCAGTTCCATTGATCTGGAAGCCGAATTTCAAGCTTCCAATATCAAGGAAGTACTGGATAAGCTTGACCGCGAGTTGATCGGTTTGAAACCGGTAAAAACCCGCATCCGCGAAACCGCGGCCCTGTTGCTGGTGGACCGCGTCCGCAAGAAACTGGACCTCACCGCTGGCGCGCCCAGCCTGCATATGTCTTTCACCGGCAATCCGGGCACCGGAAAAACCACGGTCGCACAGCGCATGTCCGAGATTCTGCACCGTCTGGGTTATGTGCGTGAAGGACACCTTGTTTCCGTTACCCGCGATGACCTGGTGGGCCAATATATTGGCCATACCGCGCCCAAGACCAAGGAAGTGATAAAGAAAGCGATGGGCGGCGTGCTGTTCATCGACGAGGCCTATTATCTCTACAAACCTGAAAACGAACGCGATTATGGCGCTGAGTCGATTGAAATTCTGCTGCAGGTGATGGAAAACAACCGGGAGGATCTGGTTGTCATCCTTGCGGGATACAAGGACCGCATGGATAAATTCTTCCGCAGCAACCCGGGTATGCGTTCGCGGATAGCTCACCATATCGATTTTCCCGACTATACTCCTGATGAATTGGTCGCCATTGCCAAGCTTATGCTGGCAGCCCAAAATTACCGCTTCAGTGCTGAAGCAGAAAAAGCTTTCGGCGAATACATCCAGTTGAGGATGAAATTGGAGCACTTTGCGAACGCACGCTCGGTTCGCAACGCTCTTG
Organism: uncultured Nitrosospira sp.; assembly: GCA_964466955.1. GTDB lineage: Bacteria > Pseudomonadota > Gammaproteobacteria > Burkholderiales > Nitrosomonadaceae > Nitrosospira. The sequence continues at coordinate 30,921 of CAYXQR010000126.1, forward strand.
ACAGGTCAAGGTTGCGCCAGGCAAATCGATTGTTCGAAGGAGCGAAGAAAAATCTTTCGCGCACCGATCTGATAACCATCGAAGCCGAAGATATCCGGGCAAGTCGGGTGTTTCAGGAAGGGACAGTTGATCTGGATGGTGACGAGGGTGCGAATGAGGAGTCATCCGGCAAGCCGGCATGAATCTTCTGATAAAGTACAGTATCCCGAATCCATTTACAGTACGATAAGGGCGCCCCGTGCCCGCCAGCGCGAGGCGCTCTTATTCGTGCGCGCCCCGTAGTACATCGGCCGGCTTGCTCCAAGCAGTTTCTTTACAATGCCGTTGCACGGCTTTTCGTGCTCTCATTCCGTCATTCGTCTGCTGAGCGCTTTCTACCGCGAAGAGAGTTTATTCGGGTGTTGCGGAATTTTGCCGTGTGGAAAACTTGAGTACCTGCGCGGGCCTTTCCGGGCGCGTCTTGCGCGCAAGAGCTTGCAACGCGCGGGGAAACTCCGTCTGGAGACGAGACATGATAACTGCCATATCACCCCGGTAATAAACCGCCTCGTACTCCACCGGCTGATCCAGCGCAGTACGTGTGCGGGACCGAAAATTGAGCCATGCGATATCGATCCAGCATTTCCGCTGAATATCAAGAAAAACAAATTCCTCTGAATCTACAATCGCCATATATTGCATGGAACGAATGGGAACGAACAGATGCCCTGTCGGACAGCCTGCGAGCAGCGTCACCGCCAGATTATAGGTGGTGGCAGGCAGGTAGCGAGAATCGCGAGCGACCTCAGCATCGCGGTAACAGGTTATTTCCATTTCCTACTATCTCCCGAGAATTGAGAAATGCACGGACAGGGTTCTTATGGCATTCAACCAATGAGTCGCTCTTATTGATACCCATCACCTTATTTTTATAACCCTATTCCTTTATATACTTTAATGCAATGCATGCAGGATAGTTTACCTCTTCGGAAGATTTTTCAATGACCGGATGGTCGAAATCCGTGCAAAGCACCTCTATCCTTCATCGCTCCAGTTTTAGACAAGCCCCGTAATGCGCGCCACCCGTTTGGAAAAGCCGCGGGCTGACCGCAATGACTGGAAAACCATCCGCACCCTTCTCCCCTATGTGTGGGAATTCAAGCGGAGAGTGGTTGCCGCATTGGCACTCCTGCTCATGGCGAAGCTTGCCAATGTATCGGTCCCGCTGGTCCTCAAGGAGATCATCGACGCCCTGGATCAACCACGCGCGTTGCTTACTCTCCCTGTCATGCTACTGCTGAGTTATGGCCTGCTACGCCTGGCCAGCACCCTGTTCGGCGAGTTACGCGATGCAATATTTGCGAAAGTAACGCAACGCGCCATACGCAGAGCGGCAATCAAAGTATTCATGCATCTACATGATCTGTCACTGCGCTTTCACCTGCAACGTCAGACAGGTGGCGTATCGCGCGACATCGAACGCGGCACGCGCGGCATCTCCTTTCTGCTCAACTTCATGCTGTTCAACATCCTGCCGACGCTGCTTGAAATCGGACTGGTCATGGGCATTCTTCTCACTCGCTACGATGCCTGGTTCACGATAATCATTTTCGCCACGCTCGGAGCGTACATCGGGCTTACACTGGTCGTGACGGAATGGCGCATGATCTTTCGCCGCACCATGAATGATATGGACTCGAAGGCCAACACTCAGGCCATAGACAGCCTGTTGAACTACGAAACAGTCAAGTATTTCAGCAATGAAGCCTGGGAGGCGCAACGCTATGATGAACACATGCAGAACTGGGAAAAGGCAGCGGTACGCAACCAGACTTCTCTCGCACTGCTCAATTCGGGCCAGAGCTTCATCGTTGCGATCGGCGTCACGTCGCTGCTATGGCTCGCGGCCGACGGAGTAATAAAAGGGAGCATGTCACTGGGGGACCTGGTACTGGTCAACGCCTACATGCTTCAGCTGTACATGCCGCTGCAATTTCTCGGCTTTGTGTATCGTGAAATCAAGCATTCACTTGCAGACATGGAGCGGATGTTCAATTTGCTGGGCGAGCATGAAGAAGTGCAGGATCAACCGGGAGCAGTCGACCTTGCTCCCGGCGACGCGGCAATACGCTTCGAAAACGTCAATTTTGCCTATGATTCCAACCGCCAGATACTGTTCGATGTCAGCTTCGACATTCCCGCGGGGCGCACCGTTGCGGTGGTGGGACATAGCGGGTCCGGTAAATCCACCTTGTCACGGCTGCTGTTTCGCTTCTATGACATTACGTCCGGCCGGATACTGGTAAACGGCCAGGACATCAGGAACGTTACCCAGAAGAGCCTGCGTAGCGCCATCGGGATCGTTCCCCAGGACGCGGTACTGTTCAACGATACCATTTACTACAATATCGCTTACGGGCGTCCGAGCGCCACGCGGGAGGAAGTCATCGAGGCGGCAAGGTCCGCGCATATCGACGAATTCATCGAGAGCTTGCCGGCCAAATACGAGACGACGGTTGGCGAGCGAGGCCTCAAGCTTTCGGGGGGTGAAAAACAGCGGGTAGCGATTGCAAGAGCGATTCTCAAGAATCCCCCGATCCTGATCTTTGACGAAGCCACGTCGGCACTCGACTCAAAATCCGAAAAGGCTATCCAGGCGGAGATGAAGCGAGTAGCTGCAAAACGCACCACGCTGACCATTGCGCACCGCTTATCCACTGTGGTGGAGGCCGACCGGATTCTGGTGATGGACAAAGGACATATTGTCGAGCGAGGAACTCATATCGAGTTGCTTGCCAATAAAGGTATCTATGCAAATATGTGGAAGCTCCAGCAACAGGAAGCACAAAAGCAGAGGGAAAGCCCAGAGGAAACCGGCCAGCCTGTGCCAATGTCGGGAAGCACGGAAGGCTGATCGACATGCCATGCTCTGCCACTCACGGATCAGGGCCAGCGAAGCCGCTGGATGCACCTAATGCAACGAAAATGGGATTTTTTTCCGCTGGAAGCAGTCGCATATAAAGTGAGACTTAATCAAAGCAAGGCACTATAATCGTATGTTTTGGCTTCGGGTACCTTAAAGTGTTCAGTGCTTCCTTTTCCGTATTTCCCCAGTACCTTTTGCCCAAACAGGCAATGACCGTACTGGCGGGACGTATTGCAGATGCTCAGGCAGGGCCAATCACGACACTCATCATTCGGGCCTTTGTGAATCATTATGGCGTGAACATGGAGGAAGCACTCAATCCCGATGTCGAAAGCTACCGGAGTTTCAACGATTTTTTCACGCGAGCGTTGCGCCTCGACAAACGTCCCATCGCCCAGGCTGAGTATATCTGCCCGGCTGATGGCGTCATCAGCCAGCTCGGCATTATTTCAGGGGATCAGATATTCCAGGCCAAGAGGCACAGTTACTCGACTACCGCGCTGTTAGGAGGGGATACAGCACTCGCGGAGTCTTTTCAGGGTGGAAATTTTGCAACGATTTACTTAAGCCCCAAGGATTACCATCGGGTGCACATGCCCTGTAACGGCCGCCTGGTACGCATGATCTACGTACCTGGCACACTCTTTTCGGTCAATCCGCGGACCGTTCGGGGCGTTCCGGATCTGTTTGCTCGCAACGAGCGGGTTATCTGCGTCTTTGAATCCGAGGAAGGTCCATTCGTCATGGCGCTCATTGGCGCGACCATTGTGGGCAGCATATCCACGGTATGGCATGGAATCGTGAATCCACGAAACCCCAAGCGTATCAGGGAAACACATGAGTGGCGATATGATTCACAGGATGTGGCTTTACAGATGGGAGATGAAATGGGCCGGTTTCAGCTGGGTTCGACGGTCATCATGCTGTTCCCCAAAAACCGGCTGCTGTTCAACCCGCTTTGGTCGCCGTCGCGAATGATTCGCTTCGGTGAAATGATGGCTACATCCGGAACTGCCCGGCAGGACGACTGATCTCCTGCCGGGCAGAGCGAACCCTCATCTTTTCTTTCATCGGGCTGTGTGAAAGCCCATCCGTGCCTTTAGAGGCAATCCTCAATCCCTAGGCTTGGCCGCGGACAGGAATCGCGTATCTGCGCCTGCAACGGGAAATACCGCTTTTTCTCACTACTTCACAAGCTTGCGAACCGAAAGTGCACCATTGAGCGACAACAGCTCCTTGTTGTATCTGGCTCACCACTACGGATTCAGCCATGATGCTCAGGAATCTCGCAAAAATTTTCTTAGCATGGTCCGGATCCATGCGCGTTCCGCGATGTGCGCCCGCCACACCACCTCCGACGCGTAACGCTTAAGGAAGCGCTGCATAAATCTCCGCTGGCGCGGTCTTGACACCCCGCCGCTGCCCGATCCCCGCTTCGCGGGCCCCTCGGGCGACGCTCCGGGGCGCCATGGCGTTGCTCTCCTTGGCATCGTAGTCCCACCAGCTACGACCTGGGTCGCGCGCCTTATGATCATCCCGATCTTAACAGCAACGCACTCAGGATTTGTTCAGCGCTTTCTTAAAGCTGCCGCATATAGGCGACCAGATCGGATTTTTCCTCGTCCGTCAGCTTGAGCTGCAGTACCAGATTGAAAAATTCAACGGTATCTTCCAGCGTCAGCAGACGCCCATCATGCAGATAAGGCGGGCTATCCTTGATGCCGCGTAGCGTAAAAGTTTTTATTGGCCCATCTCCCGGTTCGTCGACAAAACGCTCCAGTTTCAAGTCGTGCATCTGATGATCGAGGAATGCAGGTGGTTTATGACAGGCCGAACACTGCCCCTTCCCGAAGAATACCTTCTCCCCGCGCAGTTCTTTTTCCGTAGCCTTCCCCGGATCGAGCCGGCCTTGTGTATCCAGCTTCGGCGCAGGCGGAAAATCGAGCATGTTCTGAAGCTGCGCCATATGGCTCACATGAATCCGGTCGAAAATCGTCAGCCCTTTCTTCATGGAATGAATGGCGTCCCCGTTGAAGTAGGCGGTACGGAATTCAAACTCGGTGAAATCTTCCACCGAGCGCAAACTCCGCTTGGAACCATGAATTTGCTGGTTGAACAACCCCCTTAAACTGACGGTATCGAGCCGGAAGCGTCGTTGTTCCGGCCTGATATCCGGGCTCAGGTGAAACTGACCCGTGGTATGGCCATTGACATGACAATCGAAACAGGTCACTCCCAGGCTGGGCTGCTTACTTTTGCGATCATCTGTTGGATTGAACTCCTCCTGGGGAAAAGGGGTCAGCAGCATGCGCAGGCCATCCAGTTGAACCGGCGTCAGGAGGTCCTTGAACAGGCGATAATAATTGTTGATTGAAACCACTTCTCCCCGTGACACATCTCCCAACTCTGGCCGGTTCTGAAGAAAAATTGCGGGGGGAAATTCCGGTAGAAATGCGTCAGGCAGGTCAAAATCGACATCGAAGCGCTCCAGCCGGGGAAACATGTCGATCTGAACCTGTGGAAAAACCTGCCCCCCGGTCGACTGCTTGGGATGAGGCAGTGCGGGATAGGGAAACAGGTTTTTGACGCGTATCTCCGGAGGCGACATGTCGGCCAGTTTCTGCCAGGTCATTCCCTCCGGCAGGCGCGCCGTGGGGCCCACCGGTAACGGCTTCCCGCGAAACATGGTTGCTTCCATGTCCAGGCGAGGTGTCAGGTTATAACGACGTTCCAGAAGTTCTCGCTGTTTTTTCATGACCTTAGGACGATCAGCCATATCAGCTTTCATCGTCTCCTCAAAAGTCTGCATGGGCTTCTTGGCGTTCAGAGGATCACGATAAAAATCGAAGCCCAGTACCCGGCCCTGATCGGGCTGGTTACTGAAAGCTGTTGAAGAAGGGGTCGCTTTTGAAGCATCAAAAATACCTGAGCGATCATGTTCGTTCTTTTTCTGTTCAGGTCGCGTAATTGCCGTCTCACGAGCAGACTGGGCAGCAGCAATGGCATCCCCGGAATCCGCGCTTCTTGCGTTCACATCCTTGTCAGCCCGATTCTGGGCATTGCTCATGCCCGCACCAAAGCCTACCAATCCGCAGCTCAGCAATACAATATAAGCTTTCTTCATGACAGATTTCCTTTTATTGATAGTGGCAGACAGGAAAACCAGTTATCTGTGCTACTTTTCTTCGGATATCCAGTTGAAATATTGATGAAGAAAATTGATGGTGGCACACCTCATAAAACTGGTTCTGTTCGAAAGCACACACTCAAGCCATGATCGAACCGGAGACTTTGCGCTGGCAGAAATCGAGTTTTTCGCTTATCGTGCGGGATGAAAAAGCCCTCGATAGTGCTTGGAAAAATGCATATCGCTGGGGCGGGCGCCAAAGGAGGAATAAAGTCTCAGCAGGGACTCATGCTCTTTTTTTACCACTCTATAATTTTCACCCGCGCTCACTTCCAGCTGCTGTCGATCAACCACCGCCAGATGTCCACGCCTGCAGCGAATCGCGCCCGCTGCCTGCAGTTTATGCGCGGCGACCGTCACGCTCTCGCGGCGCACGCCCATCATGATTCCTGCCTGTTCATAAGTACTATGGAGTTCGTTACCGGGCAGACGATCCAGACTCAGCAGCAGCAGGTAACTCAACTGCTGGTCGACAGTATGATATCGATTCGAAACAGCCGTCTGCTCGGTTTGGACCATCAAAGCGTGCGCGTACCGCAGAAGAAGATATCTCAGTTCCTCCCCTGCTTCGAACTCCCGCCGCAATAAATCCGTTTTGATACGGTAAGCCTGACCACTGCTTTGAACGGCAATGCGTGCCGGATTGTTCTCTCCCCCCAGGAGCGAGAAAATGCCGACCACTCCTTCATTGCCGATGATCCCCGTCTGTGTACATGTGCCAGCCCTGGTTTCATACAGACGCGTGACGATAGAGGTTGTCGGAAAACAGAAATGCCGGATCGGGATCCCTGGCTCGTAAATAACCTGTCCAACCCGCAGCGATACAAATTCCAGAAGGGGCAGCAAGCGCATATAACTGGCGGAAGGCAGCGCTGCCAGTATTTTGTTCTGCTTGGGGCTTTGATGTGGAGCCACAGGTGGATTCAATTCGCGGTGAACGTAAAAAAAGTACGTTCAAATACACTCCAGCATCCGTTACCGCCAACCATGCAACTGCTATCTGATGTCAGAAAGACATGGGAAAATTTTTCGGCTTTGACGGATCGCATTGTAAGTTGCTTTTTCGCGACTGGAGCAGTCTGGATTAATGGAATGCTATCAGTCCTCTCCGGCCATTTCTGTGCGAAATCACACACAAGCGAAGAGGGAGTGAATCCTCACGAAGAGATGCAAGGAATAAGTTCCACGGCAGGGGAGCGTCAGAAAAACGGTTAAGAAAAAGCGCAGCCTGCGTCTGGATACCCCTCGCTCTGAAAGCGAGGCGCGATCACGTTGAAAAAATTGCTTTCAGGTGGAAATGGATTTGCCCTCATTCAAGGCCAGCCACCCACGCAGAATACGATAGACGACCCAAATCCCTGCACCTGCAGCAAGGATATAAGCAAACAAAATCCCGATCACGGTCACGAACAGCAGTCCGGCAATCAGCAACCACATCAAGGTATACCAGAACGTCCGTATCTGCCAGCTGAAATGGGATTCGAGATAGGTGCCACGGACATCGCTGCGCTTCGCGTAGTTAAGGATCACCGCGA
>CAYXQR010000127.1:0-9945 GCA_964466955.1 uncultured Nitrosospira sp.
TTACCAGCCGTTAGAATCAGGCGTACGCCCCGAAATTTTTCATTCGATAATATGGATGCGCGCTGCAGTGACTGTAGAAACTGGAGCCGGTCGATCTCGAAGTATTTTTCGTAGCTGGCAGGTATGACGCGGGTATAGTCAGGAAATTTTCCGTCTACTACCTTCGATACCAGGACCACATTGGAAAAATCAAAACGCACCTGGTTCTGCAGTATCTGGACTGTGACAGGCTCGTCAGTATCCCCCAGAAGCCTGGTAAGTTCCAGAACTACCTTGCGCGGCAATATGACTTCCTTTCTTTCTTGCGGGATATCCATGGGAAGTCTCGCGTATGCCAGACGGTGACCGTCGGTTGCGACGACCGTCAATTGCCCATCATTCGTCAGCAATAAGAGTCCATTCAGGTAATAACGAATGTCCTGTTGTGCCATGGCATACTGGACCATGGATAGAAGGTGTTTCAAGTCCTTCTGTTTTATCGTTACCTGTCCTTGAAGTTCGCCGCCTTCGGGAAATTTGGGAAAGTCTTCGGCCGGTAGCGTTTGCAGGTTGAAGCGGCTTTTTCCTGCTTTGGCATGCAGGCGATTGTCATCGGTCTCCATGATGACGCGCGCTTTCTCAGGCAGAGCGCGCAGAATGTCCTGCAGTTTCTTCGCTGCGACAGTGACTGAATATTTGTCTGCGCCTGTGCTGCCATCCTGAACAGAAGTGGTTATCTGGACTTCCAGATCGGTCGCGACAACGAACATTTTTTCCTGTCTGCGTTCGATCAGTACATTGGAAAGGATAGGCAGAGTATGGCGGCGCTCGACGATTCCCGTCACGGTTTGCAGTGGTTTCAGTAAGGTATCCCTGTCGGTATCTATTAACTTCATCTAGTTTATATCCAGATAATCGTTTTTAATAAGTGCGGATGAAATAGGGTATAAGTAAAAAAAATATAAATATATCAGTAAATTAAATATTATATTTTTCCAGTATGGATTGCGTATGAACTGTGGGCAGATTGGGGATGGAATTGGTAACCCCGCTTGATCAGCCACTTATCCACAAATCATCCTGCAGTTATAGGTCGTTATAGTTCGCGTTTGCTAGCCTCTCAGGATGTGTAGCAAGGCATTGAAGTCGCGGTTGATGGAGGGATCGGATGCACGCAGCTCTGCAATCTTTCGGTATCCGTGCAATACCGTTGTGTGATCTCTGCCGCCAAATGCTTCGCCGATATCGGGCAGACTGAGGGGAGTCAGTTCTTTCGATATTGCCATGGCCATCTGCCGGGGCCGTGCAACAACGCGAGAACGTTTCTTGGAATACATTTCCGCCACTTTGATTTTATAGTAGTCTGCCACTGTCTTCTGGATATTTTCTATGGATATCTGCCGGTTCTGTACGGCCAGCAGATCCTTGAGGGCTTCTCGCGCAAGATCCAGCGACAGCGGGTGTCCCGTGAAACGGGAATAAGCGAGCACACGTTTCAGGGCGCCTTCCAGTTCCCGTACGTTCGAGCGGATATGCTTAGCGATGAAAAAGGCAACATGCTCGTCGAGAACGATATCTTCCATCAGCGCTTTTTTCAGAAGGATGGCGACGCGCATTTCCAGTTCCGGCGGCTCGACTGCGACGGTCAGTCCCCAGCCGAAGCGAGAAATCAGCCGCTCCTCCATGCCGGAGATTTCCTTGGGATAGGAGTCGCAGGTGATGATGACTTGCTTGTGTGCCTCGATCAGTGCGTTGAAGGCGTAGAAAAATTCTTCCTGCGTTCGGTTTTTTCCCCCGAAGAACTGAATATCATCTATCAGGAGCAGATCCAGCGAATGGTAGTAGCGCTTGAATTCGTCGAAAGCTTTATGTTGGTAAGCCCTCACTACATCTGAAACGTACTGTTCAGAATGAATATACCTGACTTTCGCAGATCTGTTGTGTTCCAGTACGTGATTGCCTATGGCTTGGATCAAGTGCGTTTTTCCCAGTCCTACCCCTCCGTAGATAAAAAACGGGTTATAGGCGATTCCGGGCCGTTCAGCTACCTGGATTGCGCCGGCGCGTGCGAGTTGATTCGCTTTTCCGGTTACGAACGTGTTGAAGGTGAAGCCAGGGTTGAGGCGACTGGTGTTCTTTTCCCGTTTCCCCCATGCATCGCCTATTTTTTTTTGGCTGGGTGGGGACGGGGTATCAAATCCCGCCGCAAATCCACGCTTTTCCTGCGTTTCAACGATTGGGTTTTCAGGTTGGTGAGGGAGCTTTTTTTCCGCATATGGATCGGCGAGTTTCAGCTGAAACTGAACTTTTTCGGGAAAATGGCTTTCTGCCATTTCTTCGATACGAATGAGAAAATTGTCCTTGATCCATTGCAGTACGAAGCGATTGGGCGCCACGATGGCAACGGTGGGTGTGGCCAGGTTTTTCAGAGGTTCCAGATGGAGAGGTTTGATCCAGGTGTTGTATTGCTGAGAGCTGAGTTCTTTCTCGAAATGTTCGAGACAGCAACGCCAAAAGGTATCCATTGGATGCATGATCTTGATCTTGTGACCTATTGGGGAAAAAACGGAAACTCGAAGCGAGGGCGAGCGTTCTATTGTAGCCTGTCCATGCCGACTTATCCACAGGGCGCGGAAAAAATATCGGTTGACACCGAATGCCGTAAAGAGTTGTAATGTCGAGTTTTATTTATCTGGGTGGGTCAGGGAATAATGAAACGTACTTATCAGCCGTCGGTGACACGGCGCAAGCGCACACACGGTTTCCGGGTTCGGATGAAAACAGCGGGTGGCGCAGCAGTCATCCGTGCTCGGCGTGCCAAAGGGCGCGTGCGGCTGGGGGTATAGCTCGGCTGCATGACCTCATGTGCGAAGCTTTCCATTTCCGGGAGAATTCCATTATCCGTTTTCCAAAAACGTACCGGTTGCATCAAGCGGCAGAATTCTCCTCGGTAATCAGGTTCAGATGCTCTGTATACGGGAAGTTCCTTCATGTTTTCGCCAAACCTAACGGCCTGTCTCATCCTAGATTGGGGCTGGTCGTTGCCAGCAGGATCGAGCGTCTCGCTGTAAATCGTAACAGGGTGAAGCGGGCGTTGCGGGAAGTATTCCGTACCCGGCAGCGTGATTTGACGGGCCTTGACCTGGTAGTGCGCTTACGTTGTGCCATTGATCCCGGCAGCCTGTCGTGTATGACGGATGAAGCAAGGAGACTCATGGGCGATCTGCATCAATGTCACGCGTAATCATCGGATTAATCAAGCTCTACCAGTATTGCCTGAGTCCTTTTTTCGGGCCTTCCTGCCGGTTCAGCCCGTCCTGCTCGCATTATGCATGCGAGGCGTTAACCCGACATGGCGTGCTGAGGGGGTTGATGCTCAGCGCTGGACGGATACTGCGGTGCAATCCGTGGAGCCACGGCGGATACGATCCCGTTCCTGATCATAAGGCGCGTTGACCGCAGGGCGATCCGGTTCTTTATGTCGGTCTGTCGTAAAAATAAATCGAAATCTTAAAGTAAGATGGATACACAAAGATTTGTACTTTTCCTGATTTTTGCCACATCGTTACTGTTTTTATGGGATGCGTGGCAGAAAGAGCAGTATGGGCCGGCTCCGGCTACGCAAATGCAGGGGACTTCTCAAACAGCGCAGCAACCGGGTACGCCCGGACAGGATGAGACGCCCGTTCCCGGTGAAAAGCTGGCTTCTGCTCTACCGGGTGCGAATCAGCCTGCTGAAGGCGTTGCTCCAATCCGGACCGGGAGCAAGCTTGAGTCCGGAGAGAAAATCGTTGTCAAGACCGACAAGGTCATCGCGGAAATCGATACAGCTGGCGGTGATCTGCGGCGGCTGGAACTGCTCGAGCATCCGGACAAGGAAAACAAAACCGAGCCTTTTGCCCTTCTGGTGAGCGATCCCACCCATATCTATGTGGCGCAATCAGGACTCATCGGGGAGGATCTGCCCAATCATAAAACCCGTTATACGGCCGAGCCCGGAACCTTCGAACTGGCGGAAGGTAAGGATAATATCGAAATCCGGCTTTTCGCTTCCGAAACCGGAGGCATAAGTGTAACGAAAATATATACTTTTCATCGCGGCAGCTATCTCATCGATGTCGGTTTCGAGGTAACGAATCATCGGGCCGCTGCCATTCAGCCTTTCTCCTATTTCCAGATGCTGCGAGACAGCCAGCCTCCAGTCGGCTCGTTTTTTATGATACCGACATATACGGGCGCGGCGCTCTATACCGAAGACGACAAGTTCAAGAAAATTGAGTTTTCCGCTCTGGACAAGGGGAATGCCAGCTATCCTAAAAATGCGGATAATGGATGGATAGCCATGCTGCAGCAGTATTTTCTCGCCGCCTGGCTGCCGAAAGATAAATTGCCACGTGAATATTATGCCAAGCGCCTCGGCGACAACGAGTATTCCGCGGGCGTGATCGTGCCGGTCGGAACCATCGAGCCTGGTAATAGCGCAACAGTGTCCGTACCACTGTATGCTGGTCCCGAAGAGCAGAGCAAGCTCGCTTCAATTGCTCCGGGGCTTGATCTTACTGTGGACTATGGCTGGCTGACCGTAATTGGCGCTCCGCTGTTCTGGCTGTTGTCGTTTTTTCATTCGTGGACGGGAAACTGGGGCGTGGCAATCATACTCCTGACGATGTCGGTCAAACTGACTTTTTTTCCTCTCTCTGCAGCCGGATACCGTTCGATGGCGAAAATGCGGCTGGTTACACCCAAGCTGCAGCGATTGCGCGAGCAGCATGGACACGACCGCCAGCGGATGCACCAGGCCATGATGGATTTTTACAAGGCCGAAAAGATCAATCCGATGGGGGGATGCCTGCCGATCCTGGTCCAGATTCCTGTATTCATCTCTCTCTACTGGGTCCTGCTTGCCAGCGTGGAGTTGCGCTATGCACCGTTCGCGCTCTGGATAGAAGATTTGTCCTCTCCGGATCCTTTTTACGTACTGCCTGTACTGATGGGCATTTCCATGTTCATCCAGCAAAAGCTCAGTCCGCCCGCGTCCGATCCAATTCAGCAAAGAGTGATGCAGATCATGCCTCTGGCATTCAGCGTCTTCTTTTTCTTCTTCCCGGCAGGACTTGTGCTCTATTCACTCGTGAACAACGTCCTGTCCATTCTTCAGCAATGGCAGATTACGCGCATGATCGAAGGCTCCGCCGTGGCGGCCGAGGGCAAACAGAAAAAACTCAATCGCTAGCTGTTCTCTCGCTTCATAGCGGGGCGGGCACGTTTTCGCAGGTCCTTGTCGTACAATGTCAGGATGGATCGTTCTGACATCATCGCAGCCATCGCAACTCCGGCCGGCCGTGGCGGAATAGGCGTCGTTCGGGTTTCCGGTGGAGATCTGGCGTCGCTTGCCCGAAAAACAGTCGGTTTTGTGCCCACGCCAAGACACGCCCGGTTCTGTGCTTTTCTTGATCAGGAAGGGGTCATTGTCGATCAGGGTCTGGTGCTTTTCTTTCCCGCTCCTCATTCGTACACTGGGGAAGATGTGCTGGAATTGCAGGGGCACGGCGGTCCCGTGATCATGAAGCTGTTATTGGAAACCTGCCTTGCCGCGGGCGCGAGGCTCGCACGTCCAGGGGAATTCACTTTGCGTGCTTTCCTGAACGGCAAACTGGATCTTGCCCAGGCTGAAAGCGTTGCGGATGTCATCGATGCAAGCACCAGCGAAGCTGCAAGGTGTGCATTACGCTCTCTTCAAGGCGAATTTTCCCTTGCCATTGGTACCCTCGTGCAGTCTCTCATCCAGTTGCGCATGTGGATCGAAGCCATACTCGATTTTCCCGAAGAAGAACTGGATGGTGCGAAGCACATGGATATCAACGACAGATTGGGCGCGCTTCGGGGGGATCTGGATCGTGTGCTTGGGTCGGCACGTCAGGGCAGTCTGCTGCGGGAAGGCGCGTGGATTGTGCTTGTGGGCCGGCCCAATGTGGGCAAGTCGAGCCTGCTTAACCGTTTAGCGGGTGAGGATGTGGCGATTGTGACTGAATTCCCCGGTACGACTCGCGATGTGGTTCGGCAAACCCTGGAAGTCGAAGGAATTCCCCTGCATTTGCTGGACACGGCCGGTTTGCGTGAAACCGAGGACGCTGTCGAGAAAGAAGGTATCGCTCGTACCCGTTCTGCCATGGCAAAGGCGAATCTGGTGCTGTTGCTCGTTGACAGCCGGGAAGGGGCGGCGCCGGAGGATCGCGAGATACTTGACAGCCTCCCGCCGGATTTGCCTGTGATCCATGTATACAACAAGATCGATCTTCTGAATGAGCCTGCTCGCGTAGAGAATACGGATGGAGGGCCTTGCGTATACCTTTCCGCAAGGTCAGGCGAGGGAATAGAGTTGCTGCAGAAGAAGATGCTGGAAATAATGGGTTGGTGGTCTCACGCCGGAGAAGGCGTTTTCATGGCGCGGCAGCGGCACCTGGAAGCACTTGGCAGCGCACAGGACCATTTCAACAGCGCCGGCTACCTGATGGAGACCGGTGCACCATCGGTTCTTTTGGCGGAAGAGTTGCGGCTTGCGCAACGGGCCTTATCTTCCATCACAGGGGAATTCCACGCCGATGAGTTGCTAGGCGAGATCTTTTCCCGGTTCTGCATAGGCAAATAATTATCGTCGTGCGGTAGAGAGGAAATTTTTCCGAATCTGGATTGCTCAGGAATCCTTTCTTGTGAAAAGATGATCAATTTCCGCCTGCAAACCTTTTGCGCGATTGGACAGATCCCGTGATTTTGCATTGATCCGCTTGCGTGCTTTTACAGCGGCGCTGTACATCTTGTCTCCCGCTAGCGCGCGCCGTCTCCTGCCTTTATCGGGATCCAGCAGAAACATGGCTAACGCTCCCAGCGCGGCTCCCCGCAGTATCCAATTCAATCGAGATGGATTTCTTGACTTGAGATTCATTTTTCCTCCTTCGCCCGCAAATGCGTTCCTTGAATACCCGCCCTGCGAAGTTGTATCTATGGGGTCGCTTAGATCCAATTACGCACGGCGCGCAACTTACAGCCTCATTTCATCGTAGTACATATTTCCGAAAATACAGGTTGGGATTTTTGGACGATGCGCTGCCTTGCTGCAGCGTCAGGTATATTTGCGTCAGCTTCCTATGGCCGAGACGCCTTCGGAGGCCGGAGGAATTAGAGTAGGGGTGCCTGTGTTTCACGTGAAACACAGGCACGCCAGTAAAACCACTTCACCTCGGTACCCTCATGAGTTACAAGCGCCGTGGTTTTTGCCGTAGAATGGCCGCTTCCTGTAAATCCGCCATCCGTTGTCCTTATTCAATGAATTTTTCCGAAACTTTCGACGTGATCGTAATAGGCGGGGGACATGCCGGCACCGAAGCCGCGCTCGCGGCTGCCCGCATGGGCCGCAATACGCTCCTGCTTTCCCATAATATCGAAACTCTTGGGCAAATGTCATGCAATCCTTCAATCGGGGGGATCGGCAAGGGCCATCTGGTCAAGGAAGTGGATGCCTTGGGTGGCGTAATGGCCTCAGCCACAGACGAAGCCGGGATCCAGTTCCGTATCATCAATTCGAGCAAGGGTCCGGCTGTGCGGGCGACGCGGGCGCAGGCGGACAGAACGCTTTATCGCCAGGCTATTCGCCGTCGACTGGAACATCAGCCGAAGCTTTGGTTGTTCCAGCAAAGCGTAGATGACCTCATACTGCAGGGTGATCGCGTAACAGGGGTCGCGACCCAGCTGGGCGTCCGATTTTATGCGCCGACCGTAGTGCTGACAGCGGGGACGTTTCTGGGCGGCCTGGCACACGTGGGGCAGGTAAATTTTCAGGGCGGACGGGCAGGGGACGCCTCCGCTGTCAGCCTTGCTGTCCGACTGAGAGAGCTGAAGCTGCCCGTAGGCCGTCTGAAGACGGGCACGCCTCCCCGCATAGACGGACGCTCCATCGATTATTCCGTTCTGGCAGAGCAACCCGGGGATGATCCGGTTCCGGTCTTTTCCTTCTCCGGGCGTGCGGATCAACATCCTGCCCAGGTGTCATGCTGGATTACACACACCAATACCCGCACCCATGACATCATTCGTTCCGGACTGGATCGTTCCCCGTTGTTCACGGGCATGATCGAAGGCGTGGGGCCGCGTTACTGTCCATCCATCGAGGATAAGGTGGTCCGGTTTTCCGAGAAGGGGTCGCACCAGATATTTCTGGAACCGGAAGGCCTGGACACTCACGAGGTGTACCCTAACGGGATATCGACAAGCCTGCCTTTTGATCTGCAGTTGGAACTGGTGCGGTCCATCCATGGATTGCAGAATGCACATATCACCCGTCCCGGTTATGCCATCGAGTATGATTATTTCGATCCGCGCGCGTTGAAGACATCGCTTGAAACCAAAATGATCGAAGGCCTGTTTTTTGCGGGACAGATTAACGGGACCACTGGGTATGAGGAAGCCGCCGCCCAAGGGTTGCTGGCTGGAATCAATGCGGCTCTTAAAGCTCAGGATAGGGAAGCGTGGTGTCCTCGCCGCGACGAGGCATACATCGGTGTGCTGGTAGATGACCTTGTAACCCGGGGCGTGACAGAGCCTTATCGCATGTTTACCAGTCGCGCCGAGTACCGGCTGCAATTGCGCGAAGACAATGCCGATCTGCGTCTTACCGCCAAGGGGCGGGAACTCGGTCTCATTGACGATGCGTGCTGGCAGGCATTCGAAGCCAAGCGGGAAGCCATCGAACGCGAACAGAACCGGTTAAAGGAGGTTCGGGTGAGCCCAAGGACAGTCACCAGTATGGAGTCGATGAGCGTGCTTGGCAGTGTAATCGAGCGTGATTATCCGTTATCCGAATTGCTGCGCCGCCCGGACGTCTCCTATGCCGACCTGATGACCCTCCCGGGAGCCGGTCCGGGCGTAACCGATCCGCTTGTTGCGGAGCAGATCGAAATCCAGGCCAGATACCAAGGCTATATTGAACGGCAGCAGGATGAAGTGGCGCGTAACGCCCATTACGAAGAAGCCCGTCTTCCGCAGGATCTGGATTACAGGATGGTGCGCGGCCTCTCCAGCGAAGTGCAGCAAAAGCTGAATCAGTTCAAGCCCGAAACAGCAGGACAAGCCGCAAGAATTGCAGGCGTCACTCCCGCAGCGCTTTCACTGTTGCTAGTACACATAAAGCGCGGTTTTTCCGCCAATAAGAAGAAAAGCGCATGAGCCTCGAGGCCAGACTTGAGCGCGGAGCAGCTTTACTGGGTCTGGCTTTGATGCCAGAAATCCGCGGGCGCCTGTTGCAATATCTCGCCCTCATTCAGAAGTGGAATCAGGTGCACAACCTGACGTCAGTGCGCAAGCCCGAAGCGATGCTTGTCAGGCATATACTCGACAGTCTGGCCATCTTGCCGCATATAACCGGCCCGCGCATAGCCGATATCGGCAGCGGGGCGGGATTGCCGGGCATCCCCCTGGCGCTCGCCCAACCAGAGTGGAAGGTAGTGCTGATTGAAAGCAATCACAAAAAAATCACCTTCCTGCGGCAGGCGCAGATTGAACTGAAACTGGAGAACATCAGGATTGCCCCGAACCGAGTCGAAGATTGGCGTGAGAACGGATTGGATACGATTGTTTCACGGGCTTTCTCGGATCTGGCTGATTTCGTTCGGCTGGCCGGGCACTTGTGCGGGCCGGGGGCCGGGGGCGGCGAAAGTGGTGCCAGATTGGCTGCCATGAAGGGTATTCACCCCCACGAGGAACTGGCTCAGATAACAGCACCATTCATGGTGGACGAAATTGTCCCTATCAGCGTTCCTGATCTGGAGGAAAAGCGGCATCTGGTTATGATCAGGCGGAGTTAAGGGAACCGGATCCATCAACGGTATCATCGAGACAAATCCGTCGCTTGATGCCAGCACAGTCAGTTCAGTTCAGTTCAGAGGCGCGGAATGGCAAAAATTCTGGCAATAA